>JAWXTT010000039.1:0-15492 GCA_044433325.1 Bacteroidales bacterium
TCACCTATTACATTAAGCAGACGACCCTTTACTTGTTCACCTACAGGCACAGCAATTGGTGTACCTACACGCTCAGCAATCATACCTCTCTGCAAACCATCGGTACTATCCATTGCTACGCAACGAACTGTATTCTCACCTATGTGTTGCTCAATCTCTAGCATCAGATCAGTTTCACCTGGACGCTTAATCTTTAAAGCATCATAGATAGGTGGTACACTATTACCTTCACCTTCAAAGGCAACATCGACTACTGGTCCGATTACTTGTGTTATTTTTCCAAAATTATCGCTCATACTCACGAGTATTATTCGGTTATTAAATCTCTATATATTATTAATGTTTAGAAGTGAAGTCCGTAAACCACTACTAATACCATTAGTACCAAGTTAACTAGGTTTATTGGTAGCAAATATTTCCACTCTAGTGTCAATAGTTGGTCAATTCTCAAACGTGGGAATGTCCATTTAAACCATATTATTATAAATGTAACAGCTATTGCTTTACCTAAGAACCATATTACTGATGGAATATAATCCATAACTGCATTAAATCCTTCCCATCCTGGTATATGTAATGGCATCCATCCACCTAGGAATAGTAACGATGCAACACCACCAACAATAAACAAGTTCAAATATTCAGCTAAATAGAAGAAACCAAAGTGAATACCTGAATACTCAGTGTGGTAACCAGCAGTTAACTCTTGTTCTGCCTCGGGTAAGTCAAATGGACCTCTATTAGTTTCAGCAGTACCTGCTATCAAATATATTACAAATGCTATGAATGCTGGGATATGACCTTTGAAGATAAACCAAGCATCTTGTTGAGCCTCTACTAGTCCTGTGATTGACATTGTTCCTGCCAATACCACGATTGTTAAGATTGAAAGACCTATTGAAAGTTCATAACTAACCATCTGCGCACCACTACGGATTGCACCGATTAACGTAAACTTATTATTACTAGACCAACCAGCCAATAGAATACCTAACACCCCTATTGATGATACTGCTATCATAAAGAAGATACCAATATTAAAATCTATCACCTGTAATCCTTTACCCCAAGGTAAAACCGCAAATGATAACATTGAGGCAAGAATTACCAAATATGGAGCTAAGGCAAACAGGAACTTATCAGTGTGTTTAAGTTCAATTAGCTCCTTTATTAATATCTTGAACATATCGGCAACACTCTGAAAAATACCGAAAGGACCTACACGATTAGGACCTAGGCGGCACTGGAAAGCTGCACATATCTTACGCTCAAAGTAGATATAGAATAGTGCCAATACTGCATACGCTAATAATAACACAACCCCTATCAATACGCATTCTACTACTGTCGTTAACCATGGTGCCATGAAACTACGTAGCAGACTATCTATCCATCCTGTGACTATACTGAAGTCGAACATATCTATACTTTTAATTACTATATTATCAAATTTATTATCTATCTATCAATATCAGGTACAACATAGTCCAATGAAGCACCAATTGCTATTAAGTCAGCAACCTTAGCACCATGCGTTATGTGATCTATTACACCAATTAATGGTAACCCTGGTGAGTTAAATTTAAGACGATATGGTTTCTTATCACCATCACTCTCGATATAAACACCAAATGCACCACGGCTAGCCTCAACTTGTTGGAACCAACGTCCAGCAGGAAGTTTAATAATCTTAGGCACCTTTGCCGAGTATTCACCATCAGGGATATTATCAACTAGTTGTTCTAGTATTTTAACTGATTGCTCAATCTCCTTCATACGTACCATGTAGCGATCAAATGTATCACCACCGCTCATAACAACCTCGTCAAACTCTAATTCTGAATAGATTGAGTATGGAGCTGTTTTACGCACGTCACAAGCCCAAGCAGAACCACGACCAGAAGGACCTGAAACACCATAATTGATTGCATCCTCATTAGATAGCAAACCGACATTCTTCATACGGTTCTGAGCAATCACATTACCTGTAAATAATGTGTGATACTCTTTCAATGCTGCTGGCATAAGAGCACAGAACTCTTTCACATCCTTCACGAAATCTTCATGAATATCTGCCACCAAACCACCTATGGTTACATAGTGGAATGACATACGTGCGCCACAAGTTCTCTCAAAAATATCTAATATCTTTTCACGTTCACGGAAACCATAGAACAATGCTGTTGTAGCTCCCATATCCATACACATACAACCGAAGAATAGTAGGTGTGACGAAATACGCATTAACTCATCCATCATAACACGTACAACTTGTGCGCGACGTGGAATCTCTAATCCCATAGCTTTCTCAACACATAGAGCCATACAGTGACGGTTTTGGTGTGCTGATAAATAATCTAAACGGTCTGTAAAGAATAGAATTTGTGGATATGTAAGTGTTTCGTTCAATTTCTCGATACCACGGTGAATATAACCACAATAAAGGTCAATCTTTTTAATCTCCTCACCATCTAATGATGTACGGAAACGTAATACACCATGTGTTGCAGGGTGTTGAGGACCTATATTTATTACATACTCTTCAGGTTTAAATATTACCTTTTCAACCTCTTTAACATTACCATCAGCATCCTCAACATAAGATATAGTATTATCATCTACCGACTCATGTTCCATTCTGACAGGGTTAATCTCGGGGTTAGCATCGTAATTTTTACGTAATGGATAACCTACCCAGTCATTGCGAAGGAATAAACGACGCATATCAGGGTGGTTTATAAATTTAATTCCGTAGAAGTCAAAAACTTCACGTTCATATAAATTAGCTGTTTCCCAAACATCCGCTACACTATGGATAAATGGATTCTCTATATCTTCAGTAGATACTTTTACTGAAATAGTTTCATTGCTCTTAGTTGATGTCAGGTAATAGATACATCCTAGGGACTCTTTCCAGTCCATACCTATTATTGACACTAGATAGTCGAAGTTTAGCTCAGCCTTTAATGCTTTAGCTGTTTTACTCCATATCTTGTCAGGAACTATGGCTAACAATGTATCTCCATCCTCAAATGTTATTTCAGGAGATAGTTTGCTGATTTGTTCTTGAATATTTATCATTTGTATTTCTCTTTGTTTCTCTATTTCTAAATTCGCTATCTATTCACTTACTGGGTGATTTTTAAGAAAATCCTCAATTTTTTCTTGACGATTAACGCCACCGAAGAATTTCTCTACTTTCACCTTACGTTGCAATTGCATCAAAGCATATATCATAGCCTCAGGGCGTGGAGGGCAACCTGGTAGGTAAACATCCACTGGTACTATCTCATCTATACCCTTAACCACGTGATATGAATTGCGGAATGGACCACCTGAAATGGCACAAGCACCTGTTGCAATCACATATTTAGGTTCAGCTAACTGATCATATAAACGACGGAATACTGGAGCCATACGGTGAACTATTGTACCTGCTACCATTATAAAGTCCGCTTGACGTGGGCTGGCACGCGCTACTTCAAAACCGAAACGAGCCATATCATAACGGGCGCACCCAAATGACATAAACTCAATACCACAACAACTTGTGGCAAAGGTTAATGGCCAAAGCGAATTTGACCTCCCCCAATTTATAACCTGATCTAATGTACCTACTACGACATTTGTACCAGATTCTTTTAATTCTGCTATCAGACCATCAATGTATTCATTATCCTTGAAGTCATCCTGTTGCATCCCTTTAATCTTTACTTCCATTCTAATGCTCCTTTCTTCCATGCATAAACTAGTCCTAATACTAACACTCCTAAAAAGACAGCAATACTTGCCAAGCCATCTGTACCCAAGTCACGACAAATTACCGCCCAAGGAAATAGGAAAACTGTTTCAACATCAAACATTAAGAATAGAATAGCAAATAGGTAGTAACCTACCTTGAATTGCATCATATTCTCCCCACGAGTTGGGATACCACACTCATACGCTTCACCCTTTTGAGCGTTGAATGATTTAGGTGATATTAAACCTGCTAAAAATAGAGCAATAGCAACAAGGAATAACCCTGTTAATGCCGCTACCACTGCCAATGTTGTGTTTTGAATACCCAAAACAATAAATAAAAAATCCATATATTTAATTAATCTCTATATTTATCTAAACCTTTAACCATATATAGCATAGAACGAGCCTTTCAATTTAAATATATTTAAGCATATACCAATCATTCTAAAACCATAACTAGCAACCATTTACATTTAAAACGCAATTTGTGCATCCTAATTAAACGGTCTTTCTCCATGCAAAGATAGTATTTCTTTTTAATTATAATACAAACTATTTATATTATTTATCAGTAAATTAATACATAATTTAAATATCACTACATCTAGTGATTGTATAATCTTTTTGGTTAATATAACTTTGCAAAATAAACTTTTACATTCAGGCTTAATGAGTATTTCATCAACTAAAATATTATCTAAATTATTATCACCGTACGTTATAATTGCAACTATATTTAGTTCAACTACACTATATGCAGATAATAATCAGGAGTACTTATTCAGCGATTCCATACTAGCTCTTAGCGAACTATCTATTACTGCAATTAAACAGGGCAACAACATTAAGGATAAAGCTATTTCATCCACAATTATCAAGCCATCAGATATTGTTACTAAAAATAGCATAGCTATTAAGGATGTTAGTGATTTAGTTCCTAACTTTTATATTCCTGATTATGGTTCGCGCATTACATCATCTATATATGTACGTGGGTTAGGCGCGCGGATAGACCAACCTGTCGTAGGATTAAATATCGATAATGTACCATTTATTAATAAGAATGCATTTGACCTAGAGGTGATGGATATCGAGCGCATGGAGATATTACGTGGTCCACAGTCAACACTATATGGACGTAACACCATGGGTGGTATTATTAATATTTATACCCTATCACCATTTAATTATCAAGGTGTCAAGGTAGGCGCAGAATACTCAACAGGGAACACATATAATCTACAAGCATCGGTATATCATAAGTTTTCAGATAAACTTGCAGCGTCATTAGCTGCATATCATACAGGTTCAGATGGATTTTACACTAACCTATACACTGGTGAGAAGTGTGAAAGTGAATCATCATTTGGAGGAAGATTCAAAATGCAATATCGTGCATCGTCAAATACCAATATCGAAAACACCCTCTCAGCGTCAACATTATATCAAGATGGATATGCATATAAGAATGTAGCCACTGACCAGATTAGTTACAACGACCCATCCAATTACACACGCACATTAATTAATGATGGACTAACCATTAGTCACCGTGGCGATGGATGGCAACTATCTAGTATCACAGCATACCAATATCTAAATGATAAGATGACATTGGATCAAGACTTCACCACAAACTCAATGTTTACACTAACACAAGCTATTCAGGATCATTCATTCACTGAAGATATAGTGTTTAAGTCTGACCGTAGCGAAAAAGGGTATAAATATCTATTCGGCGCATTCGGATTTTATGACCATAAGAGTATGCAAGCTCCTGTTAAATTCAAAGAGGATGGTATCAATTACCTAATATATGATAATGTAAATGGTAGTAACGGCTATTATGATAATTGGGATGATAACAGTTTTGACTTAAATAGTGATTTTACCAATCACACCTTTGGAGCAGCACTATATCATGAATCAAGTTACAAGAGAGGGCGTTTTGAAGCTAACGCAGGTATTCGCTTAGATTTCGAGATCTCTATCTTAGATTACCATAGTTATATGAGTAGTGGTTGTTATGGAAACATTAAACAGAGTGATGGCTCATTATACACATTCTATAAGCCTATTAATATTGATATTGCTGATACTCCATCGCAACACTTCTTTGAGGTACTACCTAAGGTGAATATCTTATATCATTTAGGTGAATATCAGCAATCATCCATTTACGCATCGGTAAGTAAAGGTTATAAAGCTGGTGGCTATAACTCACAAATGTTCTCAGATATCTTGCAACAGGAGGTAATGCAAATATTCGGTTTGTCAATGGCGTATTCCGCTGAGGATATAATATCTTATAAACCTGAATATAGTTGGAATTATGAGATAGGAACACATCTTAATAGTAGCAATCGCAAACTTGAAGCTGACTTATCGCTATTCTATATAGATTGTCGTGACCAACAACTTACCGTCTTCCCTGATGATATGGTAACAGGGCGACTAATGACTAATGCAGGTCATTCACGTAGCTATGGAGCTGAATTTGCGGGGCGCGCTCAAGTGGGCGATTTTAGCTTCAACGCATCATACGGATATACCAATGCTAAGTTTATCACCTATGATGATGGCGAGGAGGATTACTCAGGGAATTATATCCCATACGCACCTCAACACACATTTTATGCTGGAGTTGACTACAAATTAGATATTAACTATAAAAAGATTCTTGAATCTATACTATTCAATATTAACACTAATGGTGCTGGCAGAATATATTGGAACGAATCTAACTCACTATCTCAACCACTCTATGCACTACTTGGGGCGGAGGTGAGATTTATGGGTGAGAATTACACCCTGTCACTATGGGGTAGTAATATTTGTAATAAAGAATACAATACATTCTACTTTATGAGTATGGGTAACAAGTTTGTACAACAAGCTAAGCCTCGCAGATATGGCGTAACGATAAATATAAATATATAACAATAGATCAAAAATGAAAAAAATTATCTCAATGCTTATCATTGCAACGGCAATGATTTCAACTACATCTTGTGATAAAGATGGTCTTCTTGACCCAGACTCTTATGACTTATCAGGTGATAAGTATATAGGCAGATTAACAGTTCTTGGTGAAGATCAAGAGGATATTACCTTTTATGCTGAACAGCAAGATGGAACAATAGATATTATGATGCCTGAAGTATCATTTATGCCTGGACTTATGCCTAGCTTAAATATGGCATTTATCTCAATACCATTAGTAAATGGAAGCTCTGATACATATTTTATAGCTGATGCACAGATGGTAGGTATATATGACCACTTACCATTAATTAATGATGTAATTCAATCAATCTCTAACGTTAGCGTTAAATGCTCTGACAATACTATTACAGTATCATTTGATTGTGCTATCTCAACTGATGCTATTGGTGACATGACCGTTACAGTATCATACATTGGTTACACTGATGATTATGTTGAACCAGACCCTGAATTTAGCTTAGATAATGATGAAGGATTCTATATCACTACATCTAGTGGTGCAGTATTATTATCATCAGCTAGCGTAACTTATTATGAGGGGAACAATGCATTAGTTATTGATGGATTCTCATACTCAGCTAACCTATCAACTACTACATTACCTATAATAGGTGTTGTTTCTAACAGTAGCAATGGTATGACTACCCTAACAGCTGATGGCTTAGAAGCTAGCTACACATTTATGGGTATGGATACATCAGGAACGGTTACAGGATTAACTTGTGAAATAATCGAGGATAAGGCACAAATGGTATTTACCATATCAGCATCAATGGGTGGATCAGCTCCTGCAACAGATTATCCATGTACATTCAATGGTGATATCACTATTAGCAGCGAAATATATGAAGTAATTATCCCTGAGCCTGAATTTACACTAGATTATACAGAAGGATTTAATATAACAATATCAACAGGTGCGACCTCTACAATTGATGGAGTAACTGTTACATATTACACAGGTGATAACACATTGGTTGTTGATGGCTTCAAATTCAACTCAGCTACCCCAATGGGTGCTACATTAGCTATTAATAGCTTAACAGCTAGCACTGAGAATAGTATGACTACAATTACAGGTAGCGGAATGGATGTTGACTACTCAATAATGGGACAACCATGCACAAGTGAAATCAGTGATCTTACTTGTGAGATTATTGGCGAAGAATCACAATTAGAGTTCTGGATTATGTACAACAGTTATAATTATCCATGTACATATAATGGTGCTATAACCATAGTAGAGGGTAATTACGAGAGTGAGGAGGAAACTGAAACACCTGAATTTAGTTTAGATAATGATGAAGGATTCTATATCACTACATCTAGTGGTGTAGTTTTACTAACGAGCGCAACAGTTACATATTATGTAGGTAACAACGCAATAGTTATTGATGGATTCTCATATTCAGCTTATTTATCAACCACTACATTACCTATTATAGGTGTTACATCTGAAACAGAGGGTGGCATGGCTATTCTAACTGCTGATAACCTAACAGTTGATTACACCTTTATGACCCTTGATACATCAGGTACAGTTACAGGATTAAGATGTGAGATAGTTGAAGATAAAGCACAAATGGTTTTCACTATCTCAGCAGCAATGGGCAACTCAACAACAGCGTCTGATTACCCATGCACATTCAATGGCGATATTACTATTAATACAGGTAGCTACTCAGCAGAGTAGCTACCAAAGGAGCTGAATAACAAGGCATTTGTGGCACTTCCCTTGGTGCTAAAAAGCTCACGTACTAAATGTACGCTACGCTTTTTATCCCCTTCACGAAGCCCCAAAACTGCTCTTGTTATTCAACTCCTTAAAAAAAAGAATAACTAACTTAAAACCGTATTACTATGAAACGACATTTATTTTATTTGGCAGCTCTTGTTATAATATCAATGAGCTCATGTGATAATCCCACTCTTAATACAATGGATGGAGGAATAGATTTTTATGTCCAAGATTTTGTAAACACAGTCATTAATGATGAAACTGGTGAAACTACCATTTACAGTACTGAATATGGTATTAATATTCTCAGCAGTTATACTACCAATACAAGTACAATAAGTCTGGGAATTAAAGATCTATCAATACCAACTGTAAGTTTAAGGGATTTCTCAACTGACCACACCTCATTCGCTATCGAGAATGATACATATTGTTTTGATTTTGACACAATAAATATTGCAGGAGTTATATTTACGGACTTTAAATGTCAGACTAGTCGTTTAGCATCTTATATTGAATTTAAATCTGCAGCAGGATATACGTTATATGCAACTTCAACGGATAACGCTTTTGGCAATGCAGAGATATCTATTACAAATAAGCTAGAACCTGAAGCTGAATCTTATGAATATAATCCTACTGGTTTTTCAATAGATTTAGATATAGAAACAATGACAGCATCAATAGAAATATACTCATTAAAAACTAGTGCTGATGGGACTGAGATAGATATTTATTTAAATGATTTAGATTTAGAGGTAAAGGGTAGTAAATTTACAATTACAGCAGATAATGCAACTGTCGAAACCGTTCAAGAGGGTATCACTCTCCCTGAAATAACTAACCTATATGCTGAACTTGAGGGGAATCAAGCGACATTCTCATTAGATTACAACGATAGCTATACAGTCACAGGTAGTGGAACTCCTAAATAATAAGCAAATAACACCTAATAAAAACAAATGGTTACTCGGTTGAGTAGCCATTTTGTTTATTAGAATTAGAATAATTGTTGTCACTTTCAGAAAAATCACTAAATTTGTGGCGTAAAAATTATAAACATTGAGAAGAGAGATGATTCGTAATCTACTAATAACAGCAATTACAGCAATTGCATTACTATCAGTAACATCATGTACTGAGAGTGATAATTATAACTATATCGAAATTACTTATAATATGGCTAACCGCACAGTTAACACTGAGGGTACTGTTGCTAGCGTAACTAAAAGTAAATATATAGTCAAACTTGATTTTAACACCTATCTAGCTAGCATTACTACTACTGATGCCTCTATAATGGGATTTGCCGAAACATCATTTTCATTAACAGATATCCCATTTGAATACACTAATGGAGGATATTATTTCGAGATTGACAATGTTAGCCCAACAATCAATGGAGTGGTCGACTCAAGCGTAATATTCACCGATGTCGAGGGACATTATACCAGCGAAGAATATACATTCTACTATACTATAGATAACTCATACACTACATACGTCACTCCACTTACATTATATTATGGTTATAGCGATGTTACAGTAACAAATCTTTACGACACTACAGCTGAAGCGTATGAAACTGACGATATCACATTTGAAGTTGAGATTGATCCTGAAAACAATACAGCAGACTTATATATTTGGGATGCACAATTTAATGAGGATATGCCAGCACTAGATATGGTATTCAATGATCTTACACTTAAAGCAACTGCTGATGGATATAGCATTTCATCAATTAGTGTAGTGCCTGAAATTGATAATACCCCTTATGATGACTATACAGCAAATAATCTAACTATAACATTAACTGACACTAAAGCTGATATATTATTTTATGTATTCTCAGGAGTATTCCAAGTTCAAGCTACTGCAAATATGAACGACGACGAATAACGACACACTAAAATAGTAATAACCCGAAACCCATTATAGCCATACCTACCACCACCCCAAAGACAGCATAGTGATGATGTCCATATTTTTCTGAGCTTGGCAATAGTTCATCAATAGATATATACACCATAATACCAGCAATAAAGGCGTATAGATAAGCACCTATTGCATCACTCCAAAATGGCAACAATATTAACAATCCCACTAATGCCCCAATAGGTTCAGCCAATCCTGCTAATGCTGAGTATAGAAAGGCTCGTTTCTTATCCCCCGTAGCGTAATATATAGGAACAGAAACAGCTATCCCCTCAGGTATATTATGTATAGCAATAGCCACTACAATAGGTATAGCAAGATCAACATCCTGCAACGAAGCAGCAAACACAGCCAACCCCTCGGGGAAATTATGAATTCCAATTACCAGAGCCATCAACACACCAGTACGTTTAAGCTCCGCTTTGCCTTTAACTCCTCTAGCCCCATTATCAGACAACAGTATTGGCTGATGCGGATTCTTATCATCAGGGACAAAAAAATCAATTATCATAATCAAAAACACCCCTGCAAAGAATAATAACAGAGCAACCATAGAAGCCATATCCTCAGAATAAACCCCTACTAATGCGTGAATACTATCTGGTAATAACTCCATAAATGATATATAAAGCATCACCCCAGCTGACAACCCTAGTGATGCCGAGAGAAATTTTGTATTAAAGCCTTTAGCCACAAAAGCTATCAACCCACCTATTGAGGTACTCATACCTGCAATAAACGTCAAGCCTAAGGCTATTAAAACTGCATTTGTTGTTAGTTCCATTCGTTAAGTTTTAATAAATTGATTACCCATACCTTTAATTTACAAATTTATACTTATATTTGTTCCCACTATGTCGAAAAAACCTGAATTATATAATCTAACCGAGATTACTGATAGATTGCGTGACAGCGCAACCTGTCGCTCTACATTCAATGAAGTTATTAAAATCTTCAGTGAACCTCTATATTGGCAGATACGCAAGATAGTAATAAATCATGACGATACCAACGATTTATTACAAAATACATTTCTTAAAGCGTGGTCAAGTATAGAAAACTTTCGTGGAGATGCCAAACTATCAACATGGCTACATAAAATAGCTATTAATGAAAGTATTACCTTTATTAATAAGCAAAAAGCAAAATTACAGATACCATTAGATGAATCAAATGAATTTTTATTAGATAACATTCAAGGTTCGGAATGGTTTGATGGAGATGAGATACAGCTAAAACTGCAACAAGCTATTAGCAGATTGCCCGAAAAGCAACGCCTCGTTTTTAATATGAGATACTTTGACGAGATGAAATATGAGGAGATTTCTGAAATATTAAGTACCTCTGAAGGTGCATTAAAAGCCTCGTATCACCATGCTGTAAAAAAAATAGAGGACTTTTTTTTTAATAACGATTAAACCTTTTACAATTTAAATAGTCATAGGAATATATGAAAGAGGAAAAAGAAATATTATCTCGATTAAAAAAGGAAACAGGCTTTACTGTACCTGAGAACTATTTTAATGATTTTGCCAAAAATATGGAACAATCATTACCTGAAAAGAGATTTGTCGACGATCTCCCTCCTACAACATGGCAACGCGTACGCACATATGTTTATATGGCAGCTATGTTCGCAGGAATCTGGTGTATGATGAACATATTTGGTTCAGTCATTACTGATAGCAATCAGAGTGATACTGTCATGACTGCTGAAACGGAAGATATTGAGAGTGAATATTTTCAAGAATACATCCTAACCGAAGGCTTTAGTGAATATGAAATATTCCTAGCTATTCAAGATTGTGGTTACGAGTACCTTTCGGAATAAAATTAAATTTACAATTAATCAACTTAAAAAAATTAATTATGAAAAGTTTATTATCAAAATTAGCAATATTAGTTATCATTTGTACAACTTCAGCAACAGCATTTGCGCAAGGAGGTCCTAAAGGTAATGAAAGAGGTGGTAAAGGATGTCCAGAGGGACAAGAGAGATTTATGAAAGATATGGCTGAAAAACGCGATAAATTCATTATCAAATCACTAGAATTAACAGAAGAACAACAAGAAACATTCCTACCTATCTACAAAGAGATGAAGGAGGAGATTAAAAAAGTTCATGAAGCTCTTAAAGCTGATGTAGAAGATATAAAACCAAGATCTGAAGATATTACTGATGCTCAATATCAAAAAGCAACTAAAGCAATGATTGAAATCAACGCTAATATCAGTAAAATTGAATCAGATTACTATAATAACAAATTCTCAAAAACTCTTTCAGCAAAACAACTTTATAAGTTGAAAAATTCTGAAGAGCAATTTATGAGAAGAATGTTAGAAAACCACAGACAAGGTGGCGGAAATGGCGGAAACAAAGGAGGAGAACGCCATGGAGCACCTGAAGGTGGCAGAGGAAGATAAGTTTTTAGATGAGTTAATACGTGTGGTATGGGGTAATTGACAGGGATGTTCATTACCCCATCATTTTTTTTATAAACTACACAGCAATTCACATTCACATTTTATATCTTTGCTAATAATAAGAGATAATAACGTGGAGAGTAATAAGATATTAATAGCATTTGATTTAGATGATACACTTTATAAAGAGATAGAGTTTGTCAAATCAGCCTATCGCCATATCAGTAACTATATAAATAACAGTTACGGGATAAATATTCAGGAGAGTTTCAATATCCTTTACAACGCTTATAAATCTAATAAAAATCCATTCGATACGCTACTTGACAGCCACCCTATCATAACAGAATCAGCAATGGATCTAGTCGAATTATATCGTTATCACACACCAACAATTACACTTGACCACGAAACCACACAGCTACTAGAGCAACTAAATACAGCTGGTTACACCTTAGCAATAATCACTGATGGGCGCAGTCGCACGCAACGCAACAAGATATCCGCCCTAGAGCTACTAAGCTATATTGATAATGAGAATATAATAATCTCAGAGGAGATAGGAAGTGACAAAACCAATATTCGTAACTTTCTATATTTCAACGATAGCTACACAACATTATATTACGTAGGAGATAATCCTCGCAAAGATTTCCTAAACCCTAACACCCTTAATTGGCACACCATTATGTTACGTGATAGTGGTGAGAATATCCATACCCAAGAGATACAGCTCTCAGAGAACCATCACGCCGAGTATCTTATAGACACAATAGCTGAGGTAGCAACGATTATAGAAACAAATAATCCAGATTAGATAGCGAAAAAGCGAAAAAAAATAATTAATTTTACAGCACGAAATTATAATATATGAATAGAGAGAAGGTAGCATTAATCACTGGGATTACAGGACAAGATGGCTCATTTCTAGCTGAATTTCTGCTAGAGAAGGGGTATGAAGTACACGGAATTATCCGTCGTAGTAGTACATTTAACACATCACGTATTGAACATTTGTACTTTGATGAATGGGTGCGTGATATGAAAAATAAACGTTTAATTGAACTACACTACGGAGATATGACCGATTCTAGCTCGTTAATACGTATAATCCAAGAGGTTAAACCTACTGAGATTTATAACCTAGCAGCACAGAGCCACGTAAAGGTATCATTTGATGTCCCTGAATACACAGCTGAAACTGATGCAGTAGGGACATTACGACTATTGGAGGCTGTTCGCATATTAGGGATGGAGAAATCAACTCGCATTTACCAAGCTAGTACATCTGAATTATATGGAAAAGTTCAAGAAGTACCACAAAACGAGAATACACCATTCTACCCACGTAGTCCATACGCCTGCGCTAAGATTTATGGATTCTGGATAACTAAGAATTATCGCGAAAGTTACGGTATGTACGCCGTAAATGGTATCCTATTCAACCATGAGAGTGAACGTCGTGGCGAAACTTTCGTTACACGTAAAATATCACTAGCGGCGGCTCGCATTGCTAATGGCTTACAAGATAAATTATATTTAGGCAATATGAATGCTCTACGTGATTGGGGTTACGCCAAAGATTATGTCGAGTGCATGTGGCTAATAATGCAACAAGATACACCCGAAGATTATGTAATAGCAACTGGTGAGTACCATACGGTACGTGAATTTACTACTCTAGCCTTTGCTCGTGCAGGAATTACACTAAGCTGGGAGGGTGACGGTATTGATGAAAAGGGTATAGATATCGCAACTGAGAAAGTATTAGTTGAAGTTGACCCTAAATATTTCCGTCCAGCCGAGGTGGAACAACTACTAGGTGATCCAACTAAGTCTCGCGAAAAATTAGGGTGGAATCCACGCAAAACATCATTTGAAGAGTTAGTTAATATTATGGTTGACCATGATATGAAACTAGTCAAAAAATAGAGTTTATGGATAAAAATGCAAAGATATATATCGCTGGCCACCGTGGATTAGTGGGGAGTGCAATATGGCGCAACCTAACTGAGAAGGGTTACACTAACCTAATAGGGCGCACTCATAGCGAGTTGGATTTAATGGATAGTGTAGCAGTTCGCAACTTTTTTGACATTGAGCAACCTGAATATGTAATACTAGCAGCAGCGCATGTTGGGGGGATTATGGCTAATAACATATACCGTGCAGACTTTATATATAACAATCTACAAATCCAACAGAATGTAATAGGTGAATCATTCCGCCATAATGTAACTAAGCTACTATTCTTAGGTAGCACATGTATATATCCACGTGACGCAGTACAACCTATTGCTGAGGATTCGTTACTTACCTCACCTCTTGAATATACTAATGAGCCATACGCCATAGCTAAGATAGCAGGTTTGAAGATGTGTGAGAGTTTTAATATCCAATATGGTACTAACTATATAGCAGTTATGCCAACCAACCTGTATGGTCCTAACGATAATTTTGATTTAGAGCGTAGCCATGTATTACCTGCTATGATACGTAAAATATATCTAGCTAAACAGCTAATGCTTGATAATTGGGACGCAATACGTACCGATTTAGATAAACGACCTATTGAGTCAATAAATGGCACAAATACCGATAACGAGATTACCGCAATCCTAAATAAATATGGTATCTATAAC
>JAWXTT010000040.1:0-15261 GCA_044433325.1 Bacteroidales bacterium
AAGATAGACTTCAGTACAAAGAATCGCACGAAATCTTCCTTCGATACCACAAAGATAGTAAATAAATTTAAAACAAAAAAAAACTAATTTTATTTGTATTTTAAGACAGTATCTAAAAACAGATTTATCGATATTTAAGATGAGATTTTGAGCTACCTAAAAAATGTTGATTGTATAGAGAAGTGAGTTGTCCGCCAAAATAGGACAACTGAAAATGCATGCCGTTGAAGGTAAAACTATTTCACTTAATGCAAGCGATATTCATAAGAAGAAATTGGGGGAGTAATTCTATTTACCTAACTACCATTTTGGTGGTTTCGGTTTCTTTAGTTACATTTGTAATGTCATACATATTCATAAAGGTGGGAATCCACCTGCATTTTACTTTTACAGACACATTTTTGTGTGTTTGTATATCTATTTATACGGTGGTTTCATCCTCCGTGTAAGATATTAATGTACTTACTACCTTTATGAAAGTGTATGACAACGGGTCAGATGGAATCACCTTTTTATTGTTCTTGAAGCCCTGATTTATTAACACTTAAACTAATGGAGTATGAAAGAGGGAGCTGAAAAGGTGCTGAATCAGCATGACAAATGTATGATTGAGATGGAGGAGATTTCGATGTTTAACCTAACGGATGATGAGTTGCGTAGATTCTATATTACTTTTGCACTAGTTCATTACACACACTTACGACACCCTGATTATAATCAAGAGGGTGCTTTATCACAACTGTCGGAGGATTTTAAGCGATTTACTACAATGGCTGGTAAGCTACTGGAGCAAGACCCTAATAATCTAATGCTATATAAGTTTAGACGTTTCTTTGAACGTCACCATAAGTTGTTACTGGAATGCGATATTCATAAGAAGAAACATATGAATAAATTGGGGGAGTAATTCTATTTCCCTGACTACCATTTTGGTGGTTTCGGTTTCTTTAGTTACATTTGTAATGTCATACATATAATAGCGGTGGGAATCCACCTGCATTTTTAATTCACAAGCACAAAAAATGTGTTTGCGTTATCTCTTTATACGGTGGTTTCATCCTCCGTGTAAGCTATTAATGTACTTACTACCGCTATTGTGTGTATGACAACGGGTCAGATGGAATCACCTTTTTTTATGTTCCTGAAGCCCTGATTTATTAACACTTAAACTAATGGAGTATGAAAGAGGGAACTGAAAAGGTGCTGAATCAGCATGACCAATGTATGATTGAGATGGAGGAGATTTCGATGTTTAACCTAACGGATGATGAGTTGCGTAGATTCTATATTACTTTTGCACTAGTTCATTACACACACTTACGACACCCTGATTATAATCAAGAGGGTGCTTTATCACAACTGTCGGAGGATTTTAAGCGATTTACTACAATGGCTGGTAAGCTACTGGAGCAAGACCCCAATAATCTAATGCTATATAAGTTTAGACGTTTCTTTGAACGTCACCATAAGTTGCTACTGGAATGTAAATAGGGGGTGGGTGGGTTATCTCTTACCTGTTAGTTTTTGGCGTAACTCTTTGTCAGATTTGATTAGTTCGTAGGCTGTACGAGCGGCGTTTTGGTGTGATGCTTTCTTTGAGATTCCTAATCCTGTTGATATCTTTTGACCTGCTATTACTACTCCACTTTTAAAAAGTTTGTTGTTCTCTTCATCTGTGGTTAGATTCTCAAGTGAAAAATGAATAGTTAGGTGACGCGCTTGCGCCCACTCTATAATTTTAGATTTATAGTTTAGCTCTAGGTTACATAGCTGATCTAGGTCTAGGTATGGTAATAGGATTTTTTTCTCAACAATTTGCTTACATCTATTATAACCAAAATCGAGATAAATAGCTGCTATTAACGCTTCTAGGGCATTACCATACATATTGGATTTTGAGGCAAGCTGTATATTGGATGATACTTTAAGTACCCTGTTTAGCTCCATTTTCTCAGCAATCTCTGAGAGTGTTTCGCGTTGGACTATGGCAGCACGTAGTTGTGTCAAGAACCCTTCTGCCTTGAAAGGATATCGTTTATATAGCATATCTGATACTATCCCTTCAAGTATTGCGTCCCCAAGAAATTCCATTCGTTCATTGTCGTTGAATGAATGTTTAGCTCTGCTACATGACTTATGTGTTAGTGCAATCTTATAATAGTTAATATTGCGCGGTGTTACCCCTAGCAGTGAGGTGTAAAATTTATAAAGCTCCTTATCTTTTGAGAAAAGGAGCTTTAATATATTAGTCATATTCTATTAATATTTACATGGGTAACCTATATGTTACTCATATTTCTTAACGATAATACTAGCATTGTGACCACCGAAACCAAATGTATTGGATAGTGCTGCTCTAACTGTACGTTTTTCAGCCTTGTCAAATGTGAAGTTCATATCGTAATCAATATTTTCATCGATATCATCAGCTGCGTGATTGATTGTAGGAGGGATAATATCCTCTTGTACACTCTTAACACAGAACAATGTTTCTAATGCGCCAGTTGCACCTAATAGGTGACCTGTCATAGATTTTGTCGAACTAATATTTAGTTTATAAGCAGCATCGCCGAATACCTCTTTGATAGCTCTTACTTCTGATATATCACCAACAGGAGTAGATGTTCCATGAACATTAACATAGTCAATATCTTCAGCAGTCATTTCAGCATCACGTAGTGCATTTTTCATCACTAATTTTGCTCCTAGACCATCTGGATGACTTGCTGTTAAGTGGTAAGCGTCAGCTGACATACCTCCACCAACTACTTCAGCATAGATTTTAGCTCCACGTGCTTTAGCGTGTTCTAGCTCTTCAAGAACTAGACAAGCTGAACCTTCGCCCATTACGAAACCATCACGTGAGCCACTAAATGGACGTGATGCTGTTTCAGGACTATCGTTGCGTGTTGATAGTGCGTTCATTGAGTTGAACCCACCCACGCCGCCTGGATATATAGCAGCTTCAGCACCACCTGTTACGATAGCATCTGCTTGTCCTAGACGTATATAGTTGAAAGCGTCAATAATAGCATTTGTTGATGATGCACACGCTGATGTTGTCGCAAAGTTGGGACCACGGAATCCATAAACCATGGAAATCTGTCCTGCTGCGATATCAGCAATCATCTTAGGAATAAAGAATGGACTAAATTTAGGTCCAATCTCTGGATTTTTAGCATACCCGCCTACTTCATCTTCAAAAGTCTTCATTCCACCAATACCTGCGGAAAAGATTACTCCTACACGATCTTTATCTAAAGATTCGTTGTTTATATCAGCATCCTTTACTGCTTCAGCCGCTGCAATAAGTGCGAACTGTGCGTAAATATCTAATTTTCGAGCCTCTTTGCGGTCGAAATGGTCTGCTACATTATAATCTTTTACTTCACAAGCGAATTGTGTTTTAAACTTAGAAGCGTCAAAGCGAGTAATAGGTCCTGCTCCAGATACACCCTCTAGTGCGTTTGCCCAAGTAGCTTGAGCATCGTTACCGATTGGTGTAATTGCACCAAGACCTGTTACTACAACTCTTTTTAATTTCATACTTACGAGAAATTATTTGTTTTCCTCAATATATGAGATTGCATCTCCTACAGTTGCAATACCTTCAGCTTTGTCATCTGGAATAGTGATAGCAAATTCCTTTTCAAATTCCATGATTAACTCTACTGTATCTAATGAGTCAGCTCCTAGATCTTGAGCAAATGTAGCTTCTGGTTTAACTTCTGATTCGTTAACACCTAATTTGTCAACAATTATTGCAATTACTCTTTCTGCGATTTCAGACATAATGATAATTTTTTAATTAGTTATAGTTTAAATTCAAATTTCGCTTTGCAAAGTAAACAATAATTATTCTGTAAAAAAAATTTAAAACCGAAAAATTATATTAATTATGCACAATGATGTTGTGTTTGTGCATAAAATTGCAGCGATTTATAGTTTCTTGCTCAAAAAAAGTGGTTTTGTATATTTTTCAACCCTCACTTTTTGTCCAATTTTTTATCCTTTGATTAAATTATGAGCTGAATTTTCGCCATCAATAGTTTTTATATTTACTATATAATGACCCTTTTTTAGCTGAGAAATATCAATAGTTGGATTGGTTTCATCGGTCGTTACTGATTTAACTACCATTCCTAATGAGTTATATATTGTTACATTAGCTATATCTGTTTCTGAGCTAATGTTAATTATATCTTTAGTAGGGTTGGGATAAATAGTTATTTCACTTTTTACCAAGTTGTTATCAACGGATGATACTTTCTGATATACTCTTATATAGTCAATCTCTAGGGAACTCTCAGTGAAGTTAGATGCTAGTTTATCTTGAATGGCTACATTAAGGATAAAATATTGATTGGCATCATAAGGCCATGTGCTACTATTCTTAATAGCAGGGTTATAGGTATAATGTGTAACGCCATCTACGCTAAATACCATCTTCTCTTCATCCCACTCAAATAGGTAGTCATGAAATTCAGTACAAGCATTCTGGATTGTTTGCTCCCCTTTATTAACGGTGTTACCACTACTTGATGTTGTGTGTAACGCACTAGAAACGACATTCTCGTTATCTCCCCAATGCTCCATAATATCTATCTCACCACATGCTGGCCATGCAGTTGTTGCGTAACCTTGTGTTTGCCAGTATGCTCCTGTTTCATTGATATTCTGTCCTAACATCCATATTGCAGGCCACATCCCTGAGCCTGCAGGTAGTTTAGCGCGTACCTCGACACGTCCATAGGTAAAGGCAAATTTACTATTCAGACGGGCTGATGTGTATTGTTTAGTTACCCCTTGGTCTGTGTAAGTTTCCTTTTTGGCAACTATTTTCATTATTCCATCTTCAACGTATGAGTTATCCTCCTTTGAAGTGTAGTGTTGTATCTCGCTATTATACCAGCTACCTCCTGATGGTAGTTGTGTTTGATGGAACCATTTATCATCATCTAATGCGCCGTCAGTATCAAATTCGTCACCCCAGACTAATTCATATCCATCTATCTCGGTTTGGGCAGTGGCGTTAATGCTAATTGCTGATATGGCTATAATGATTAATAGTATTAAAGAATTGTTTTTCATAATATAGTGCGTTTTTTTGTTATTAATTTGGGTTATAGTTTATTGCAAAGAAAAGAATTAATATGTTAAAACTAAGAATATAAAATTGCTCTAAAATACATCAGCTCTCAAATATAAATACATAAAAACTACATCACTGGTTGTTAAGTATCAAATAACCAGTGATGTAGTTAATATTTTTAGAACACCCTTTAAGGTGTTTGTATATCGAATACTACATACTCGCTATCGCCACGCCATGGAATTGCTCCGTTGTATTTGCGATATTTCACTTTGACGCGTTCAGTTGTCCCCTGTATATCCATAGCTCTTATCGCTAAAGAGTCAGATGCGAATGAGAAATCAAATTCAGCATTTTCGCTATCACCTCCGCTATTGTGATTGATTAGCTCCCCTTCATAGGTCTTGAATATAATCCCTTTTTTCTCAACGGATGAGATATAGCCTACCTTTTGCGCATCTACTACGTATGGGTTGAAATAGTTTAGATATATCCATAGCGCGCCTCCAACTATTGCAATAACCACAATCCATATTAGTCCGCGCTTAAAACAGCCACCCTTTTTCTTTTTAACTGGTGGTTCCTCTGTTGTTCCCATCTCTATTATCTCAGGTTGGCTGGTTGCATCAGCCTCGATCTGTTCTTGAGCAATCTCCTCTTTTGATTCAAATAGTCTATCAAAACTGCTATTTCCCATATCTTAATTATTCTCGTTTTTTACTTTTATCTAACATTATATATATGTATGAATAAATACCAAGTGCTATCAAGAGCATTGTTTGTGCTCCCCATACTACCATAGCGAATGTGGTTGCTTGTACATCAAATTCTCCTTGTGGTGAGAAAGTCCCCCCAACACCATACAACGACAACCCAAAGATAATGGCAATATGCCATGCTCCTAATCCTCCATTAGTAGGTACTCCCATACTAATACTACTAAGTGTAAATAGTACTAATGCTGCAACTATCCCTAAATCCTTAGTAAACTCAAAGGCGAAGAATGATACATAAAGCTGTGTAAAGTAACACCCCCATATAAGTATGGTGAAAAGTAAGAACCATCCGCGCCCTTTCATTTTAAGTACAACGCCGAACCCTTGCCAAAGGTTACGTACTATCTCCTGTATTTTCTGTATTACCTTGTTTTGGCTCTTAGATATAAATAGATATGTTATTATCGCAATCCCTGCTACTACTACAATCCAGAATAGTGGTGATACTAAGATATTCCATAACATATCTTTAGTGTTAGGGTAGGTGTCTAGGAATCTAATAAATGCCCCTTGTGCCAATAGGAATGTTACTAATGTGATACAGAGTACCGATATGGTATCAGTTAATCTGTCAGCTACCATTGACCCGAATATGTTGGTGAAGGATGCTCGCTCATGATTAGCAATGTAGCCTGTACGCCATAGCTCACCTAAGCGTGGAAATATTAGATTTACTGCATAAGTGCCGAATATTGATACTATAATTACCCCTAGCGGAGGGTTTACGCCTAATGCCCGTAGTTGTAATCTCCAGCGTAGCGCGCGGAAGATATGACTGAAAATACTTATTAATAGGGCTAATGCTATCCATGAATAATTAACATTGGTTCGCATACACTCCAATAGTTGCTCAGTGTTAACATTCTTATAAAGGAAGTAAAATAATCCTCCTCCTATTAATAAAGGTATAATATACTTTAATATATTATTAACTATCTGTTTAAATCTAAATTTTCCCAATTTTTTTAATTACCTTTGTATTAGTATTATGCAAAGATATGCGATTTTATGATTTTTATTTACAAAATCGTAAATATTTATTAATCTGACTACTAAAATAATTATATATGCAATTAGTTAAACCTAAAAAAGCTCTAGGGCAACACTTTCTGACCGACTTACAAATAGCTAAAGATATTGCGGATACGGTTAGTGAGTATAATGGAACTCCGATTATCGAAGTTGGTCCTGGTATGGGGGTGCTAACGCAGTTTCTTATTGAGGCTAAGCATGACTTGACAGTAGTGGAGTTGGATGAGGAGTCGGTTGAGTATCTAAAGGGTAACTACTCAGCTCTTGAAGGGCGTATTATAGGTGAGGATTTTCTGAAACTTGACTTAAGTAAGTTAGTCCCTGACAAAGGTTGTATTATTGGTAATTATCCATATAATATATCGTCACAAATATTCTTTAAGGTATTAGACTATAAAGATAATATAGTGTGTTGTAGTGGAATGTTACAGAAGGAGGTAGCTGAACGTATTGCTGCTAAACCTGGCTCTAAGACTTATGGAATCTTATCGGTGTTGCTTCAAGCGTGGTACGATATTGAATATCTATTTACTGTTCCAGCTGAGGTGTTTAACCCACCACCTAAGGTGCTTTCAGGTGTTATTAAATTAACACGTAACTCGGTAACTGATTTAGGCTGTGATGCTAAACTATTTAAGACGGTAATTAAAACATCCTTTGGGCAGCGTCGCAAAACATTGCGCAACTCCCTAAAGGGGATGATGAACAAGGAGTCGGAGGCATTGAATGATACTATCTTTACCCGTCGCCCTGAACAATTATCGGTGGCTGAGTTTATCAGATTAACAAATATAGTAGAGAGTAATAAAATTACAATTCAAAACAAATAATATATAGATGAGTAAAGTATTAATTATTGGTGCAGGTGGTGTAGGAACAGTAGTTGCTCACAAATGCGCACAAAATTCAGATGTTTTCAGTGAAATAGTTATCGCTTCACGTACAAAAAGTAAATGTGATGCAATAGCTCAAAGCATTGGTGCTAGTAATATCACTACTGATTCAGTAGATGCGGATAGCGTTCCACAATTAGTTGAGCTATTTAAAAAGCATAAACCTGAATTGGTAATAAATGTGGCTC
This sequence comes from Bacteroidales bacterium, assembly GCA_044433325.1. Classification (GTDB taxonomy): domain Bacteria; phylum Bacteroidota; class Bacteroidia; order Bacteroidales; family Muribaculaceae; genus HGM05232. Next base: position 7,982 of record JAWXTT010000040.1, read on the forward strand.
TTCCATATCAAGACTTGACTATTATGGATGCTTGTTTGGAGTGTGGTGTTAACTACCTAGATACTGCCAACTATGAACCAATTGATGAAGCTAAGTTTGAGTATAAATGGCAATGGGCTTACCGTGAAAAATTTGAGAAAGCTGGATTGACAGCTATCTTAGGTTGTGGTTTTGACCCAGGAGTGTCAGGTGTTTACACAGCGTATGCGGCTAAACATCACTTCTCAGCAATGGAGTATCTGGATATCGTTGACTGTAATGCAGGTGACCATGGCAAGGCGTTTGCTACTAACTTTAACCCAGAGATTAATATTCGTGAGGTAACTCAACGTGGTAAATTCTACGAAAATGGTGAGTGGGTCGAAACTGAACCACACGAAATACATAAGCCTCTTAATTATCCTAATATCGGTGCGCGTGAATCATACTTGATTTATCACGAAGAGTTGGAATCGTTAGTGGTTAACTTCCCAACTATCAAACGTGCTAGATTCTGGATGACTTTCGGGCAAGAGTACTTGACACACTTACGTGTTATCCAAAATATAGGTATGGCTAGCATTGAACCTATAATGTATGAGGGTAAAGAGATAGTTCCTATCCAATTCCTTAAAGCGGTTCTTCCTAACCCTGGTGACTTGGGTACTAACTACCATGGCGAAACATCTATCGGCTGTCGTATCAAGGGTAAAGATAAGGATGGTAATGATAAAACTTACTATATATATAACAACTGCAAACATGAGGAGGCGTTCAAAGAAACAGGAATGCAAGCAGTAAGCTACACAACTGGTGTTCCTGCTATGATTGGTGCTATGATGTTCCTTAAAGGGGAATGGCGCAAAGCGGGCGTATATAATGTTGAGGAGTTTAATCCAGATCCATTTATGGAGCAACTTAACAAACAAGGATTACCTTGGGTTGAGGTTATTAATGGTGATTTAGAACTTTAAATTAAAATATTATGGAGAGATATTCATTAGCAAATCTGCCTACTAAGATTGAGAAATTGGAGAGATTATCCAATGAGGTAAAGGCAAATATTTATATTAAGAGAGATGACCAAACGGGTAGCGAATTTTCGGGCAACAAGGTGCGTAAATTGGAATACCTAGTAACTGACGCATTAGCTAAAGGGTGTGATATGCTTATCACATGTGGTGGGATACAATCTAACCATTGTCGTGCTACGGTAGCAGTTGCCACTAAACTAGGTCTGAAATCAGCTGTTTTGTTAAGAATATCTGAAGAGCCTAATGTAGTGGGTAACTATTTCCTTGATAAACTGATGGGTGGAGATGTAAAATTCTGCACACGTGAGGAGTATAGCAAGCAGCGTACAGAGATAATGGAGAGTATGGCAGCTGAATATGCAGCACAAGGCTACAAACCATATATTATACCTGAGGGTGCATCAAATGCGATAGGATCGTTGGGTTACTATAACTGTATGCAGGAGATTGTTGAGCAGGAGCGCGAACTGGGTATTAAATTTGATACCATAGTAATCGCTACTGGTTCAGGTGGTACTTACACAGGTCTGTATGTAGCTAATGAGCTATTAAAGCTAAATAAACGTGTAATAGGTATGGCTGTCTGTGACGATACTAAATATTTTACAGATATAGCTGAGGAGATATCTGCTGAGATGTTACAATATCTGCCTAGTGAGGTGACAGTAACACCACTGAAACGCGAGAATATAGAGATTAATGATAAATATGTAGGTATTGGTTACGCCATAAGTCGTCCAGAAGAGCTTGAGTTCATCAAGAAGATAGCAACAATGGAGGGTGTAGTATTTGATCCTGTATATACTGGCAAAGCTATTTATGGTTTATATAACGAGTTACAGGATGGTGGTAATATCGCACAAGGTTCAAATATCCTATTTATCCACACAGGAGGTTTATATGGGCTATTCCCAGTAAGTGAAACATTTAACTGGGGGTAAAATAATTACTCATAATTGAGGTGAAATGTGAGGGGCAAAACTGAATAAAATCAGTTAGTCCCTCTCTTTTTTTGTTAAGTCCCTAATTTTACTTAATTTTACATCATGAAAATTCCATTTTGAAAGTAATGAAACAACTACTAATACTATTAATACTGATATCAACCCAGTTTGCGATAATAGCTCAAAACTCTGTCTCTGAAAAGGACTTTATTGAATTAGAGAAGGAGCTACAGCGCGTATCTGTGTATGATCAGATGCGTATAAATCGTATAACTTCGCTAAAAAAACAGTTGAGGGATTGTGATACAGGTCTTGATGAGATAAATACCACCCTAAAGATAGGGCGTGAGTATGAAGCATTTATTACAGATTCATCAATAGTATATTATAATAAGTGTATTTTTCTATCTAAAACCGTGAACGATACAACTAAATTGTTAGAGAGTTATCTAGGACGCTTACGTGTGTTGGGTGTATCTGGATTTTTCACAGAAGCGGTAGATGAGCTTAATAATATTGAGCGGTATAATATACCACAAGCATTGCGTATTCAGTGGTTGGATGCTGCCAGACAATTATATTCATTTCTATTAGTTTACACAGACAATGAGAATCAATACTCACAAAAATATAGACATTTATTAGAGAAATATCGTGTTGATTTACTTTCGGAGCTAGATCATACCACCGACTTATATAAACTATTTGTAGTGGAACACCATATAGAGGTTGGAGATATCACCATTGCTAAGATTGAGCTGATGAATCTAATTGAATCTATTACCCCTGAATCAGATGTTTATGCGCGTGCAACCAATATATTAGCAACAATATATCAACAGGAGGGACATGAAAAGGTAGGAGCCTACTATCTGATACAATCAGCAATATGTGATATAAAGGGAGCAAATAAAGAGAATCGTTCGCTACAAGACTTAGCAATATATCTTTATGAGCAGGGCGAGGCCGAGCGTGCCTACAAATTTATTACCGCCTCAATGGAGGATGCAATGTTATGTAACGCCCGATTGCGTACTATGCAGATTTCGCGCAATATCCCACTGATTGCAGGTGCTTATAGTAAAAAGATTGAGAATCAGCAGAGGATGTTACTCTTGACAGTAATAGTGGTAAGTATATTGTCGATATGTCTAATAATAGCTATTATATTGTCTATTAGGCAGATGAGGAAACTGAATATCGCTAGATTACAGTTGAACGAGGCCAATAGTATTAAGGAGGAGTACATGGGGCGTTTCCTAGATTTATGTTCGATTTATATGGAACGATTAGATAACTTTAGTAAGATGGTGTCGCGTAAGGCTAGTGCTGGTCAGATTGAGGATTTGATTAAGTTAACTAAGTCATCGAAATTTTCGGAGGAACAGCATAAGAAATTCTATGATAATTTTGACCATACATTCCTTCATATATATCCAACCTTTGTCGAAGAATTTAATCGCCTACTATATCCTGAAGAGCAAATAATAATCAAAGAGGAGGGGCAACTTACCCCTGAATTACGCATTTTTGCTTTCCTTCGTATGGGGGTTGATGATAGTAATAAGATTGCAGGGTTCTTACATTTTTCAGTAAATACTATCTATTCATATCGCAATAAAATGAGGAATAGAGCAATTTCCCGTGAAACATTTGACGATGATGTGATGAATATAGGTCATTTCAAGTAATATTTACATCTATATTTTAAAAGGTCTTTTATATACATAAATAGTTGATAGATAGTAGTATAATAAAGATATACTTCAATTTATATTTATATTAAGTCTATGTATTCTTTTTTTATATAACTATACTCTATATATTTGCAAATATTCTTTCAGAAAATTATTATTAAGAATATTTTGAAAGTAAAGGGGGGGGAAGTTAAGCCCTAATTTAATGGATTCCTGACCTAAGATTCGCGTAACCAAAATGTAAGATTGTTGCAGAGAGAATAACATAGTTTATATTTATTGTGTAATAAAGATGTCGAGAGATAGTAATAAATTAGGGACACAACCAAAATTAGGTATAATTAAAGGATAAAAGATTGTAAGTATAGAGATGTAGTGCATTTTGCATTACATCTTTTCTTCTTTAATGAATATCTTCAATAAAATTTATTGTATCTTTGTAATAAATACCTTAAACACATTAAGTATGAAATCTAAAATTATTATTACAGCTCTCTTTGTATCATCATTCGGTCTATTTACATCATGTATCTTTCCAGTAACTAAGAAAACTAAAACAACGACTGTTGTGGTTGATAAGAAACCTGTCGCTAAGAAGGAGGAGCCTAAGAAAGTAGTTGTGGTAAAGGATGAACCTAAAAAGGAGGAGCCTAAGAAAGTAGTTGTGGTAAAAGATGAACCTAAAAAGGAGGAGCCTAAGAAAGTAGTTGTGGTAAAAGATGAACCTAAGAAAGATGAACCTAAGAAGGTAGAGGTTAAGAAAGAGGATTCTAAGGAGTCTGCCTCAAAGAAAGAAGATGTCAAGAAAGAAGATGTCAAGAAAGAGGATTCAAAAGAAGATGACACTCGTAGAAAATAGTTATTCTAGCGAGAATATACAATAATAGCTAACAGCTCTAATTGAGTTGTTAGCTATTGGGGAGTATCTGTGTTTGGGATTATCCCTTAACTTTAGCGTCGATTGCTGTGCGAATACCATCAAATACTTCATCCATTGTTCCGTTACCCTTAATAGCTAGATATGAACCTTCATTTACATAGTAATCTTTTAGGGGTGAAGTTTGGTTATTATAGACATCTAAACGTTTTTGGATAGTTTCTAGGTTGTCATCGCTACGACCCGATGATTCGCCGCGTTTCAATAGACGTGTGATTAATTCATCTTCAGGAACTTCTAGTCCTACTACTGCATGTACTGCTGTACCGCGTTCAGCTAACATTACCTTTAATGCTTCTGCTTGTGGAATAGTACGTGGAAAACCATCGAATATTACACCATCTTTAGTTGCTTCGTTTGCATCTAGAACATCTGCTAGGATATTTATTACTAATTCATCTGGAATTAGTTTACCTTGTGACATATACCCTTCAGCTGTTTTGCCTAGTTCGGTATTGCGTGCTATTTGATCTCTTAGTACGTCACCTGTTGATATGTGGAATAATCCGTAAGTTTCAATTAATTTCTCACTTTGTGTGCCTTTGCCAGAGCCTGGAGCTCCAAAAATTACTACATTAAACATCTTTTTTATTTTTTAATTATTACCTATTATTAGTTGTAGGGTTAGCCCTTTATTAATACTTCAGGAATATTGCGTCCTAATCCATCGTAATCTAATCCGTAACCTACAATAAAATCTGTTGGAATGTTAAATCCAATATAGTCGGGGGTGAATCCAGTTACGCTAGCTTCGGGTTTGTAGAATAGTGTTGCAAATCGTATGCTAGCAGGGTTCAATTTCTTTAGATATTCAACAATTTCAGATGCGCTACGTCCAGTATCAACGATATCCTCAATGATTACTATGTTGCGTGCAGTGATATCTGTATTTAATCCTAATATCTGTTTTACTGTGCCTGTTGAGCTAGTACCTACGTATGAGCTTACTTTGATAAATTCAATTTCAGCAGGTGCTGAATATGCTCTGAATAGGTCTGAGGCAAAAATAAAAGCTCCATTTAGCACACATATAAAAATTGTGGGTGAATCAATATGTTTGGCGCAATCTAACTCTATCTCGTTAGCTATGCGTTTGACTTGAATTGCTATCTCATCTGCTGATAAGTATGGCTTAAATGCTAAATTATTTATTACTATTTCGTTCACTTTAAAAAAATTGAAAACTACCCTAATCTAGGATAACTCCTAATAATGCGTACAAAATTAGCAAATTTTTCAGATAACCCCAAATAGTTATAACTCTCTTATAATTATTTTTTATTACATTTGTAGTCAAGAATTAGAGAAAGATTAATTAAATGAAGATATTCCCTACACAAGATATTAAAGCTATAGAACAGTTCACTATCAATAATGAACCAATTTCGTCATTGGAGCTTATGGAGAGAGCCGCATCTGCCGTCACATGTGAAATAATTTCACGTTGGCGACAAAATAAACGTATTGTAGTCTTTGCTGGTCGTGGAAATAATGGGGGGGATGCTCTAGCGGTAGCGCGTATGCTTATTGAACAGGGATATCGTGTTGAGATTTTCCTTTTCAATATAGGAACAGGATCACCTACGCTTGAGTGTCAGGCAAATGCTGAACGTTTAAAGAGTATTGAGGGGGTGGATTTCACTGAGATTACTAACGATTTTTCACCACCATATTTATCTAAAGATGATATTGTTATAGATGGTCTATTCGGTATAGGGTTACGTGAACCATTAAAGGGTGGATTTACCGCATTAGTTAAGTATATTAATGAGTCTAAAGCTTATATAGTATCTATTGACCTCCCTTCTGGGGTATTCGGTGAGTGGAATTTAGAGAATAATCGTCGTAATATTATTAATGCAGACTTGACCTTGACATTCCAGTTCCCTAAATTATCATTCTTCTTTGATGAGAATGCACAATATTTTGGTGAGTGGAAAGTATTAGATATCGAGTTTAGCCAAACAGCAATTGCTAACACCCCAACAGATTATTATCTGGTGGAGCAATCAGATGTTAAGCGTGTACTTCGTAAGCGTAAAGATTTTTCTAGTAAGTTTGATTATGGTTCAACAATAATTATAGGTGGTTGTTACGGAATGATAGGTGCTCCAATGTTAGCCACTAAAGCAGCACTTAAAACAGGTGTTGGATTAGCTACTGTACATACCCCACGTTGCGGATATAGTATAATGCAGACTTCGTTGCCAGAAGCAATCTTCTCAGCTGATAAACATGATATTGTTATTACGGATATAAAATTAAAACATGACTACAACTCGGTAGGTATTGGTCCAGGATTAGGTAGCAATGATTTAACTGTTAATGCATTGGAACAATTTCTGAAAAATCGTAATGAGCCATGTATATTTGATGCAGACGCGCTTAACTGTATAGCTAAACGCCCTTCGTTACTTAATTATTTGCCAGAGATGTCAATAATTACACCACATTCACGTGAATTTGATCGTATATTTGGTGAACATATATCACAAGAGATGCGCTTACGTAAAGCTATTGAGGTAGCCCGCCATTACAATATAATAGTTGTATTAAAGAGCCACAACACTATGACTATACGTCCCGATGGAAAGATTTATATCAATAATTCAGGCACACCAGCGTTAGCAACACCTGGTAGTGGAGATGTCCTTTTGGGGGTAATATCAGCATTAGTAGCGCAAGGGTA
>JAWXTT010000041.1:0-15214 GCA_044433325.1 Bacteroidales bacterium
TTAACATTAATAGATAGTTTGCTAGAGGCAGGCTGTGAGGTGGTTGCTTATGACCCAGTAGCTATGGATGAGAGTAAACGACGCATAGGAGACAAAATCACTTATGCAAAAAATCTTTACGATACAGTGGTGGATGCTGATGCAATCTTCCACGTAACGGAGTGGAAGGAGTTTCGTATGCCTAGCTGGGAGGTAATTAAACGCTCAATGAAAGCATCTCCAGTATTGATAGATGGTCGCAACGTATTTGACCACTCAGAACTAATGGAACATGGCTTCGCATATTACTGTATAGGTAGATAAAAAAGCAAGTAATTTAAAGGAGAATATAGAATCTGTCAAGGTGGCTCGTGTGGGGCTTACTTGACGGATTTTTTAGTTTAGGGGAGTTCTTAAAATTGAATAAAACCAATTATTAGAGGTCCCCTTTATTGTGGTTTGTAGGGTTCTATGTGGCAATTGATTATTGCTCCTGGGTATCTCTCTTTTAGCTTTCTTTCTATCTCGGTGGAGATATTATGGGCTATAAATACGCTCATCTGGGGTGCTACTTTGATATGAAAATCTATTATGTAGATTGATCCATTTTTGCGAGTTCGTAGTCTATGGAAGTCTTGTACTCCTTCGGTGGTGATTATTGTGGTTGATATCTCTTGGTTTATTTTGTCGGGTAGCGAGATTTCTAATAACTCTTTTATTGCTGGTAGGGATAGCTTGACTGCTACTATTAATATAAAGACACTTACTAGCACTGCGGCAATTGGGTCTAAGATATGCCACGCATTGCCTAGAAAGATTGCTCCTGATATCCCTAGTAGTGATGCTATACTGGATAGTGCATCGCTACGGTGATGCCATGCGTTGGCAACTACTGCCATACTCTCGGTTTTTTGACCTACGCGGCGGGTGTATTGGTATAGTATCTCTTTAACTAATATGGATATTGCTGCCATCCATAGTGCTATCATCTTTGGTGCATGTAGCTCTCCTCCGCGCACTACAAATAGTATCTTTGAGATACTGTCATACATAATACCAACGCCTACTATCAATAAAAAGATACTTATTATTAATGTTGCGAAGGTTTCAAATTTGCCATAACCATATCTAAATTCTTTATTCTCACCGCGAGCTGAGTAATCTATAAATAGCAATACTATTATATCTGTGATAAAGTCGGTGACGGAGTGAACTCCATCAGCTATCATTGCTCCTGAGCGTCCTACGATACCTGCTATAACTTTCATTATAGCTAGTATAGCGTTGGAGATTACGCCTATTATGGTACATTGTTTAATCTGTAGTATTCGATCTTTCTTAGACTTCATAACGTGCCTTTTACGGTAATTAATAGCAAAGATAACATTTTTAACCCGTTATAGTTATATAACTGCTATCTTTTTCGTATATTTGTGCAATTTTATTAACACCAAGTTGTGAATTTTATTAACACCAAGTTAAGATTAAATATTTATGAATCAAGTTTCAAATAGAGTAGAGTCACTTTCTCCTTCTCAAACACTTGCAATGTCGCAAAAGAGCAACGAATTAAAAGCTCAAGGTATTGATGTAATTAACATGTCAGTAGGTGAACCTGATTTCAACACCCCTGACTTTATTAAGGATGCTGCTAAGAAAGCTATAGATGATAACTTTTCATTCTATACACCAGTATCTGGTCTATTATCACTACGTAAAGCTATTGCTGATAAGTTGAAAAACGAGAATGGATTAGACTACACGCCAGCGCAAATCATAGTTTCAGGTGGTGCTAAACAATCACTATGTAACTGTATCATATCTTTAATAAATCCTGGTGATGAGGTTATCATCCCTACTCCAGCATGGGTAAGCTATGTTGAGATGGTTAAATTAGCTGAAGGTACTAATGTATTAGTTCCAGCAGGCGTTGACCAAGATTTCAAAATCACCCCTGAACAATTAAAAGCGGCAATCACTGAGAAAACTCGCATGATTATCCTTTGTTCTCCATCTAACCCAACTGGTAGTGTTTATTCTAAAGATGAATTAAAGGCGTTAGCTGATGTACTAGCTGAGTATCCTAACATTATCATTATGGCTGATGAGATATATGAACATATCAGCTTTGCTGGTAAGGCTCAATCAATAGCACAGTTCGAGAATGTACGTGATCGCGTAGTTATCGTTAATGGTGTATCTAAAGCATACGCGATGACTGGATGGCGTATCGGTTTTATCGCTGCTCCTCTATGGATTGCTAAAGCTAATGACAAACTTCAAAGTCAATATACCTCTAATGCATCATCTATCGCTCAAAAAGCGGCTGAGGCAGCATACACTGGTCCTCAAGATTGTATTGAAGAGATGCGTGCAGCCTTTGAACGTCGTCGTGACTTAGTAGTTAAACTAGCTAAAGAGATTCCTGGTGTACGTATTAACTGCCCAGAGGGTGCATTCTACTTATTCCCAGAGATTTCATCATATTTTGGTAAGAAAGCTGGTGAGCGTGAAATCAAAAATGCAAATGACTTAGCAATGTATCTATTGGAGGAAGCTCACGTAGCTACTGTTGATGGTGAAGCATTCTGTGCTCCTGAATATATCCGTTTAAGCTACGCAACATCTGATGAAAAGATTGTTGAGGCTATGACTCGTATCAAAAATGCTCTTGCTAAATTAGCATAATCTGACACCTTTAAGGGGCGCTCTAAAAACTGATTTATCAATATTTAAGATGAGATTTTGAGTTAATTTTTTGCCGCCTTTATCTTTTGCATAGTCAGCTTGCTGAAGATAAAAAGGTGAAAAATTAGCCAAAATATCGCTTAAAGATTGATGAAACAGTTGCCTTTCTCCCATTATTATTTGTTAATATTATTTACAGGGTCAGGTATAAGAACTCCCCTTAAATAGGTCTTATTTGATATAAAGTGATTAATCGAACTTTTTTGTTCGGTTAATCACTTATTTTTTGTAAAAAAGAATACATTATTTAATTTTAAATTAGTAAGTTTGTAATTCGTACAGTATCGTGGGGTACTGTACCGTTAATGTAAATACTTACGGATATGGAATCATATAACCTAACAATAGAGCAGGAGGAGGAACTGATAAATCAGAAGTTCCAAGAACTCCTTGATGGCTACCTAGCAAGTAACCACCGTAAAAAAGTGGATATTATTGAGCGCGCTTTTAAATTTGCTAAGAAAGCACACCAAGGTATTCGTCGCCGTTCAGGTGAACCATATATCTTTCATCCTATTGAAGTTGCTAGAATCGTAAGCCAAGAGATTGGATTAGGTTCTACATCAATATGTGCAGCTTTGCTCCATGATGTTGTTGAGGATACAGAATATACAGATGAAGATATGGAGGAGCACTTCGGTAAGAAGATTGCATCCATAGTTCATGGGCTAACTAAGATTTCAGGTGGTATCTTTGGGGATAAAGCATCTGAGCAAGCCGAGAATTTCCGCAAGCTACTACTTACAATGGCTGAGGATGTGCGTGTAATACTTATTAAGATGGCTGACCGTCTGCATAATATGCGTACCTTAGGCTCGATGTTGCCTAGTAAACAATATAAGATTGCTGGTGAAACATTATATATATATGCACCTTTGGCTCACCGTTTAGGGCTATTTGCTATTAAAACTGAGCTTGAAGATTTGAGTTTTAAATTTGAGCACCCTGAGTTATATAATGATATAAATGCTCAAATTAAAGCCACTAGTAGTAAACGTAAAGAGATTTATACTAAATTCTCAACTCCGATCAAGAAATCGCTTGATGTGATGGGGCTTAAATATGAAATGAAAGCTAGGGTTAAATCGGTTTACTCTATCTGGAATAAGATGGAAACTAAGAATATCCCATTTGATCAAGTTTATGATTTATATGCCGCACGAATAGTATTTGATTGTGATAATGTAGCTGATGAGAAGCGTATCTGTTGGAATATATACTCAGAAATAACTGATATATACAAGCTACATCCCGAGCGTACACGTGACTGGATTAGCTCACCAAAAGCTAATGGATATAAGGCTCTGCATGTTACAGTAATGGGTCCTGATGGCAACTGGATTGAGGTTCAGATACGTAGTCGTCGTATGGATGAGATGGCTGAACGTGGTTTTGCAGCGCATTGGAAATATAAGATAGGTGAGGGTGACGAGGAGTCTGAATTAGCTGTTTGGCTTAAAACTATTGTAGATATACTAAATAATCCTGAGCCTAATGCCTTAGATTTTCTGGATACTATTAAGTTGAATCTGTTTGCATCGGAGATAGTAGTTTTCACACCTAAAGGGGAGTTGATAACGCTACCCAAAAATGCCTCTGTGCTAGATGTTGCATTTAGTTTACATTCGGAACTAGGTAAACATTGTATTGCTGGAAAGGTTAATCATAAGTTAGTGCCACTTTCCCATAAATTGGAGAGTGGTGATCAAGTAGAGGTATTAACCTCAATGTCACAAGTTCCTAAGCCTGAGTGGATGAACTTCATGGCTACAGCAAAGGGTAAGACACGTTTGCGCAATGCTCTACGCAAAATTAGAAAAGAGGTTATAAACGTTGGGGAGTTGAAACTAGCTACATTCCTAAAGGATAAACAATTAACTCTTACTAATGAGGTGTTAACTAAGATATTAGGGACGCAGAAACTGAATAATCGTGAAGAGTTATGCTATAAAATAGGTAATAGTGAGATAGCTGTTTCAGATGAATTACTTAAAATAGTTAATAAGGGGCAGAATAATACAAATGATAGCCTATTATCTAAAATATGGCGTATGCCGTTTGGTGGAGCTAATAGGAAAAAGTCAGTAGAAGCAGAGCAATCAGAGGATAAAATTAATATAAACACCAAAAAGACATACACACTAATATCTGATGATAAAGGTAATAGTAACTATTCTATTGCTGAATGTTGTCAACCTGTGCCTGGAGATGATGTATTTGGTTTTATAGATGATGATAATAATGTTATTGTTCATAAGCGTAACTGCCCTACTGCTATTAGATTAAAGAGTAGTTTTGGACGTAGAATATTATCTACCAAATGGGAAACTGCCGAGCAGAAATTCCAAGCTCATATTAGTATAGAAGGGTTTGACCGCATCGGTATTCTACATGATATTGCTGACCTAATAACTGGAAATCTTAGCCTAGATATACGCAAGCTTAATATTGAAACTAATGATGGAGTATTTAATTGTTCGGTAGTACTGCTTGTTACTGATACTAAGGAGATTCAAGAATTGTGTAAATCAATAAGCAGAGTTAAAGGTGTGAAAACAGCTAAACGTATTAACTAGAGTGTTATAAAAATAAAAGAACGGGTGGAATATGGATGGAGGCTTAACAAAAAAGAGTAAAATAATTAATATACTACTATTGGTGGCAACAATTGTTGTTATTACACTATTTCTGCCGCATAAGAGTGAGTTTAAGTATGAATACACACAGGGTAAGCCTTGGGTATATTCGCTACTGACTGCACCATTCGATATCCCTATTAATCTGGACTCGTTAAGTTTGGCTAAAGAGAGAGAAAATATCGAGTGTAACTTTGTAAATATCTATAAACCAGTTGAGGACTATACAAATAGTAATCTTAGGTTAGTACGTGAAGGGTTAAATCGTGTTCCATTAATCACTGCTTCAGATAAACAATTTATTGCAAATAGGTTCAGACAAATATATAAAGAAGGTATCGTTGACAATGAAACATACGCAAAGATATCAGCTGGCGAATTAAAAGCGATACGTATGATTAATAGTAATGAAACTACATCAATACCAACTACGGGGATGAAATCATCTAAAGTGGCATACACTCTGATAGATTCGATAATATCTACTCAGGAGAATGCACATCTATATGATATCTTTAATGTTGCTGAATATGTATCACCTAATATTGTCGTTGATACTCTACTTTCCAATAGATTAAAGCAGGAGGAGTATCAAAGAGCATTAGCACCTATTGGTATAATGCAGAAAGGGGAGCGAATAATAGACCGTGGAGAGGTAGTTACAGCAGCAACCTACACATTATTAAATACATATCAGCAGATAGTACTTGAGAAGAGCAAGGAGAATAAAGAGAGTGATTACAAATATATAGGGCAGATATTAATACTAACAATATTACTATCCTCACTATTCTATTTTCTATATAAATACCGTTGGAAATTCTTTGGGGATATACGTAAAATGTTGTTTCTGATGCTTCTAATCGTTAGTTTTAGTATATTATCATTTGTCACAATTTCACTATTTAGTTACACAATATATATAATCCCATTTGCTACGGTACCTATAATTATAGCTATATTCTTTGATACTCGTACAGCTATATATGGACATTTAGTACTAGTATTAATATGTTGCATGATAGCACCATTCCCATTTGAATTTATAACACTACAATTTATAACAGGATTGATAGCTACTAGTATGGTAAATGATTTATCTAAACGCTCGCAATTAATCGAATGTGCGATATATATATTCATATCATACTGTGTTATCTATACATCTTTTGAGGTATTCCAAAATGGAAGTCTTAGAAATCTTGATTATCAGATCTATCTAGACTTCTTGATAAACGCAATATTGTTATCATTCTCATATACATTGATTTTTGTATTTGAGAGAATATTTGGATTTATCTCAACAGTAACATTGGTTGAGCTATCTGATGTAAATAATAAAGTACTACGTGAGCTATCGGAGAAATGCCCTGGAACATTCCAGCACTCACTACAAGTGTCAAATCTAGCAACAGAAGCAGCGAGAAGACTTCATGCAAATGTACAACTAGCACGTACAGGAGCTTTGTATCACGATATTGGTAAAATGGAAAATCCTGCATTCTTTACTGAGAATCAACATGGCGGAGTAAATCCACATACACATATTTCTCCAGAGAGTAGTGCCGAGATAATAATTAAACATATCTCAGCAGGCGTGCGTATTGCCGAGAAAAATAAGATTCCATCCGTGATTATTGATTTTATCAAGCAGCATCATGGATTAGGAACTGCTAAATATTTCTACACCACCGCATGTAATAATAGTGCAGATGGAGTAGTTGATTCAGCACCATATATGTACCCTGGACCTAATCCAGATAGCAAAGAGACTTCGATATTAATGATGGCTGATAGTGTTGAGGCAGCTTCACGTAGTCTTAAACAATATACTGATGAATCAATTACGGAATTAGTTAACAGGGTGATAGACTCACAAATAAAGGATAATCTACTAAAAGATTCCCCCCTAAGTTTCCGTGAGATTGAGACAGTAAAACAAGCGTTTATTGATCGTCTTAAAACAATCTATCATACACGCATCTCATATCCAGAGTTAAAAAATAAAAGTTAACAACAAACTAGTCATGTCTGTATAGATTGCATCTTAGATATTAATTATGTACTTTTGTAACATACAGAATAAACAGAAAAATCTGAATGAACGCAATTAGAGTAATTCTAACACTACTATTTATACTACTAATCAGTGGTACAAGTAATTATATAAATGCACAAGATAGTACAGTTAAAGTATTAGATATAGATAATATTAAAGCACTGACAACAGATCCCAACTCAGAGTATTATTATCCAACTCTTGTAAGGGATTATATGAGTAATGATACGACGCTATTATCACTAAATGACTTTAGATATTTATATTTTGGGGCAGCCTTTCAAGAGGACTACAATCCATATCGTTCAACCTTAGTTGAAAATAACCCTGTACAGCAGCTATATTATCAAGATAAGCATACTGCTGCTGAGTGTGACTCAATAATTAAATATGCTGAGTTATCATTGGCAGATAACCCTATGAATCTGAAGCAGATTACATTTTATATTATAGCCCTTAGAGAGCGAGGTAAATATGCACGAGCTGACCTATGGGAGTATCGTTTACGCAATTTAATTACAGCAATACTATCATCAGGATATGGAACTGAGGATTCACCATGGTGGATTATATATCCAGTTCATGAGTATAATATCCTCAACTTTATGAATTACTTAGCAACAAAGCATACAGATATGGGTGAAGATAAAGATTATTTAGAGATTACTAAACAGAAGCGTAGCGACCCCGACGGTTTCTATTTCAATACCTCACTGATTAAGGAGATGTATCAGCTAAAATATAACCAGAAACTGATACAGTAGAGCTCTATTTCCCTAACATTATCGTCTATTGTTATATTTTTTCTCAACCTTAACAGGTTGTTTACCTCCACCTTTTGATTTTTTTACAGGGAATATACATGATGTTAGCAATGCAAATACGCATGTAAATAGAATAATTATTATAGCCCTTGACTTCATTCCTTTATTTATTTTAGTTATATCATATATAACAAATATCATAAAGCTTTTGCTTTCTCCCCAGAAAGATAATATCAGATAAAAATAGAAATCTCCCCAAGATAAATTTTCAGAAACTTACCCATGGGGAGATTTTATATATAATGCACTCATAATTTTATTCCTCTATTTCTATATCTGATATAGCTATTAAATATTTGAATTTTAGTTCAGTTGAGAAATCAGTTTCATTTTCTAAAAAAGAATGTAATAACTCCTGAAGTAATTCTTTATCTATTTTGCCCTCTGCTAAGTGATAACTGATATTTTCCATTTCAGTCATAAACCTTGCGACACAATACTTATATATTCACTGAGATTATCATGAACAGCATCCCTAAAGCATAAATCGCGACTTGCCATCTTGGATCTTGCTTTATTTATCAAAGGCTCCCATAATCTTTGTTTTTCAAATTTCGCATAAAGTTCATTTGTTTCATTTCCTGTTAGTTTCCTGCCAAGTTCCTCAAATTTACTTTTTAGTTCAGAGGCGAAACCAACTTCGTAACCATTTTCTGTAATCTCAGTATCATTTTTATGAATACAAGCATTAATAGCACGTTCACTAACTTCAAAGAAATCGGCAATTTGTTTCTTTGTAAATTTATATTCATTTTCAAATAAGACCCCCTTTAGCCCTACCGCAATCTGAATCTCCTCTACAGCATATCTATTATTGAGAATATTATCACGAGCAATTTTAGAGTTTGTAATATCTTTCATATTTATATGTTGATTTAATTATTATCAGTGCTTATGTAATGATGGAGTATATAAGATTATTTGCACAAATTTGATATTATGTAAAGATACAAATAATAAGTGAGAAAGTGTATTTAGAAATGACTATTTATAACCTCCTAAAGAGAATGGCTAACAAGAAATTTTGTTAGCCATTCTCTTTAGGAGGTTATTATCGTTAGCGTTGTTTACTATTCAATACCCTTTAAAATATTCATAATCTTTTCCTCTAGCACTTCAGCTAATTCTGGATTGTCTAGGATCGTGCGTTTAGCAGCATCACGTCCTTGACCTAGCTTAGTGTCTTCGTATGAGAACCATGAGCCACTCTTTCTAATAATATTTTTAGCTACGCCAATATCTAGTATTTCACCTATCTTAGAGATACCCTCCCCAAATAGTATTTCAAATTCAGCTTTCTTAAATGGAGGGGCAACCTTGTTCTTCACCACCTTAACGCGTGTTTGGTTACCAAGCACATCCTCACCATCCTTAATCTGACCGATACGACGTATATCTAAACGTACCGATGAGTAGAATTTCAAGGCGTTACCACCAGTAGTAGTTTCAGGAGTACCGAACATTACCCCTATCTTATCACGTAACTGATTAATAAAGATACATGTTGTCTTAGTCTTAGATATTGTACCTGTTAGCTTACGTAATGCTTGCGACATAAGGCGTGCTTGCAGACCCATCTTGCTATCACCCATATCCCCCTCTATCTCTGCTTTAGGGGTAAGTGCGGCTACCGAGTCGATAACTATTATATCTAATGCAGATGAGCGTATCAGTTGGTCAGCAATCTCCAACGCTTGCTCTCCATTATCAGGTTGAGATATCCATAGATTGTTTACATCCACACCCAGTTTCTCGGCATAGAAACGATCAAAGGCGTGTTCAGCATCTATAATAGCGGCTACTCCTCCAGCTTTTTGAGCCTCAGCAATTGCGTGAATTGCTAATGTAGTCTTACCTGATGATTCTGGTCCATAAATCTCGATTATACGACCACGAGGGAAGCCACCTACACCTAGTGCATAGTTTAATCCTATCGAGCCTGTCGGGATAACCTCAATCTCTTCAACCGTTTCATCACCAAGTTTCATAATTGAGCCACGACCATGAGTTTTCTCAATCTTCTCCATTGCCATCTGCAACGCCTTTAGTTTTTCGTTAACCATAGGTTCTGCTGCTGATTTATCTTTCTTCTCCATATTGTATTTAATTATATATTTAAAATTTGTTCAGCACTAGCTTTAGTATTTACTTTGCTAATAATCTCCTTTACTATGCTTGTTTCATCTATTATAAATGTGGTGCGTACAGTTCCCATGTATTCACGCCCTGCCATTTTCTTCAGTTTCCAAACACCGAATATTTGATTTAATGTTAAATCAGTATCTGCAATTAGTGGGAATGGTAATGAATATTTAGCTATAAATTTATTATGTGATGCTGCGCTATCCTTACTGACACCTAATATTGCAAAACCTGCTGTAAGTAACGCATCGTAGTTATCACGAATACTACAAGCCTCAGCCGTACATCCAGGAGTACTATCTTTTGGGTAAAAATAGATTACTAATTTCTTCCCTGTGAAATCTGATGCTTTTATTTCGTTACCATTTGAGTCTAACCCCAAAATTTCAGGTATCTTATCTCCGATATTCATAATATGATTATTTAGTTAAGTTATTCTTTTCAAATATAGTAAATAATTTTGATAGTACAAATATAAAAACGAGCACGAGCAATATCTCAACCCATGCTCGTTAAAATTATTTAGCGATAAATGTTGCTGATTACTCGAAACGCCAAGTTATTGTGCCTATCTGTTCAACTGTACTGTTTTGGGATACTGAGAAGCGTGATTTGCGTGATTCTTCGACACAGCTATTACGGACACTCATACTTGCCGCGGCACTACCTGAACCACTCTTGTAGCGTGCATCTATGACGCTACCGCGTGGATTTACACGCACCTCAATTACAATAGTACCATCAACATTACTAGATGGTTCACCCCAAGCCTCTAGTGTGCGACCATCTAATGTGTGTCCTGGAGCACCTGAGCGCACAGCGGCTTTACTATCTGTATTACCTTTAGCAGTCCCCTCTTTACCCCCGTCTGAGCCTGTACTACTGAATGACACGCGCGAACTTATCTTTTTAGCTGTTTGCTCTTGCTGTTTAATTCGCAGTTCCTCCTCTATTTCGCTCTTAGTTGGTCCTATATTGGTTGGATCACTTTTTTCAACCTCCATAGGTGAATCCTCTTGTTCAGTAGCTACTATTTTATCCCCTTCACCTATCATTTCTGAATTAGATAAATCCTCCCCTTTGGTTTCAGGGATTGGTTGTTGCTCTTGTGAGGATGCTGGATCTTCGTAGTTATTATTAATCTGCTCGGTACTATTCCCAATGGTGATATATTCACCTGCAAATAATATCTCGCTCTGTTGAGGTAATGGCAGATTCTTAGGAGGCCAACTATAATAAACGGTTGAATATAGTAAGGTTATTAGTACTGTTACATGAAATAACACCACTAATAATACTGCAACTATTGTATTCTTGTTAATACTCTTCACTATTAAATCCTCCTACTCCTATATTTATTCGGTTGTTTCGTTACTTTTTTTAATATATGTTTCATTAGCTGGTTTAGTAGCTAACACCATCTTTAGGTTATTCTTAGCACTGATATCCAATATTTCAACTACCTTGCCATAAGGAACTTCCTGATCAGCATAAAGGGCGATAAATTGGTCTTGATTATTCTCTTGAGTAATCTTTAGGAATGTGACTAACTGTTCAGCCTCTATTGGTTGTGGCTCTTCTCCTGCAAATGATGCACTGATATTTAATTTTTTATCTATATATACCTTTACACCAGGTTTAATAGCACTCTGGACACCACTTTTAGGTAGAGTCACATCTAGTGCGGTAGGGAATACAAATGTGGATGTTACCATAAAGAATATCAGTAACAGAAAAATCACATCTGTCATGGATGCCATATTAAACATCACCTGCATTTTATGTTCTCGCTTTAATGCCATAATTTAGGTAGGTTTTTAGTATTATTCAGCTGGTTCATTAAGTAGGTCCATAAATTCCATTGTTTTTGCCTCAAGTAGATTCATAACCTTATTAACACGTGCTACTAGTATATTGTATGCAAATAGAGCTATGATACCAACTATAAGACCTGCTACTGTTGTAACCAATGCTTCATAGATACCACTAGCTAAGATGCTAACATTAGCACTACCACCAGCACTAGCTAAGGCAAAAAAAGCTTGAACCATACCTGTTACTGTTCCTAAGAACCCAATCATAGGAGCGGTAGCAGCAGTAGTTGCCAACCATGGGAACCCCTTTTCAAGTTTAGCAATTTCAATATTTCCAGTATTCTCAATCGCTACTAATACATCATTCATAGGGCGACCAATACGCGTAATACCTTTAGATATTAGACGAGCGTATGGTGTATCAGTTTTTTTACATAGGTTAAGTGCGCTATCTATCTCACCATCACATATATAATCTTTAATACGTTTCATAAATGTGTGATCCTCTTTAGCTGCATTTCTTAATACAAAGATACGTTCACAAAAAATATATATAGAAACAATAGATAACAACAGTAATGGTATCATTATTATACCACCCTTTAAGCATAACTCCCAAAGTGACACCT
The DNA here is from genome assembly GCA_044433325.1 of Bacteroidales bacterium. Lineage (GTDB taxonomy): Bacteria > Bacteroidota > Bacteroidia > Bacteroidales > Muribaculaceae > HGM05232. The sequence goes on from JAWXTT010000041.1 coordinate 12,832, forward strand.
CATGTTCTACAACTGGAGTAATTTGATTGATTGTATTAGCCAATGAATCAGCTGCACTGGAAAGGTTTGCAACCTGTGCTTGTAATGAATTTAGCAATAAGTTTGACATTGATTATATTCTTTTTTGTGTTTATATTTATTTTACAGCCTCAAGATACGCTTTAATGGTATCCTCTAATCCCATATATAGTGCATCCGCAATTAATGCATGCCCAATTGATACCTCAGTTAGATATTTTACATGAGTTTTGAAATATCTAAGATTCTTTAGGCTCAAATCATGACCAGCATTAACACCAAGACCTAATTTGAATGCAGCCTCAGCAGCTATAACGAATGGTGCTACGGCTGTTTCAGGAGATTTTACATATTCCACCGCGTATGGTTCAGTGTATAACTCTATGCGGTCGGTTCCTGCTTTAGCTGCAAATTTAATATTCTCTGTATCAGTACCTACAAAGATACTTGTTCTGATACCAACGCTCTTAAATTTATCTATAACTTGTGTTAAAAACTCCAGGTTTTTAGCCACATCCCAGCCTGCATTAGAGGTTAAAGCATCTGGAGCATCAGGAACTAATGTTACCTGTTCAGGTTTAACCTTTAGTACTAAATCAATAAATTCATCACAAGGGTATCCCTCAATATTAAATTCAGTCTTAACCACAGGTCTAAGTGTGAAAAGATCATCGTATCTAATGTGACGTTGGTCTGGACGTGGATGTACAGTAATTCCATTTGCTCCGAAACGCTCACAATCTATTGCAACCTGTTGCACATTAGGGACATCTGCACCTCTAGCATTACGTAATGTCGCTATTTTATTTATATTTACGCTTAAATTTACCATCTTTTGTAACTATCTTTCTATTCAAAAATTTAATATATAACGCAAGTATGCAAAAAACTTTGTACCTTTGCTATATGAATACTATGCAAATTTAAGAATTTACAGCAATATATCATAGTAAAAAGTAACAATATCCTAAAATGAAAATTGTAGTTTACGGAAATATTTATCAAGAGAGATATCTTGAACCATTAATAAAGTTATTTCAGAATTTAGTCAATGACGAGATTAAACTCCTTATTGATAGCGATTTCTATGAATATCTATCTAAGCATATCTCGGTAGTCAATAATTTCGAGGTAATCAAAAGTAATGATGATTTAAAGGATGTAAATATGGCAATTAGCATAGGTGGTGATGGTACATTTATTCGCACCTCTAAATGTGTTGCGTTAAAGGATATCCCAGTTTTGGGTATTAATACTGGTCATCTAGGGTTTTTAACTGATTATAGTGTTGATGATATTGATACTATTGTTGCTGATATTTTAGGAGGGAACTTCAAGATTGAAACTCGTACATTGCTAGATGTACGCACTGACTTAGATTTGCAGATGGATTACCCATACGCACTAAATGAAGTAGCTGTAATACGTCAGAATACATCATCAATGATAACCTTAGATACTCGTATAAATAATATCGAATTAACTAGATATATGGGTGACGGATTAGTAGTAGCAACCCCATCAGGGAGTACTGCATATAACTTATCAGTGGGTGGACCTATCTTAGAGCCAACATCTAAAAGTTGGGCTATCTCACCTATTGCGCCACACTCGTTGAATATGCGTCCATTAGTGGTTAATGATGATAGTGTACTGACTATCAAGACTAATTCTCGTTCAGCAGCCTATCGTCTTAGTATTGATGGTTCATCATTTACGTTGCCTATTGGAACAACAGTTACTATTCGTAAGGCTCACTTTACTGTTAAAGTGGTACAAAAGGTTAATCATAGCTTTGCTGAAGCGTTGCGCAACAAGTTAATGTGGGGTAGTGACAAACGATAAATATTACACCAGTGGCAAACTTGATTAAGATAAATGACCCTGAATTAGGAGATATTATTATTTCACAACGCGTTATGAAATCGATAACAGCTAGGTGGAAAGATGGTGTGTTGCATGTACATGCGCCAATTACATTTTCACTAGACGAAATCATGGTAGGTATAAACTCTATGCGTCAACGTATATTGTCACGACCACCTAGTCCAACATTGAAATACTACGATGGAATGGTGATAAATGGCTTTGATTCAGTAAATATTATCATCAAAATAGCTAAAGATAACGAGCCTTGTATTAAATGTAGATTTGAGGATAATATATACCAACTCAAGGTTAGTAGCTTATTAGAGATCAATGATAGTAGAGTTACGGAAGCAATTTCGCGAATGTTATCAAGAGTTATGCATAGTGAGGCTGCAAAGCATCTAATTCCGCGCGCTGAACGATTAGCAAGAGAGCTAAAATTAGCTCCTAAAGGTTTTGTGATAGGTCGAGGGAAGCGTAAACTAGGGCATTGTAC
>JAWXTT010000042.1:0-15091 GCA_044433325.1 Bacteroidales bacterium
ATGGTACGTGTTAACGACTATGTTTATGCAGTTGTTAAGGGTCAAGGTTTACTAGTTATAGATGCTGAATCAGACGAGATTGTTACTACAATTGATGCTCCTGAGGGTGGTGATGGCTTCGGTTCAGTAGTGCTAGCTAATGATGGTAACTTATGGCTATCAGTTGCTAATGGCACTAGTGCAGTTGCAACTCTATTAAAGGTTGATCCTAAAACTAATGAAACGACTGAAATCGCTATCTCAGATGAGGTAAATACTCCTGCTAATTCATGGTTTGCATGGACTTCTGATGCATTCTGTGCTAGCTATCAAGAGGATGCTCTTTATTGGGCTAGTGCAAGCTCTTCATTTGGTACAGTTTACAAAGTCTATAAATATGATATTGATGCTAACGAATTTAGTACTGTATTAGACTTAACAGATAGTGGATACTCGGTTTATGGTTCTTCATTCCGCGTTGATCCAATTAGCGATGAACTAGTATTGGGTCTGTTTGTATCATATTCATCACAATCATATAAAGTAGCACGCTATACGACTGATGGTGTGTTAGTTGCTGAATATGAAATGGAAGAGAATTATTGGTTCCCAACACTTCCAGTATTTAATGATAATGATGCTCCATCGGCAAGTGCAATTCGTGATCTAACATCTGAGGGTAATAATGACTTAGTAGTTGATTTAGCAACTGTTGCAAGTGATGCAGATAATATGAATGCAGCTATCGTTAAGAGTGTAACTAACGTTTCTGATGAATCTATCTTAACTGCTACAGTTAGCAATGGTGAGCTAGTAATTACTCCAGTTGCTATTGGTGATGCTATCATTACTATTGAGTTTAACTCTAATGGTAAGTTTACTGAAACTTTAGTATCTGTTACAGTAGATAGTATTTTAGGTGTTGACTCAGCTGTTAACAACTTGGCTTATGTTTACAACGTAGGTAGTGAAACTATTATTGGCAACTGTGAAGGATATACATTTGCAGTTTATTCAGTAAATGGCACGCTTATTGGCAAGTTTACAGCTGATAGTAATAATTACGTAATTCCAGTAACGTTAGCTAATGGATTAAATATCATAAGTGGTAACAACGGAGCTGAAAAGGTAACATTAAAAGTTATCAAATAAAATCTAGAAAGATCGTCAGCATTATTTCTAAAAGGTAATGCTGACATATAGACATATTAATTATTTATTTTGATTCCTCAATGGGTAAACTAAGCATGAGAATGTGAATTTATTCGTTGAGGTTTCTTTTTTTGCCAAATATTAAAATCCCACAACAATATAGAGTGTAAAATAAGGTAATATCTCATGTAAATATTATCAACAAAAATAGATTAAAATTCACCACCAAAATAAAATCATAATTTATATTATGTTAAACAGCTAATATAATAACTCAAACTTATTTAATAGAATATAGATAATATAAATAGACCTATTCTACCTTGATCGGAACTAAACTAAATTCGAGAGTATCATGGTCTAGCTCATACTTGTCTAGGAGTTCTTTTAGTATATTAATCTTAGTATTTGTATTATTATTAGTCCATAAATATACATTCTCAATAATTTTCTTATGAGCAGAACCCCTTTGAATATTCGAGAATATATTATTATCTACATTAGTGGTCTCCTTGTAAATTATACTACTATCTAACTCTGTTAGTAACTTAACTACTGAAACAAATGTATCAGCCCAGTCATTTACATTATATTTAGTCTCAAAAAAATTGAAAGATTTAATTGTTCTTCCTTTATAATCAAAATCTTCACTTAAGCTAATGGTTTCAGACTCAGTACGTACAGGCTGATAAATTGTATCTGGATATGACCAAAGTTTTAAAGCTTCATTTAATAATATGCTTTGCCTCTGAGTCAACTCATTTTCTGACCATTTATCACATCCTGCAAGAAACTTATTAAGACGTAATGAACTATCCTTAAATCCATCTGGAATATCTCTTTTTTCTTCAAAAGGTCTATTTTTATACTTATTATTATACCCTGTAAGTGTTAAGTTTGCTATAGTATTAAGCCATTTATCATATATCTCTTTATATCTATCGCCAAGAGAAATTTTCCAGCTATCACTAAGTGTTTGAGGCATTATATGCTCAACTGATAATTGGATGTTATTCATCAAAGTTGCTATATCATTTGTCTCTTTACTATCATTGTTTTCAAACCGTTCAAATAAATATACTTTATTTTTAGATTGCATAGAGTATATATTTTTTGTACTAAAAGATTGAATAAACTCTTCATCATTAGGCAATGCACTACTTCCAGTTTTGCTTTGTAAAATATAAACTAAAATATCACTATAATTATTTGTTTCATCTTTTCGTCTAATTATATCTTTATGTAGAGAGGCAAAAATCTTATTTAGAGCGTTAGTTGGCAATCCACAAATTAAACGTCTAAATAGGAAAACTTCAATGGTTAACAAAACTTTTATAAGCTCTGCTTCAGGTAGTGATGTTTCTTTGCTATAATTAAATAATGCGAATAAGAATGGATATATTGTTGATATATCTAATTGGTTTATGCGCTTTAATATAGTGTTAATATTCCTACTATTAGTATTTGTTTTGATAATACTATTAAATATTTCAGAATAACTTAGTAGCTCTTTTAGGGTTTCACCTGTAGTTTTATCATTTGTATCACCTACAAATTCCTTAAATGTAAAATAGACTTTATCTATAGTTGTTATCTTTCCTGTTTTTAGTGTAAGGAAATCACGAATAAAGGGGCTTACTTTATAATTTGTATTTCGCTCGATTTTAGTCCAATATAACTCATAATATTTCTCTTGGATTGATATTTCTAATCCCATGAGTATAAAATTACGTATTTTATCTGCCTCAGATAAATTAAGTCCAGTCGAATTAAGACTCTCAAAAATTAATTGTGGGTTGTCATCATTCTCAAGAAAAATATCTATAACAATTAATTTAGTAATAGATTCATAAAGGTCGTCTATCTTTATTGTTTCAGCTAATTCTTTAATTTTACGATCAAAAAAAAGATAGTTTGCTGTTACATTTGACGACATTATATAATCATTCGGAGTTTTGAAGAGTATATTATCGAATGCTATACAATCCTCCTTAATAGGTTTTAGTCTTATTTTACGACAATCAGTTTGGTATTCATCTACAATAAATTTATTCCAAATTTTCTGCGCAAGCTTTTCTTCCTCAGGTTTTACGATTCCTTCTACTATATTATTATGAATAGCTAATAACAATAAAGTAATAGTAGTTAATCTTTGCTGACCATCAATTATTAGATAATCATTAGCCTTACCTCCTGGTAACTGTGCACGAACAATACTGCCAAAAAAATGTGAGTTACGAGAGCTATTTATTAAGTCTAAAAGATCTTTTAAAAGTTGTTTACAGTGAGTTTCTTTCCAATCATAATTTCTTTGATATACTGGTATTATAAATCTATTTTCAGAGCCATCCATAACTCTGACAAGCTGTTTATTATCTCCTCTCATAATTAGATCGTAAATTAAGGGTTAATTTGTGAACTTAGTTCATTTTCAAAGTTAAGCATATATTTAATATAAACATAAATATATGCTAAATTTTCACTATAGGTTTTACATTTTTAGGTAGAAGGGTTTGGTTAGGGTTATGTATTCGGGGGTGTAGATGTGGCGGCCTAGTTCTATTGTTAGTTGGGTTATTTGGGTTGATTGCTTTGGGGGTTGTGTGTTGGTTAGTTCCCATAGGATGCGTTTGGGGGTTACTCCTTGCTTGGGATAGACTTCTGTTCGTCGTGATATATGTAGGTCTAGGGTGTGTGCTATCTTTTCTATCTCTTCTGCTGATTCTGTTGGTGTTATTATTGAGATTTTACCTGTTTCGGGGGTTAATAATGTTTTTGCGTTTGTCAGTAGTGATGAGAATGTTAAGGAGATATTACTGTGGCGTGCGGCGGCTCTGCTGTCGTTAGGTGAATGGATATCTGTTGTGTAGAATGGTGGATTGGAGATGATATGATCAAATTTAGTGATTTCTACCGCTGAAAAATTATTGAAATCAATATTCAATAGTTCTAAACGGTTGTTCCATGGTGAGTTTATAAAATTATCAGATGCTTCATTAGCTGCTATGGAATCTATTTCAATGGCTAAAATATATGCAGATTGGTTGCGTTGAGCTGCCATTAAGGCTATTAACCCTGTGCCTGTGCCAATATCTAGTATTTTTTTGGCTTCTGTGATGTCACACCAAGCTCCTAGCAGTACGCCATCGGTGCCTACTTTCATTGCGCTATCTTTATTGACTACGCTGAATTGCTTAAATCTGAATTTACTCTCGCGCTTTCCCCTACTCTCTCCCATTTTACCTAATTTTCATGTCTATTTGTCAGTTGTTGGAATCATAATTTTACCTAATTATGCTCAGAAACTAATCAAATGTAATACATTATTGTTACTTTTACAAGTTCAAATAATATATTTTGAGCTTAAAATTATGGTGCTAAACTGTTTAGCTGTTTTAATTTACGGTTTGTGTAATGATTAATAGTTAGTTATCTGATTTTTGGCACTTAATTTGTATATAACTAAATAAACTAGAAGATATCTACCAGATTATGATAAAATTTTATAATGACTTCAATGATGATCCTACTGATGAAGTACCTAGCATTATGCCTATAATTACTGAAATTAAGGATGCCCCCGAAGAGGAAGAGGATATGAGCGAATTAGAAACGGAGAATATCCCTATATTGGCTCTACGAAATATGGTTCTATTCCCTAGCATTGCTATGCCTGTGGCTGTTGGTCGTGAGAAGTCTCTTGCGCTAATACGTGATGCACAGAAAAGAAAAATTCCTATTGGTGTTGTGTGTCAAGTTAATCCACATGATGAAGACCCTGATTTCGATAAATTATATAAGATTGGTGTTGTAGCTGATATTGTTAAGATATTGGAATTGCCTGACAATAGTACTAATGTGATTCTTCAAGGTCGTAGTAGATTTGAACTGCTATCAATTAATGGCAATGAACCATATTTGACAGGTACTATTTGTAATTCATCAGATCAATTACCACAGAAGAAAGATAAGGAGTTTGATGCGTTGATTGCGGCATTACGTGATATTACTTTTGATATTTTAGCTAACTTGGGCGAGGAGTCTAAGGAGATGATTTTTGCGGTTAAAAATATAGAAAGCCCTAACTATCTGATTAATTTCTTAGCAACTAACACCCCTATTGATCCTGCTAAAAAGCAGAAGTTACTTCAAGAACCATCTATTAAAAGACGTGCATCTAAACTTTATGCTTTGCTTTCAAAGGAGGCTCAATTCGTTGAATTAAAGGCTGATATCCAATCTAAGACGCGTGATGTGCTTACTCAACAACAGAAGGAGCATTTCTTACAACAACAAATCCGTTCTATTCAAGATGAATTAGGTGGCTCAACTCAGGAGCAGGAGGTAGATGAACTACGTGAACGTGCGCTTGAAAAGGTGTGGAGTGTGGATGTTCAAGCTACTTTTGAGAAGGAGTTACGCAAATTGGAGCGTCTGCACCCTCAATCTCCTGACTATTCTGTTCAATTTAACTACTTAGACCAACTATTAAATTTACCTTGGTGTGAGTACAAGGATGAATCATTTAACTTGAACAAGGTTGAAAAGAGTTTGAACAAGGATCATTATGGATTAGAAAAGGTTAAGGAGCGTATCCTTGAACATCTGGCTGTATTGAAACTTCGTAACGATATGAAAGCTCCTATTATATGTCTATATGGACCTCCTGGGGTTGGTAAGACTTCGTTGGGTAAATCGGTGGCTAATGCTTTGAATAGGGATTATGCTAGAATTTCATTAGGCGGCTTACATGACGAGGCTGAGATTAGAGGTCACAGACGTACATACATAGGTGCTATGCCTGGTAGAATTATTCAGGAGCTTATTAAGATGGGTAGCTCTAATCCTGTATTTGTCCTTGATGAGGTGGATAAATTGGGTAAAGACTTTAAGGGTGATCCTGCATCGGCTCTATTGGAGGTGCTTGATCCTGAACAGAACTCTACATTCCATGACAATTATATCGATATTGATTATGACTTGTCTAAAATTCTATTTATAGCTACGGCAAATACCCTTTCTACCCTATCACAACCACTGTTAGACCGTATGGAGCTAATAAATATTAGTGGTTATATTATTGAGGAGAAGATTGAGATTGCTCGTAAGCACCTTGTCCCTAAACAATTGGAGGCAAACGGATTTACGGCTAAGGAATTGAATTTCCCTAAACCTACCCTATCGCTGTTGATTAGTTCATACACTTCGGAATCGGGTGTACGCCAATTGGATAAGAAGATTGCAGCTATCCTACGTAAGGTTGCTAGACTAAAGGCTAGTGACAAGAGTTTCTCAGCCACAGTCACTACTGATGATGTACAGAAATACTTAGGCGCACCTACATATACTAAAGATAAATATGAGTGTAATGACTATGCTGGTGTAGTTACTGGATTGGCTTGGACTTCGGTTGGTGGCGAGATACTGTTTGTTGAATCTTCACTATCTAAAGGTAAAGCTGGTAAGTTAACGCTTACAGGTAACCTCGGTGATGTGATGAAGGAGTCTGCTGTTCTTGCATTAGAATACATTAAGTCTCACGCTGAGGATTTCAACCTAACAAATGAAGTGTTTGAGAATAATAATATCCATATTCATGTGCCAGAGGGTGCAATACCAAAGGATGGTCCATCAGCTGGTGTTACTATGGTTACTTCATTAGTTTCATCATTTACTAAACGTAAGGTTAAATCACACTTGGCTATGACTGGTGAGATAACTTTACGCGGAAAGGTACTTCCTGTGGGTGGTATCAAAGAGAAGATTCTAGCAGCTAAACGCGCTGGTATCAAGGAGATTATCCTATGCATTGACAACAAAAAGGATATTGATGAAATTTCTGATAAATATCTGAAAGGGTTACAGTTTCATTATGTTAGAGAGATTAAGGATGTAATTAAGATTGCCTTAACCGACGAGTTGGTAAATTAATAAAGGGGAGATTTAAACTATATATTTTTATCTCCCTTTATAGATTATTAGTTATCTTTGTCATCTGAAAATAATCTATAGAATGACTTCTGACAAAATACATAATAGTACTAAACCATTAATAGGGATATTAATAGCGTTGAGTGTTTGCCATTGTTGTAACGATTCTTTGCAGGCTGTTCTGACATCACTATACCCTATGATTAAGAGTGATTTGGCTCTTAACTTTATGCAAATTGGTATGATTACCCTATGTTATCAGATGTCTGCATCGATTTTACAGCCTCTCATGGGGTTATTAATGGATCGGAAACCTTGCCCTTGGTATATCACAATAGCAGCGTGCCTTACATTTACTGGGTTGGTATCTTTAGCTTATGCTGATAGCTTACTAATGGTTAACCTATCAGTAATGACAATAGGTGCTGGCTCATCAATAATTCACCCTGAAGCATCTAGATTAACATCAATGGCTTCTGCTGGGCATAGAAGTCTAGCCCAATCTATATTTCAAGTGGGAGGCAACTTTGGCGGAGCTATTGGTCCACTGTTAGCAGCATTCGTAATTGCTCCTTATGGACGTGAAAACACTACACTTGTTGCTATGTTAGCCTTTGTAGGTATGGGTGTTAGCATATTTATAGGTAGATGGTATAAGAAAAAAATCAAAACCAAAAATATAAGTAAAAAAAGCGTACAGGTGAAAAAGGGTGACAAGAATTGGATTCCACGCCCCTACTCTGACCGAAAAACCTATTTTTATATTGGGGTGCTACTGGTGCTTATCTTCTCAAAGTATGTTTATATGTCTAGCATAACTAGCTATTACACATTTTACACTCTTGAGAAATTTTCATTGACGGTACAACAGTCGCAATATGCGCTATTCGGTTTTGTCTTTGCCACAGCACTTGGAACTATCTTTGGTGGAGGTTTAGGTGATAAAATTGGTCGTAAAGCTGTTATTTGGGCTTCTATTCTGGGGACTGCACCATTTGCATTGGCTATGCCATATATGAATCTTGAATGGACTATAATATTTAGTTTTTGTGCTGGTTTTATTATGTCATCAGCATTCCCAGCAATAGTGGTCTTTGCACAGGAATTATTACCTAATCGCATCGGTACAATATCAGGGTTATTCTATGGATTTGCCTTTGGTATTGCGGGTATTGCAGCCGCATTGTGGGGAGTATATGCTGAAAATAATGGTATAATTGCAGTATTCCACCTATCAGCATATCTCCCATTGCTAGGTATAGTAGCTATCTTCCTACCTAAACGGTAGATAGTTATAAACTATTCCATGATTGCCCCCCATCGGTTGATTTCTGAATCCCTGATGATGATAAACGTATTATATAACCACTATATGATAATATAACACCTTCATCTGTTAGCTCAATAGATGAATTGCCAAATGTCCCACGCATGCCATTACCACTAAATTGCAATAACTCAGTTGTATATTTAACCACAATAGCATTTCCATTAGTAGTAATATCTACGCCATAAGATGCTGTTGATGCTCCCCTACCAGTGATAGAGTAAGATAGCGTATAAGTCCCTATTGGAATAGGATAAGTACGACTAGCAATAGTAGTGGAAGTATCATTAAAGCCATCACTGAAATACTCCTCATCATTCAGATAAATTGATATAATCAAATTGTTAATATAATCTGTACCTGCGCCTGATACAGTTGTGGATATATCTATTGCAGGTATGGTAACAGTATTATTGGTGCTATCTACTGTAAATTCAGCCAATTCAACCTTTACAACATCCCATGTTTCGCCACTACTCCCTACGGTTATAGGGGTAATAGATGTTGATGATGTGCTAGATTCAGCATTACCTAAATCATCACCTGACATTAACAGTTTCATATCTCCATCATCGTCATACATACTTAGGCTGTTATTACTGATTTCAACACGTTTACCACTTTCGCTAGTAGCCATTTCCGTAATAGTTATTCCAGAAGTGTCAATCAACTCTGATTTAATCTTTCCATCTTCAAATACGGTAAAGGTGGTTTCTCCATCGTTATTCTGTACTTTGAAATTGTCTGAAGTTACGGTAATACTTTTGTTCTCTATATCTATACCTGTATCTAGTAAGTCGCTTTCTAGGGTAGAAACTGATAACTGTATTGCATCAGCTTTTACATTAACACTAGAAATATTAGTTTCATTGGTACCAATAGATGTTGCCATTAAAGTAATCTCTTCAATATTAGCATTAATTGAGGTTGAAAGATTCGCAATAGTGCTTTCGATACTATCACCAGAAGTAAAGGTAAACTCACCAACAAACTTATTTCCCGTTGGTGAAAGGACTGTCACCTCTTTACCTGCTAATGAATAGGAGTTAATTCCAGCATATTGAATATATGAAACTGTGCCATAGGAAGTTTCAATTATACAATTCTGCCTATCACTATTAGTTCTGTTTCCACATAGTACAATATCATCACCTGCTGATGGCGTTTCAGCAATGACAAATTGATACATTGCAATCATCGTACCTGGTGTATAACAATAAATATATGCTCGCGTATCATTAATCACCTGTACAGATAGTTGGTTAGAGTAAGAGTTATTAATAGTAGTGGTAGGGTCAGTCAAAGGCTCATGAACCGCCATAACCGTACCTGTTGTCATATTAGCAACGGTAAAACCATCAGCATAATTAGTCCCAGTATTATATACAATATATTTAACTCCACCCATAACAAAAGCTGCTGAACCAGCAGTATTATTAATAGTATTAGCTGAAATAATAGTTTCATTACCCAACCCGTCATTTATGGCAATATGCTGATTACCACGCAGGTGAGTAACAATATCGCCATCGTCATCTATTGCGTAAGCCTCAGAGGTATAATCACCAATACTACTTGTTGTTATGGTTGATATATCACTTTGTACACCATCAGTAAATGTTACTTTATCAATATAACTATTACCACTACCCCATATATACATTGTAGCTGTACCAGATAATATATTACCCCTTATAGGTGAAAGATATTGAGCAATGCAATTTTCAGACAAACTAAATGATATAGCGTGATAAACTCCATCACTATCTAATACTTTAAGTAAATTAGGTACCTCAGATATATATGAGTAATCATTCATTATTATATTACCTGCGGTATCATTAGTTACACTAATACCTAACGCCGACTCATAAATATCATATGTCTGACCATATTTATCATACTTAATTAACTTATCTGCTGATCGTTTAACGTAAATCTCCTTATTAACTCCTATTGCATCTCTCGCTTCAACAGATGATAAGATATCAGTATGTGACCATAGCATTGTTAGTGTAGTAGCATTGTTTCCATCACAATCAGTTTTGGATAAATCAATATAATCATCACCAATACCAATTACCAATCTCCAATAATATTTCATATTAGAGCCATCGAAAGTTTGACAACGAGCCTGATCATCAATCTCAAATTGTTGAACAACTTCACCATTCTCACCACTATCGAAATAGCAACGATAATATGTATCATACTCCACGACATTACTACAAGTCATTGCAGCAGGTGAGACGATACGTGCGCCACCAACGTAACTAAGTTGTTCAATAACTAGTTCATTATAGATAGCCTCCATCCTAACTAATAGTTTGTCAATCTCCATAATAGAGTTACCATTATCATCATATCCAATACTCCAACCTGAACTAGAACTAACATACTTTCCATCCTTAATACCTTTAAGGAAAGTAATAACCTCAGCTGCTTCATCAGCATTGATTTTTGATAGATATTTCACATCTAATACCTTAATCAGCTCATCATAGTCAATACCTTCACCACTACCTATTGAGGCTAATACCTCAGTTAATGTTTTATCCCCGACAATAACTGCATCACTAACAGTCTTAGGGTAAAACTCTGTTTCCGCTTGTTTAAGCGTTTGAATATTTATCTCACTACTCATTGATACTTACAAATGAAAGGTTTAACTTAATATCATCTCCACTTAAATCTCCCTCTAATTCAACTCCATTTATTTGAGGTTTATTAGTCAGAGTATTATAATCTGCAGTAGGTAATATACCACTGATTGTAGTCATAGACAATTCATTACCTATTCCATCAATTAGTTGTACTCCTGAATTAAAAATCGATTCAATACGCTGAATACCATCAGGGTAATCCTCATTAGGGTAAAATAGCACTTGATTACATACAATAACCCCTTTACCCATATTATGAGCTATAAATAACCCCTTTAATTCATCGTCAGATACGATGCAGTTTAATAATTCATCATCCTTTTTAGAGATAATATAATTTCTGCCACTACCCGTCGAAAAGGTTAGCTCAAAATCATACTCAGGATAACCTATCAGCTCATCTCCATTAATGAAATTAATAATAACCGCAAAATCACTTTTATAATTTATTTCTAACATCCTTTTTTAATTTATTATTTACACTACGTACCCTTAACATGACTCTGTATATCTGAGCTAGCAAGTCCAAATAGAGTCTGTGCCAAACTATCCTTATAAGTCATAGCTGTCAAACCTGCAATTTGATAAACAGTTGACATATACAGCATCTCAGGAATATTAATTACGCCATCAACAACAGTTGGTATAGGTATATATTTAGCAACTGTAGGATACACACCCTCACCACCGCTACAACTATAAAATTCTAGCACTTGACCATTACTATTTTTAGTCAATACACAAACAGGCTTATTTACATTACCTCTAATTCCTGTATATGCTGACGATTGTTTATAATAGTCTATATCAGTATCATAGATAGGATTAATAACAGGCATTCTCCAATCACTCATCTTAAATATAACAAATCTCATAAAATCCTTAGGTAGTTCAATTGTACCTGAACCTTTACCCTCTTGATCAGAATACCAACTAATTTCACTATCAGCAAAACTAGCCTCACTATCAATCATATCCAATGGAGCTACTTGAAGTATCATTTTAACACCAAAAGTCAATTTCTGACTAATAATTTTATCAATAGTTAGTGTGTCTGCATCTAACTCCAACAATTCATTATAACTACTATTTTCATTTATAGCTATGCGCACATCACGCATAACATCTTCTACTATATAATTCATATCTTTTTCTAATTATTAACTATATGTTTACAGTAACTTCCATAGCCCTCTTTTTCCATTAGAATTTCGCATAGTTACTATCCTGATTATGTTAGACATATCCTTATTAGCCAATCCAATATAAATATCTACCTCATCCCGTTTAGTTAACAGAAACCAATTCCACAATGCATAGTTTACAATATAATTATGTATATAACTAGTAATTGCTTCACAACTATGATTAGGGATTGCACTATCTATATTTAATGAGATTGTTAAGCTCTCAGGTATCGAGATTAGATTATCCACCTCTAACAATTCAGATTGCACATCTTCAATATAAGCAGATAGTTGTTCCAATATATTATGCCAAGCGGTATCAATTAATCTATAAATCTTCCCCTCTCTGTCACTATCAGTGGCACTCTGCACCATATATCTCTCCTTAGCTTGCATCTCAGTAAGACCTTCACCTACCATATATGTTGAGAAGGTTATATCAAACAATAATTTATTTGTAAAAATATTTATATTAATTCTCTTCATAACTCACAGGTTTTCTAAAATACACAATATTAATTAACTCCTTAATCTTAGCATCAGCTAAAGCTGAATAAATCACAGATTGTTCACTTCCAGTCATAATTAACCACCTTGATAAAATCTCATTTAGCAATATTGTTTTAATTAAAGTTTTGATATTATCTTGTTGCGTTAATTCATTGTTAACCAAGTTAATTTCAATATTAAAATCATCCCCATCATATCTATCAAAAACTACCAACCAATACCTTAGAAGCATCAACATATTACTACAACTCTCACTCCACCATACATCTAGCAACTCTCTATTTTCATCAATAATAGCTCCATTCTTGTAATTACCACCATTATCAGCAACATATTCACTAAGCATAAAAAGCTCATTAAATAGTTCCTCTCTATCAATCTTAATCTCCATCACACCATCAATATTTATAAATTACTAAAAGAGTAACCTAAAGATAACGCCGCTTGATTAATAGCAATACGACTATTTAGACTACCCTTAACACCACGTTCACGTAACCATATTTTAGCATCAGCACAATTTTCAATTTCAGGAATATCTATTACAACAGACATGTTTTCAATCGATTCCGATTCTTCACTACACTCAATCAACTTAAATAGTGAACCAAATCCAGTCACTTTCTCAATAGATATCTGTTCCTGTAAATTATCTGTAATATACACAGCTCCACCTGCGCTAAGTGGATTGAAGATAATATGTTTCTTTCGTCCATTCACTTTTATATTGAATGACAACTCGTTAGCACAATAATATTTTTTTATCATTTAATCTTAATTATTATAGGTAGGTTCGGGAGATAAACCTAATAACTCTCCCGAACCATTAAAAACAAATAAAACAATCACTAAGCAGAAGCACCTGCTAATTTTAAACGAGCATGTGCTTTAGCATATCTCAAATACAATGCTGAAATCTCCTGTAAAACAACAGCATTAGAGTTACGAATACCAGCCTTTTTAAGGTCTAAGATATTACGTTCCCATTTTGAGAAATACACCTTATTTAAGAAATCTGGATCAATTACTAATCCACAATCACTCATATCATTAAGATCAAACAGCTCATGGTGAATAACTAGAATTTCACCGAAATCAGTATCAAAAGATTTAAACTTCAAGCTCCATTTCTCAACAGGCTCTTTTAGTCTAAACTTATCACTCTTAATTTTCGAGAAAGCAGCTAACATTTTACTGCCTGCAAAGAGAATTTTACGTTTATTACCAACTCCAACACCTGTAAATAAATCTTTAGTAATATCAACTAATTCATCATCAGTGATAACAGTATCATCGTCATCATCGTCATATTCACCGACAACAATATCTTTGCCAGCCATCCACCAGATACCACCTGTTGACCATACCTTTTGCTCCTTAACAGGGTGATTAATTACATTTTTAACACCAAAAAGGAAACTATTTTCAATACCCATCTTCATATCAAAGATTGAATCCTCCTCAATATCATTAAAATCCCAGTCAACCCTTTTAGCGTACATAGAATCTATACTAGATTGTTCAACCTGTGTCATAAATATTTGACAATACTGAGTTTCAGATGTAGGTAACGATGTGAATTTAGGAGCTTGAGCATCCAGTTCAGCGCACGCTTTACCCATACGTATTAATACTGTATCAGCAGCAATAGCAGGTAGATAAGTAGTACCTTCATTATCATCATCTAAACCATTAATAGCACATACAATAATGTTACCTGTATTATCTTTACCACATACTAATAATAATAAATCCTTATCATCAGCAGTAGCACCATCACTTAAATATCCCTTAACTCCAACCACTCTAATAGTATCAGATTCAGTAAACATTTTAGCATCATTAGCTACTAATGATACAACTGTACCACTAGTTTGTGCTGTGATAGCTGTTTTCAACGTAGTTTTTATAGGTCGCATACCTATCGAATAGTACTGCACCTCCATACTTTTAACTCTTTGCTTAGATTCAGCCTTACGTGATATAGTATCTAATGGAGTTGCCATAGGTCTAACTCTAGTGATACGCTTATCTACATCTGACTCATAAAAATCATCCTCTACAATATCTGAATTACTACTAACAGCAGATACATCATTGTGAGCTACACCAGCATCTGGTAAACTATAACCAGCTGCCATAATTAGATTACCAGTTAGCACACCTACTATAGTTGCTAACACAAACAGGAATATATTTCCTGAAAAACTTAATACTTTATTCATTTTCATACTTTAAAAAAACATTATTGTTATTATTTATCCCATATACTTTTTCTATCTCTACCATATCGTGACAATGCCCCTTCAACAGGTAATTCATTAGAGTGAACCATACTACCA
>JAWXTT010000043.1:0-15004 GCA_044433325.1 Bacteroidales bacterium
TGTAGGAGCAGGTTCTAACTTAGAAGACTTATATGAAAAAGCAATGGAACAAGAAGCATGGCACTATGCTGGTACAGCTAAATTTATGCGTGCTTATGGTTTCATGATGATGCATGAATTATATGGTGAAACATCTTATACTTATGGTTTAGGTTCAGACGAAACTCCTGAATATGATAATGGTAAAACTATCTTCTTAGGTTGTTTAGCTGAAATAGATGAAGCTATCGAGTTATTTAGCAAAACTCAAGATGTTTCAGTTACTGCATTATCAGTAGGTGATACTTGGAATGGTGGTGACGCTAGCAAATGGTTAAAAATGTGTTATCTAATGAAAGCACGTTGGTGTAATAACCTTATCAAAAAAGCTGACGGTAGCTACTTAGATGGTAAATATGACGAAACTACTATCCTAGATTGTATCACAAAAGCTCAAACTAGCAATAGTGACAATACTTGGGTTGACCACAAGGATGATGCATATACTTCTACCGACGTATTAGGTTGGGGTGAGTCTTTGATTATGGCTCGTCAATTCTCAGTACAAGGTCAAAGTTCTTATTTCCGTGTATCTAAAGCGTTATATGATAACTTAACTGACTTTGCTGGTAATGGTGTTGAAGACCCACGTGCTGACCACCTTTTACCTTGGACAAGATCACAAAAGTCAGCTGATACTCCTGCAGAGATTAAATGGAGTGATGATGGCAAATGGCGTCGTTCTTTAGGTTTTGATATGTCAACAACTTTACGTACTACAGGTTCTCCATACTCTACTAGTTTCGGTGAGTACGATATTGAAGTTACTGATGAAGATGGTAATGTAACAAACACTAGTAAAGGTTATGGTTGGTATAGCAATACTACAAGTAATTCTCTTTGGGGTGATACAGTTTATGTACGTATGCTTTCAGGTTCAATTAACTACTTCGGTACAGTTGACTTGTATTATCGCTCATATTCTGACATTGATGAATCAGCTTCTGTAGGTATTTTCTACAACCGTCCTTCATCTCCTAACTATATAGCTACTTATGCTGAAGCTATGTTTATCAAGGCTGAAGTTTTATTCAACCAAGGTGACAAATCAGGTGCATACACAGCTTATAAAGCAGGTGTTCAAGCTAGTATTGAAATAATGAATCAGAAAGTTAATGTATGGTATGGCGAAAGTACTACTTACCAAACTAACCCTACATTTATCCCTATGACTGATGATGAAATCGCTGATTTCTTAGCAAATGGTATTGGTACTCAAGCTGACTTAACATTAGGTCATATCTTGACTCAAAAACAAATTGCACTATTCTATTCAATTCAAGGTTGGAACGATATGCGTCGTTATGACTATGATACTTCTCTATTCTTCAATTGGGATGTACCAGCTGAATATTATATTAATGCAAGCTCACTTACAAGTATTCCTGACTTAGGTAAATCAGGTACTAAATATACTAAAGGTTGGAGACGTTGGTCACAATGTTCTCACGAAACTAACTACAACATTGACAACCTATGTGCAATAGGTACAGATCCTGAACTAGTAGCATTAGGTGCTGTACAAGGTTCGGAAAGTTGGAATCAAGAACTTGACGTATGGACTATTCCAGTATGGTTTGACTCAACAGTTGAATAATAACAACTAAAAAACAATCGACTTCTAAGCAATTAGAATAAGATAAAACCCTGAGAGGGCAACTAACATCACAGTTAGTTGCCCTCTCTCTTCGTTTTGCATACTAACTTATATCACCATTGTCATGCTGAATTATACAAACTTTTGTCATTCTGAACTTGATTCAGAACCTTTACAGTTCACCATCATCACAGCTTTATATGTCAATTGAAAAGTTTCTGAATCAAATTGCTAAGGTGCTGAATAAGTTCAGCATGACAAATAGGGGTTATTGATTCAGGATGACACGTCTGGTAGAGCTATTCAGGAGATAGTGCATCTGAATCAAATTACTAAGGTGCTGATTCAGTATGACAAATGGAGATTATTGATTCAGCATACAGATGTAGTTCATTAATTCATCTAGATAATAGAGATATTACTAATATCATATATATCATAAAAATTGTTGTTGTTTATTTGTTTTTGTAATCTATTATAGATATTTTTGTAAATCAAACATAAGCTATTTGTTGTTGTCACGATGTGTGATTATCTAGCATTAACTTGAGTAAGTAGGTGTGATTCTTGTGTTGAACTTATTGATTTTTACTTTAAATACTAAATACTATGATGAAAAATTACTTTAAAATTTTTGGTGTATTATTAGCTTTTATAGCTATGGGATTTACACAGGCGGCTAACGCTAGCAGTATCTATCTTATTGGTGAGGTAGATAATAATAGTTGGGCATGCGACTATGGTGCTGAGTTGACTCAATTAGAGGATGATATCTATTACGGCAAATATTATGTATCAGGCTACTTTGCAGTTGTAACAGAGTTGAATAGCGATTGGGATACATTGAATAGCACCTATCGTTACGGTCCTGCCACTGATGGTGAATCGATAAATATTGGCGGAAGTAATTCAATTACTAAGGGAAATACTTCGTTCCAAATAGGTACAGCTGGAACTTATGAGATTTATGTAAATATGGGAGATATGACTATCTCTTTCTCAGAAGTAGTAATGTTGGATTTAACTATTTCGCCTGAATCAGGTACTATCGCACCAGGAACTGAGGTGACAATGAGTTGTTCAGATGCTACAGCGAAGATATATTATACGTTGGATGGAACAACCCCTAGCGAGGCTTCAACAGAATATACTGCACCAGTAGCTCTAACAGAGGGTGTGGTAACAGTTAGTGCTATTGCTATCAGTGCTGATAATAGTTCATATGTAACTACTGCTACATATAATGTATCTAGTGACGAGGCTTCAGCTATTACCGTAAGATTCCAAAAACCAACTGAATGGGATTCGGTATATCTATGGGCGTGGACAGATTCAGGTAATCTATTCTCAACGTGGCCTGGTCAAGAGATGGAGATGGATGGTGAATTGTGGGCTACTTATACTTTTGATGAATCAATCGTCAAGGTAAATATTATTTTTGCTAATAGTGGAGGTACAGAGCAGACAGCTGATATTACCAATGTAGTAGCTACTACTAGCTATGTATATGCAGGCTCAGATGCAATGCCTACAATTTTTGAAGATTCAACCCTATCTGTTGCAGGTGTTGCAGATGATGTTGATGTAGTTGTATATCCTAATCCTATGGTTAACACACTTAATGTAGTGTGTGCTGATGGAATTAAGAGTGTTGAGATTGTAGATATTACTGGCAAGGTGCTAATTTCCACCACAGCCGCACAGGTTGACGTAGCTAAATTACCTACTGGTATTTACCTAACTAAAATTAACGGCTCAAAGATTGTGAAAGTGTTGAAGAAATAAATCTATAAAATAAAAAATATAAGTTACAGAGGGTAGCAAACAGAGTGATGTTTGCTACCCTTTTTTGTTAATTTTAGGGTAGTTCCTGATTTTTCTTAGTGTTTTTTTTGTTTATTTAGATTAATATCAATACTTTTATAAACTCTAATATGGTGAACTATGAATAAAATAATATTTGCATACGAAATGCTGTGAGATAAATATATAAATATTAAATAACGATTTTTTTTTATTAACCTAAATTTTAAAACATGAGGAAAAATTTTTTGACTCTTTTGACAATGTTTTTAGCAATCTTTGCTATAACTAGTCAAACAGCGGCGGCTCAAGTTTCTGAGCCTACGCTAACGCAGATGTGGAAACACACTGAAAATTTACCTTCTCCAGGATGGGGTAGTTATGTGAAAGATGCCACGGGTAAGGATGGTAAAGTTTACATTCAAACTCAAGCGTCGTCATCGATTGCCGTATGGGATGAAAATGGTGTATGGGATGTTACTATTGGATCTGGAGGTGGAGTGGGTATCTGTCTTGATGGTGTAGGTAATATTATTGCAGCTTGTGATGCTTCAGGCTCAACTGTACCTGCTAACTTTGTAGTTATTCCTGAAGGCTCAACAACTTCACAAGAATTGAAATTGACTTTAACTGCTCCTGGTCGTTCTGACTATTTAGGTGGTGCAAGCGGTGATATTCTAAGTGTTGAAGGTGGTAAATTATACATTTATGGTAGTGGCCAATCTGCTATTAATGTAGTTACTATTAAAGAAGGTGTGCAAACTGATTGTGTTTCTGTTGCTACTTCAGTAGCTGGTGATGAAACTTCAATTGCTTATCCTGTAGCTGGTGATGATAATGCTTTTCTAGTTCACAAACGTGGTAACCAAGCTATCTATTTAAATGATGGTGCTGGTAATGAAACTGAATTGACTACTCCTAATATTAACACTACTGCTGCTTCTTCAATGTTCCAATTGGATGGAGTAAATTATGTAGTATATAATATAGGTGTTAACTATGGTGATGGATTCTCAATAGCTAATATGGAAACAGGTGAGGTAGTTGCAACACATGAAGCTGAAACTGCTGGTGGTACAACTAATGGCTCATATTCTAATCAATCTACATGTGAAGTTGTATCTGATACTAAGGTGAATATTTATGTTTATACTGCTGCTATGATGATAGCTAAGTACGAATTTGAAGTTCCTGCTGTTGAGTATGATCCTATCTATCTAATTGGTGAAGTTAATAGTTTGGGTTGGGTTCCTAATGTAGGTGCTACTTTAGAATCAACTGATGGTATTACTTATACAGGTACAGTTAGTTTTGATGGAACTTCTGAAGAGTATTATTCATACTTCGGAATTGCAACTAAATTAGGTGAAACTGATTTAGACTGGGATACATTAAATGCTAACCGTTATGGTGCAGCTGCTGATGGCGAAATTTTAGCTAACGATGCTGAAACTGCTATTGTTGAAGGTTCTGCTGCATTCAAAATCTTAACTACTGAATATGTTGTAACAGTTAATATGACTGATAAGACTATTAAGGCAGTTGCTACTGGTGAACTTCCTGTTATTCCTGAAGTAGTTTACCCTGATGCTGTTTACCTAATTGGTGGCGGTATAGAAGGTGCTGGTGAATGGGATCCAGAAGATGGTTTATATGTTGCTAAGGTTGAAGATACTGAAGCTACTTACTTCATAGAAGGAGTAGTATTTACTGCAGAAACTACTGAGTGGAAGATTAGCGAAATCCTAGCTTCATGGGATGACAACGCGGCTTACCTATATGGTGCAACTGCAGATGCTATGACTGTTTCAGGTGAAGAATATGCAATCGCTAAGGGTGCAGGTTACAATTTTAAGACTGCTGCTGGTACTTATAATATCTTTATCGACTTAGTTGAAGGAGTTTTGGTTTGTGATGAAGTTATCGTTCCTGTTGCTGACCGTGCAATCTATGCTTATGGATTGAAATCTTATTCTGAAGATGATATGAACTTTATTACTTTTAGCTTAAATACTGATGCTGAAAGAGTAGAAGTTATATTTAAAGATGCTGAAGGTAATGTAGTAGGTACTATCGATGGTGAAACTGAAAAGGGTGAACAAACTATTGGTATCGGTAAAGATGCATTCATCGGTCAAGATTTAACTTGGGAAGTTAAAGCTACTGGTGCTGCTATCGATGCTTATAATAGAATTACTGATGCTGCATCAGATTACGCATTCTACGCTCCTTATGGTGTATCAGTTGATAATAATCCTGAATCTGCTAACTTCGGTAATGTTTATGTAACTAACTCAGGTAACGATGCTGCTGGTGATTATTCATTAGCTGGTTTAGCTGCCTTTACTCCTGATCTAGTTAGATATAGTGTAGATGGTACTAACCTATTTACTGGTGGTATTACTGCTAGAAATGGTTCTACTGCTTATGACTATCGTAAGGTTGAAGTTTTAGCTGATGGCTCAATTGTTATTGGTTCTGACGTTAAATGTTACTCTCAACTTTATAAAACTACATTTAGCGAAATGGCTAATGACTGGACAGCAATGTTCGTAGGAACACAAGATGCTGATACTGGTAATATCACTAATGAAGATGGCGAAACTATCTCAAGTCCTGTTGCTGCTATCGCAGTAGAAGGTAAGGGTGCAGATCAAAAAATCTGGACATTGAATGGTTACTATCTATCATTTACTGGTGTAAGTTGTTATAATGTAGGTGAAAACGAAACTATTAGCACTGTTGCTGATAAAACTTATGCAGCTCCTGAAGGTCAAATTATTAGTAGTTCTTCTTCAATGTTAGCTGATGGTTTAGGTGGTTATTGGGTAACTCAATATCGCGCTAGCGGTAATTCTACTCAACCATCTGTAGCTCACTACAATGCTGAAGGCGTACGTGACTATGTACGTTATACTGCTGATACTGATTTAGAAGCTAACTTCTGTCAAGCTGGTGGTATCGCTATCAATGAGGCTGGTGATGTTATTGCTCTTGCTTACTCTACTGGTACTGTACGTACTTATGAATTAGTTTATGATGAAGCTGGTGCTCCAACATTGACATTCATTACTGAATTTGCGGCTGGAATTGGTAGCAATATTAATGAAATTGCATTTGACTACGCTGGTAATATCCATCTAGTAAGTAACTCAGGCGAATGGTATGCTGCTTACTCAGGTATCACTGCTGATAACACATCAACAGTTCCTGCTGCTGCTGCTTATGCATTAGATTTTGCTGAACCTATTCCTGCTGACCGTGCAATCTTCGCTTATGGCTTGTACGCAATGGAAAGTGATGATAATTATGAATTATTCTATTCATTAAATACTGATGCAACTAGTGTAGAAATTATTATTAAGGATGCTGAAGGTAATCAAGTAGGTGAAGTTATCTCTGGTGGTATCGCCAAGGGTGATAACTATGCTATTGTTGCTAAGAGTGACTATGCAGGTGAAAACCTATCATGGGAAGTTAAAGCTACAGGTTCAGCAATCACTGAATATGCTAAGATTACTGAAGCTACTTCGGATTACGCATTCTACGCTCCTTATGGTGTAGCTGTTGATAATAATCCTGAATCAGCACAATTCGGTTACGTTTATGTAACTAACTCAGGTAATGACACTGCTGGTGATTACTCATTAGTAGGTTTAGCTGCTTACGATCCTTCTCTTACTAGATATGAAGCAAATGGTTCTAACTTGTTCAATGGCGGTGTAACTGCTAGAACTGGTGGTACAGCTTCTGACTTCCGTAAGGTTAGAGTATTAGAGGATGGTTCTATCTTAGTTGGTTCTGCTACTCAGTCTTATTCTCCTATTTATAAAACTGACTTATACTCACTTGATGAAGAATGGGAATCATTGTTCAATGGTATTCAAGAAGAGGGTAGTGATACTATCTATAACGCAGCTGGTGAAATTATTGGATCATCTGTATTAGCTATGGATGTTATCGGCTCAGGTGCTGATCAACAACTATGGGTAACTAATGGTTTCGGTTATAGCTTTACAACTGTAAGAAGATATGATATTGGCTATAAGAGCGCAATTAGTGAAGTTGCTGACCTTGAGTGGGATGCTAATGAAAATATGATTAATTACACTTCAGCATCTATGCGTGCTGATGGTTTAGGTGGTTACTGGGCTACTCAATACCGTGCAAGTGGTAACACTACTGAGCCTAACTTAGTACACTACAATGCACAAGGTGTATTAGATTATGAAACTTACTCAGCTGATACTACTGTTCCTAATATGGTACGTCAAGGTGGTATCGCTATTAAGGATAATTTGATGGCTTTAGGTGGTACAGGTTCTGTTATTGATCTATATACTGTAGAGTATGACGCTGCTGGTGCTCCAACATTGACTTATATCGAATCATTCTCACCAGGTATTGGTTACAATATGAATGAAATTGAATTTGACTACGCTGGTAATATCCACGTTGTAAGTAACTCAGGTGAGTGGTATGCTGCTTACTCAGGTAAGACTGATAATAATACTACTACTGTTAAGTGTGGTGTTAACTATATATTGAACTCTACATTTGAAACTGTTGCTCCTGAAATCACTGAGATTTCAACTGATGATGAAGGTTTCATTACAGTTAACTGGAAAGTTGAAGATGCAACACCTATATATTATATGTTAGCACTAGAAATAGAAGGCGAATTATATAAAGCAATAGATGGTGTTACTGAAACTAGTATTGATATTTACTTAACTGATCTTACTGAAGATACTACAATTGATGTTACTGTTGCTGCAGTTTATGCTAATGGTGATATTGAGGTATCTGCAACAGTTCCATTCATATATGAAGTATCAGGTGTTGCTAGTACATTTGCAGATGTTGTAAGTGTATATCCTAACCCAACTGTTGATGTTGTTACTGTTACATCTGCTGAAGCTATGAATATAGTTGAGGTTTACAGTGCAGCAGGTGCATTAGTTGCTAAGGTTGATGCAGCAGGTGCTAAATCAGTGATGATAGATGTTGCTGCTGAAGCGGCTGGCATTTACTTCATCAAGGTTGATAGTGCTAACACAATTAAGTTAATCAAGAAATAATCTAATAAAATAAGATTATTTTAAATAGTTCCGTAAGGGGCAACTAACTAATATGGTTGGTTGCCCCTTACTTTTTTTGGTTTTAGAGGATGGTTTTATTACCTTTGTATTGAGTAAATCCCAATTAGGGGAATTGTAATTATAATATGATAGATAGAGGAACGGTAGCACAGATATTAGATGCTGCTGATATTGTGGAAGTGGTATCTGACTTTGTTCATTTGCGTCGTCGTGGTGCAAATTATATTGGGTTATGCCCATTCCATAATGAGAAAACACCTTCGTTTAGTGTTTCAAAAGCTAAGGGTATTTGTAAATGTTTCAGTTGTGGCAAGGGTGGCAGCCCTGTAAACTTCGTGATGGAGCATGAGCAGATGTCTTATTACGAAGCGTTGAAATATCTAGCTAATAAATATCATATCGAAGTTAAGGAGCGAGAGCTAACTGATGAGGAGCGTGCGGCGCAGTCTGAACGTGAAAGCATGCTTATTGTCAATGACTTTGCCGCTAACTTTATGGAGAGTGAGTTGCATGGAAGTGAAGATGGACTAAATGTAGCATTGAGCTATCTATATGAACGTGGCTTTAGTGATCTGACGATTAAAAAATTCAGACTTGGCTACTCACCAAGCAGGAGAGATGCACTGTACCAAGCAGCTAAGAGTGCTGGTTATGGTGAGAAATTCCTATTTGAAACTGGTCTCTGCGTTAAGAGTAATAGTGGATCGGGTGCGGTAGATAGATTTCGTGGTCGCGTGATGTTCCCTGTATTGAATGTAGCAGGTAAGGTTATCGCTTTCGGTGGTCGTGCTATGAAGAGTACTGATGTAGCTAAATACCTTAATTCGCCAGAATCAATTATCTATAAAAAGAGTAGGGAACTATATGGATTGTACCAAGCTAAGCAGGCAATTGTAAAAAAGGAGCGTTGTTTCTTAGTAGAGGGTTACACTGATGTAATATCAATGCATCAAGCGGGTATTGAGAATGTTGTCGCATCCAGTGGTACGTCGTTGACTGAGGGGCAAATAAGGATGATTCACCGTTTTACCGAGAATGTTACGGTACTCTATGATGGGGATGCTGCGGGTATTAAGGCATCGTTGCGTGGTATAGACCTGTTATTGGCTGAGGGGTTGAATATTAAGGTATTGTTATTGCCTGATGGGGATGACCCTGATAGTTTTGCTAAGAAACATAATGCTACTGAATTTCAGAATTATATAGATGAAAACGAGGTTGATTTCTTGACCTTTAAGACTAGAATACTGATGGAGGGGATAAAAAATGACCCTCTGAAACGCTCGGCAGTAATTACTGATATTGTTAAATCTATTGCGATTGTGCCTATTGAGATTAATCGCTCTATATTTATTCAGCAATGTAGTAATATGCTAGATATAGATGAAAAGGTATTACTACGTGAGGTTGACAAGGTAATCTTAGCGTTGCGCAAAAAGGAGTTTGAACAACGTAGTAAAGAGGATCGCTTAGAGTCTATACAGAATATTGATGTTGAGGATGTAATATCTGATATAATTGATGAGACAACTGTAACTACTACCATTGATGATAATAGTAGCGAAGTGAAATTAGTTGAGGATATATCCAATAAGGTAGGGTATGCGGCTTCTAAATATAACAAATTATTATATCCCTATGAGGAGGATATAATTAAATATATTATACGCTATGCCATGGCTGAACCATTTGCTGGTATTGTTGAGGATGGTGAGTGTAATAATGTTACAGTGTTATCATATATAGATAGTGAGCTTAAACTGGATGCAATGCAATTCTCAAATTTAAAGTTTGCCAAATTGTATGGATGTATTAATGGTATAATTGATGATTTTGAGTTAGCTTTAGAGCAGAAATCGGATGCAATCAATCAAGTTGCTGAACGGATGTATAATGAAGGTGTTGAGAATATCCGTGCTGAAATGAAAAATATATCTGATTTAGAACATAAAGAGACTATACTCAATAAGAATATAGAACTATATAAATATGATGAATTGGTGCGATTTAGATGTAGCTATCTTGAACGTATTCTATGCTCAAGTGAGAATGACGAGATAAGAAATTTAGCCCTTTCATTGGTAACTGATAAACATGTATTAAGTAAGATACATACTAAGTTTAGTGTAGTTGAGAGTGAATATGACAAATTAGCAACTCTACTACCTAAGGCAATCTATAATTGGAAATATGCAATTGTTGAGTGTCGTATAAAGGATATTTATGCTGAGATTAAGGCAATTCATGGCTCAGATATTGAAGCTAATTCATTACTAGCTGAGTTGCAGAATATGAATGATATTAAGATATCACTAGCTTCATACCTAGGGGAGAGGGTAGTTGTACCTAAAAGAATTAAATATTAAAATAATTGTTTTTTGAACATCTCTAAAATAATTTAAACTATCTTTGTAAAATAAGAGAAAATATAATATGGAAAAGAAATTACGTAAAGAATCAGTGTGTGTGCAAGGTGGTTGGAAACCAAAGAAGGGTGAACCTAGGATAGTTCCGATTTATCAAAGTACAACCTTTAAATATGATACTAGTGAACAAATGTCTAAGTTGTTTGATTTAGAGGAGAGTGGCTATTTCTATACTCGTCTGCAAAACCCAACTAATGATGCAGTTGCTGCTAAGATAGCTGAGTTAGAGGGTGGCGTTGCTGCTATGTTAACATCGTCGGGGCAGGCGGCTACTTTTTTTGCTATAATCAATATTTGTGAGGCAGGTGACCATATTGTTTCATCGGCTAATATTTATGGTGGAACATTTAATCTGTTATCAACGACGTTGCGTAAATTTGGTATAGAGGTAACTTTCGTTGATGTTAATGCTGAGGATGCTGTAATTGAGGCTGCTTTCAAAGATAATACAAAGGTACTATTTGGCGAGACTATCTCTAACCCTAGTGTCGATGTTTTGGATATCGAACGTTTTGCCAATATCGCTCATAAACATGGGGTGCCATTGATGGTTGATAATACATTTGCTACACCTATAAATTGTCGTCCATTTGAATGGGGAGCAGATATTATTACTCACTCAACCACTAAATATATGGATGGTCATGCCGCTGCCGTAGGTGGTGCAATTGTGGATAGTGGTAATTTTGATTGGGATGCTTATGCTGATAAATTTAAGGGTTTAACTGAACCTGATGAGTCTTATCATGGATTAACCTACACTAAAGCATTTGGCAAAGGGGCGTATATCACTAAGGCTACAACTCAGTTAATGCGTGATTTAGGAGCTATTCAATCACCTCAAAATGCGTTCTTGCTAAATATAGGTTTAGAGACGTTACACTTGAGAGTGCCTCAGCATTGTAGCAATGCATTGAAAGTTGCTGAGTATTTAGAATCACACCCTAAGGTGGCTTGGGTTAAATATCCTAACCTAAAGAGTAATAGCGATTATGAATTAACTAAGAAATATCTACCTAATGGAAGTTCAGGTGTAATATCTTTCGGTGTTAAATGTGATCGTGAAAAGACTGCTGATTTTATTGATGGATTAAAGATGATAGCTATTGTTACGCACGTAGCAGATGCTAGAAGTTGTGTCCTTCACCCAGCTAGTCATACACACAGACAGATGAATGATGAACAGCTTAAAGAGGCTGGCGTTTCTCCTGATTTGATTCGCCTTTCGATTGGTATTGAAAGTGCTGATGATATTATAGAAGATTTAGAACAAGCATTGGAAAATGTAATTGTAAATGGGTAGTTCTGAAAACTGACCCATAAAAATAATAACAAATAATAAATGGGAGAAAGAGAACTGTTTCATCAATCTATAAGATGATATTGATAAATCAGTTTTTAGAATTCCCCTAATGAATAATTAGATTTAGAGTGAAGTTAAGGTATATTACAGCGATTATAATATTAGTATCAACATTTGGAGCTATCGTAGCCTCAAATGTAAGTAAGTTGCCAATCCGTAAGGTAGGTGACATAAGTTACTATGTTTATGATATCGAGAAAAGGGAGAGTGTATATGCTGTTTCTAAGAAACTAGATATCTCAGTTGATGAACTATTAAAGTATAATCCATCTGCTGAAGATGGTTTAAATAAGGGGCAGAAGTTGTTTTTCCCTGTACCAAATAGTGCTAATATTATTACTCAAAGCAGTGGCAAACAGGATATTAAAGCTGAGGATGTTACTGAGAATCCTTCCGCTCATTTAGTGATGGCTGGTGAAACACTATATGGAATTTCTAAAAAATACAATGTTACACAAGAGCAGATAATTACACTTAACCCACAGATAGCTAGTGGACTTAAAGCAGGTGAGCAATTGGTTATACCTGCTGCTAATAATAAAGTTTATACTTCGGTTGATGATAGTTCAGTAATATATCACACATTGCAGAGTGGTGAAACATTATATCGATTGACACTTAAATACTCAACAACATTAGATGAAATCTTGAAATTAAATCCAGGATTGTCACCAGATAATTATAAGGTTGACGATGTAATTAGAATAAAAACTAATACTTTGGCTGGAGAGAATATAGAACCAACTACGGTGACAGGATTTATAGCACATAAGGCAGATAGAGGGGATTCCTTTGAATCTATTGCTAATGACTACGGTGTGACTGAGGAGTTAGTTAAAGAGACTAATCAAGAACTAGATGATGTCAAGCGTGGAAAATATGTGTATATCCCAACACAAATTGAAAATAGTGTTGATACCGTAAAGATGGAGCTAGAATCGGAATTACAGCTTGATAGTATCTATACAACATTGCAACGCACTGTTGACGAGGTGATTAATATAGCATTGATTTTCCCATTTGCGTTAGATAGAGAGACCATTGGTGCTGAGTCTAGTTACTTTACGGAATTTTATAAAGGATTCTTATTGGCTGTTGATACTCTAAGTGCGCAGTTAGAGCGTGAGATTAATATTTATGTTTATGATAGTGAAGCTAAAAATGTAACTGTTGTCGGTATATTGAATGAGAGTATTATGAAGGATATGGATATTATATTTACTCCTAATAATATAACAGATATAAATCTGATTAGTGATTTTGCTAATAAGAATAATATCAATGTTGCAAATATTTTCTCAACTAAGAGTGAGAATTATGTCGAAGATAAAAATTTCTTCCAAGCTAATATTCCACAATCATATATGCTATCTAAAACGGTTGACTATGTGCATGAGAACTTTAGCGACTATAAGTTTGTATTTATTAATGATTCAACAGCAGCGGATGAGAAAGCTATTATACAAAATCTAAGGGAATTAGCATCTGAACAAGTTGAATTGGAGATAAGTATAGATAATCAAATAGTGGGGTTAGATTCAATTTTATCAAATACAAATCAGAAGGTATTGCTAATACCAAATTCAGCCTCTAAATTGACGTTGATGAAGATTTTATTAGATTTAGATGTCATCAAGGGTGGTACTTATAACTCTAATTTTGCTATGTTGGGGCATCCTGAATGGGTTACTTATAGTGATATGTTCAACTATTTCTATAGATATAATTGCTACATATATAGTAGATTTTTTGTTAATGAAAAAGAGCCTAGATATATAGATTTTGAGAAAAGATTTAAGGATACTTATGGAATGGATATGAAGAAAAGTTCCCCTAATTTTGCCCTTTTGGGATTTGATTCAGCTTTATATTATCTGAATGCTTTAGATAAACAGGGGGGGGATTTTAATGATTATCATGAGATATATAAAGGTGTGCAGAATGATTACCTATTTAATCGTGTAAATAATTGGGGTGGATTTATTAATCAAGCGATGTTGATTATTAATTTCAGACCAGATAGAAAAATTAATCGTATAACTATTTATTAGATGAAGGGATTGAATTGTAAATTATTAGTTCTATTTATATTCTTACTAACCTCGTCCGTAGCTAAGGGGCAGTTTTATTACTCACCAAACTTTAGCGTTGGATTTAAAGGTGGTGCAACCGTTTCACAGCGTACATTTAGTCCAGATGTACCGCAATCATATATTGTTGGAAGTATGTTTGGTGTTTCAGCTAGATATATTGAGGAGAGTCTTTTCGGTCTAGTGGCTGAGTTAAACTTTGAACAGAGAGGTTGGAAGGAGAATTTTGATGGCGAACCATATAGCTATGAACGCAGATTGTCATATATACAGATACCTGTCTTTACACATATCTATTTTGGGAATGATAGGATTAAGGGATTTTTTAATTTAGGACCAGAGATAGGTTTTTTAATAGGGGATAGTTACAAATCCAGTTTTGATATTTACACCATTGATAGCGATCCTGACTTTCCATCGTTAGAGCATAGCACCGAACAATATACCGAGCCATTAACAGGTAAGGTCGATTATGGTATCTCGTTAGGTGGTGGTATGGAGGTGTTTATGAGTAAACGTAATTCGTTGCAATTAGAGGGGCGTTTCTATTATGGTCTAGGAAATATATTTGGTAATAGTAAATC
>JAWXTT010000044.1:0-14987 GCA_044433325.1 Bacteroidales bacterium
CCATTAACGTATCATTGATAAACGCTAACAATGTCATTGGATGTCCATGGTGATCAAATAGATTATAATCACCTATCTGTAAACGCACTGGCATCTCCCAGATAGCTGAATAAACCTCACGTATTCCAGGCAGATTAGCACAAAGTAGTGCTAAAATTGTTGCAATAATCAGTATATTACCGCCATTCATATACTGCTTTACGGTCTCCTTTAGGGAGAAAGTTACTTTTGTCATGATACTAAATATAGTTAATTAATTTGTTAATCTAGTTTTAATACGGCTAGGAACGCTTTCTGTGGCACTTCAACAGAACCAATCTGTTTCATACGTTTCTTACCCTTTTTCTGTTTCTCCAGTAGTTTACGTTTACGACTAATATCACCACCGTAACATTTAGCTGTTACATCCTTACGTACAGCCTTAATAGTTTCACGAGCTATAATCTTAGCCCCTAGAGCAGCTTGGATAGCGATATCAAATTGTTGGCGTGGGATTAGCTCCTTTAGTTTCTCGCACATACGACGACCAAAGGTTACTGAGTTATCAATATGCGTCAATGTACTTAAAGCATCAACTGATTCACCATTAAGCAATATATCTAATTTGGCTAATTTAGATTCACGGAAATCATGAATATGATAGTCAAATGAGGCGTACCCCTTAGATATTGATTTCAAGCGGTCATAGAAGTCAATTACAATCTCCCCTAGTGGCATATCAAAGATAATCTCCATACGGTTACCTGAGATATACTCCTGCTTAACCAACTCACCACGTTTACCCAAACATAGTGTCATAATTGGACCTATATAATCAGATGCTGTGATAATTGATGCACGTATATATGGTTCTTCGATATGGTCTATCAGTGTTGGTTCTGGCAATCCTGCTGGATTATGCACCTCCTTCATCTCCCCTTTCTTATCATACACATTATATGATACGTTAGGAACGGTGGTGATTACCTCCATATCAAATTCGCGCGACAGACGCTCTTGAATAATCTCCATGTGTAGCAATCCTAAGAAACCACAACGGAATCCGAAACCTAGTGCCACCGATGATTCAGGTTGGAATGTTAATGATGCATCATTTAGCTGTAATTTCTCTAATGATGCACGAAGATTCTCAAACTCCTCGTTATCAATAGGATAAACACCAGCAAAGACCATAGGCTTAACCTCTTCAAAACCATCTATTGCACTATCACATGGGTTATTAACATGGGTAATTGTGTCACCCACTTTAACCTCTTTAGATGTTTTGATACCTGAAATTATATAACCTACATTACCAACTGATAGCTCTTTGCATGGCATCATATTTAGTTTCAAGACACCAATTTCATCAGCATTGTACTCCTTCTCAGTATTAAAGAACTTAACAAAATCACCCTTCTTGATTGAACCATTAAGGATTTTAAAATAAGCAATAATACCACGGAATGAGTTAAATACCGAGTCAAAAATCAATGCTTGGAATGGAGCTTCTGGATCACCCTTTGGTGCAGGAACACGATTAATAATTGCCGATAGGATATCTTCAATACCGATACCAGTCTTACCACTAGCACGTATAATATCTTCACGCTCACAACCTAGTAGGTCTATGATTTGGTCTTCAATCTCGTCAGGTTTAGCACTATCTAGGTCA
This sequence comes from Bacteroidales bacterium, assembly GCA_044433325.1. Lineage (GTDB taxonomy): Bacteria > Bacteroidota > Bacteroidia > Bacteroidales > Muribaculaceae > HGM05232. The sequence goes on from JAWXTT010000044.1 coordinate 1,655, forward strand.
ACTTTGTTAACGATAGGTATAATCTCCAAATCGTTATCAATAGCCATATATAGGTTAGAGATAGTCTGTGCCTGAATACCTTGTGAAGCATCTACAATAAGCAGGGCACCCTCACAAGCTGCAATTGAGCGTGATACCTCATAAGAGAAATCGACGTGTCCTGGAGTGTCAATCAAATTTAATGTATATTGTTCCCCCTCATATTCATATTGCATTTGGATAGCATGGCTCTTAATGGTTATACCACGTTCACGCTCCAGCTCCATATCATCTAATACTTGTGCCTGCAACTCACGTTGCGTCAATGTATTAGTATATTCTAACAATCTATCCGCCAGAGTACTCTTACCATGGTCAATATGGGCAATTATACAAAAATTTCTTATATGCTTCATTTAGCTAATTTTATTTCTAATAGAGAGCTTTACCCCTCATGTAATCTTATTTACCTTATATAACGGTACAGTCCGCTATAAAACTCTACAAAATTACATATTTAACTATTACTAAACAAATATTTATTAGCTACATTCATTTAGTAATAATTATAGGGGAGCTATGAAAAGTCATAAATATCAATCTGCGGTGATTATTTCCGTTATTCTCCGCAAATTTACAGAAAATAATTAGTGAGATTATACAGTTATTATAAATTTATAACTACCCCCTATACCTTAATAACTCATGCGACGTTTATGTCCTGATACATTTGGCGTTATGCCATATACGTTGGTATCATCACTTGGGTAAAGTTCGCCATAAAGTGTGTAATCACCACCTTTATTATTAGGCATAAGCATTACTATTACCTTGTTGCTATCCTTTAGTAGTGTTATTTGAACTTGTGCTGAGATTTGGCTACCTAAAATGCTGTATTTTAGGATATTGTTACCATTCTTAGCAATAGACTGCTCTTTATGGTCTATTGAACCATCAACCGTTGCTCCCCCTATACCATTCTGAGCTAGACGGTCATTATATATAGCTACTTGGATAACAGAGTAATTATCTTCGACAGATATAAAGTTTGTACTTACTTGCTGGATATTAGTAGTCTTACCATTAGGTGCAGTAATCTTATCAATCATGACAATAAACTTCATCATATCCATAGATGATTTAGCAGACTCATAATTAACTGAATCCGCTACAGCCTCAAGAACACGTCTTTCTGCTTTCTGCTCATTCTCCTCAGCATTGGCTGAGAAAATAAACGACCCTATAACTAAGGCTAATAATAATTGTTTCATAATTTCTCTTTTTCAGTGTTTAATATTTATTCCTATTTGCACCCAGCTATATACCTGGTCTAAATTTCATATTCCGTAAATCTGGGGTTATGCTTAGTTCTGTTGTGTCATAGGCTGGTAGTAATTCACCATACAATGTTACATCACCACCCTTATAGTTAGGTATAACCCTAACAATCGTCCTATTACTATTATTTAATAGTGTAATATGAACTTGAGCAGAAATATAATTACCCAATACTGAATATTTTAGAATAAAATCCCCTTTCTTGGTTTCGGCTAATTTCTGATAAGTAACTAACCCATCAACTGTTATTCCGCCAAATTCATTAAATTTGGTATCTATATTAGGTACTGCTACTTGGATAATTGTATAATCATCATCGACAGTGATAAAATTCATTTTTGCAAGTTGTATAAAAATTGTTTTCCCACTTGGTAGAGTTACTTTATCAACCTTAATAACAAACTGCATCTGCTCCATTGCATTTTGTGCAGTATTATATTTCAATGAATCCAGAATTATTTCACGCTCACGCCTCTCGGCACGAGTTTCGTTATTACCAGCAATTGATGATAATATAAAGGAACATATTACAATTGCTAGTAATAATCTATTCATATCTATAAGTTAAAGTCTTGGCACTGCCATTATAGTAGAACCTTGATAAACTGATGAGCGACCTGCTGGATACAATGTACCATAAACAGTTAATCTATTACCGCTGAAGTTAGGTTCTACATCCACTATTACCTCGTTACTATCCTTTAGAAGTGTTATGAAAATCTGCGCTGATAGGGAACTACCTGACACACTATAACGTAACGTAATATTACCCTTTCTGGTTTCGGAACTCTTTTCACCTGTGATACGACCATCAACAGTAATACCTCCTAAGCCATTAAAACCACCATAACCTACATTAGGGAACGAGATTTGCACAACAGTTTCACCATCACTAGCTGAGATAAAATTAGTACTTTCATCACAGTTAAGAGTGCGACCATTAGGGAAAGTTAATCTTTGAGCCTTTATCACAAATTCCATTTCACCGATAGCTGTCTTAGAAACGGTGAACAGTTTCGTTTCCAAAACCTCCTCCTTAGCTTCCTCTTCAGCTTTCTCCTCAGCTTTTATCTCTTTTTTACTCTTTTCTTCGCTAACATCACTTTTAGCCACTGCATAAGCAGATATTGATGATACTGACAATACTAAAACTAACAAGTTTGCAAATATTCTTTTCATAAGTATATATATTAAAGTTATACATCACAAATATATAAATTAAAATTGTCATATTGTATTATTTTAGAAAAAAAATAGTAATTTTGTGATATAACTCATATTGAGAAATTATGCAAAACAGAACATATCACACATTTGGGAAATGTATAGTAATTTTAATATTATCATTAATATTAGGATTTGCGGTAACTATCCTAATATTAGCTAGTTTAGGTAAATTAGTTGATGGTAAAGCCCTTCTTAATATATCTATAACAATACAGAATCTATTAATATTTATAATACCTACAATAATTACAGCTAGTTTAATTGTAACTAACCCTACCAAATTCTTAAACCTTAAAATTGCACCTAAACTAGGGATAGTAATAACTGCAATAATAATAATGGTAGCAGCAACACCTGCTCTTAACTACATAATTGCATTAAATGAATCAATAAAACTACCTGATTCACTAAATTGGCTAGAGGAGTGGATGCGCAATAACGAGGATAGTGCTAAAGCAGTAACTGATCAGCTATTACACAATAACAATATATTCAGCTTAATATTAACCATACTTACTGTTGGTGTGTTAACGGGTGCTGGTGAAGAGTTATTTTTCCGTGGCGCATTACAGGGGATATTCTTATCTCGTAAAGGAGCTAATATTCATATTGCGATATGGCTAACTGCATTTATATTTAGTGCAATACATTTCCAATTTTATGGATTCGTTCCACGACTATTATTAGGAGCATACTTTGGCTATCTAGTATATTGGACTGGATCACTATGGGTTCCTATTATTATTCACGCACTGAATAATTCATCAGTAGTGATAACTGAATATATGTTAGATAAAAATATAATAACTACAAATATAAATCAGATAGGTGTTCCAGTGAATGGGATACCATGGTTAGCAATAGGGAGTACTTTAGTAACAATTCTACTACTAATAATTGCAAGACAATATATATTCAATAGAATACATAGATACTAGGATTATCCTTTTTAGGGTGCGCTTTTAATCAAACTTTTTACGATTGAAGACGAAGTTACGACCTAAATATTTTTCGCGAACCACTGGATTAGAAGCCAGCTCTTCAGAAGTGCCTTGAAATAGAATTTTACCCTCAAATAGCAGATATGCGCGGTCAGTAATACTTAAAGTTTCAGGAGCATTATGGTCAGTAATTAGAATACCTATATTCTTCTCTTTCAACTTATAAACAATATATTGAATATCCTCAACCGCAATAGGGTCAACACCTGCGAATGGCTCATCTAACATAATAAATTTAGGGCTAATAGCAAGACAACGGGCAATCTCAGTACGACGACGTTCACCCCCTGATAGTCTATCACCTAGATTCTTACGCACTTTTTCTAAACGGAACTCAGCAATCAAGCTCTCCAATTTATCACGTTGATATTCAACCGTTGTATCAGTCATCTCCAATACACAACGAATATTATCCTCAACACTAAGTTTGCGGAAAACTGATGGCTCTTGCGCCAGATACCCAATACCATGTTGCGCACGTTTATAAACAGGAAACTTAGTAATATTTAAATCATTCAAGAAAATCTCCCCCTCATTGGGAGTTATCAGCCCAGCTGTCATATAGAATGTAGTAGTCTTACCTGCCCCATTAGGACCAAGAAGACCCACAATCTCCCCCTGTGTAACATCTATTGATACATGGTTTACAACAGTACGCTGTCTGTACTTTTTAACCAAATTCTCTGTACGTAGCACCAGCTTATCACCTCCAGCATTAATAACCGTTTCAGTTATTACCTCAGTTGAATTATTTTCTAAAATATCTGACATTCTTAAAAACTTTCTACAAATATACTCTAAAAATATATTAGAATGAATATTGTAGCCAAAACTTTTATCCAAAAGCAATAATAATCTGTTATATATATAATGGTGTAATCTAAAATTGTTACTTTTGCAAATTAATTCATATCATAATAGAATGAAAATTATAATTAAATCACTTGAGACGTTAGGGCACTACGCTATATTTATGGGGCGTGTATTCAGCATCCCTGATAAATGGAGGGAGTTCTTTAAACGATATCTCGCTGAAATATCCAAACTAGGGATTGATTCAATTCCACTAGTAATTATTATATCACTATTTATTGGTGCTGTTATTGCAATCCAAATGCAATTAAACATTGTGTCACCTATGATACCACGCTATGCATTAGGTTTGGCTACACGTGATGTTATCTTATTAGAGTTCTCTTCATCTATATTATGCTTGATATTAGCAGGTAAAGTGGGATCAAATATCGCATCAGAAGTAGGCACTATGCGTGTAACTGAACAGATTGATGCATTGGAGATTATGGGTATCAACTCATCGTCATTCCTGATATTACCTAAAATAGTTGCAATGGTTACATATATACCTATATTGGTAGCTTTCAGTATGTTTACAGGTCTATTCGGTGGATATCTAGTAGGTTTATTTACTGATATAATTACTGTTGATACATATATATATGGTTTGCAGTCATTCTTTGTTGAGTGGTATATCTGGTATGCTATTATCAAATCGTTAGTATTTGCTTTCCTAATAAGTAGCATTTCATCATATTGTGGTTATTATGTACAGGGTGGCGCATTAGAGGTAGGTAAATCTAGTACAAATGCAGTAGTCACTAGTAGTATCTTGATATTACTATTTGATGTGATACTTACAAAAATTATGTTATAGTAATGATTACAGTTAAGAATATACAGAAGTCATTTGATGACAAAACCGTACTACATGGTATAGATGCTACATTTTACGATGGTAAAACTAATTTAATTATTGGACAGAGTGGTTCAGGTAAGACCGTTTTGATGAAATCTATAATAGGATTAATCAGACCTGAAATGGGCGAGATTCTTTATGATGGACGTGATATCCTAAAAATGAATCATGAACAAGTCAAGGATCTTCGCACCGAAATAGGTATGCTATTCCAAGGTTCAGCCCTATTTGATTCAGAAACGGTACTAGGGAATGTGCTTTTCCCACTAAAAATGTTCTCAAAGTTATCACCAGCGGAGCAGTTGGAGCGTGCGCATTTCTGTATAGATCGCGTTAATCTAACAGGTGCTGAGAATAAATTCCCATCTGAGATTAGTGGTGGTATGCAGAAACGTGTTGCTATTGCACGCGCTATTGCCTTGAATCCTAAATATCTATTCTGTGACGAGCCTAACTCAGGGTTAGACCCTAAAACATCTATTGTTATTGATGAGCTGCTTAGTGATATTACTCACGAATATAATATTACTACTATTATCAATACTCACGATATGAACTCGGTTATTGGTATTGGTGAAAATATTCTATTTATAAACAAGGGTCATAATGATTGGGTTGGTACTAAGGAGGAGATATTCACTAATAATAATGAAACATTAAACAATTTCGTATTTGCTACTGAGCTATTTATGCAAGCTAAAAATTATATGGCAACTCAGATAAAATAGAGATAATTGAATAATATACAAAAAGCTCCTAATCGCAATGATTAGGAGCTTTTTGTATATTTACCTCTTTAATATCAATTATTAGCAACACCTTTGAATCTATAAATCCATGCACCTTTAAAGTCTTGTTGCATTTCACTATGGATTGGTTTTAGACTTCTGAATGTATCACCCTTAGCTGCATAAACCATATATTTATTTCCATTATATAGAATATTAAGGTCTGAAACTCTATTTTTATATTGTTTGATATGTATATTAGCAGCATCCTGTGTATTAAATGAACCTACAACTAAGTAATATTTCATATCAGCTACACAGTTTATTTCAGGCGTTGCAACGGCGACAATCTCAACTGGTGTAACCTCAGCTACCTGTTCAACCACAACTGTTTTAGTAGTATTCTGCTCAACTAGCGTATTGGATATATCTGCTGATTTAATCACACCCATACTAGCGTAATTCTGAACATGATTAACTGTTATTGGTGTCGTAAGCAGTAGTGACATCCCAATTAAAAGGATTATTGAAGCAGCAACTCTAAATATATTACGACTTATTGGGATGTAAATTACATTAGATGATTTTTTCTTATCCACACCGCTCTTGTCCGCTAATCTATCAGCTAGTTTAGGCATATCGAAAGCTGTAAATCCATATAAATCAGATCTAATCTTACCATCATTAAATGGTGTGAATACGATAGTTTCGCTACCACTCTTAACAAATAGCCCTATTTCACTCAGCGTAAACTCACCACTATTGTTTAATTGAATCTTATAAGAGCTAACTTCATCAGCAATCAAATTCAATGCAATGTCATAGGTGACTCCCTCACGACGCACCAATGAGTTAGCTAATAACCCATCGTTATTATTTATATCACTATTGAAACTAATAACACGACTAGGAGGATAGACCTTATCATCAGACGCATACCCATGGTTATATTGCGCAATTAATGCTCCCCAACCAGGAATAATTACACAGTCATACTTTGAAATTAAATATTTTATATGGTCTATTACCGAAATCATGTAACAAATTTACGAGTAATAATAATCAAATCAAAATAAATAAAGATAAAATTTAGCGATAAAAATCTAATCTATTTATCACTAATATTTTAGGGAACTTCTAGTAATTGAAGCTATTTATATAAATGTTAGCATCATCAGCATCTACACCTAATTCAATAGCCTTAACGATATATTTTTCCACTTCGCTATTACGATATGATAGTCCACTTAATCTAGCGCGTAATAGATAAATCCATCCATCATTTGGATCCAATTTCTGTGCCATTGCAATATCCTCTGAGGCTAGCGATATCTGGTTTAACCCCATTCTTACTTCGGCTCTACCCATATAATATTCCTTGTTTTCATTAGCGATACTGATTAGGTAATCATAATATGGCATAGCTAATTTATACTCATGCATTAATCGATACCAAAGTGCCATTGCTTCGTTTCCAAATTGATTATTACTATTTTTAGCAAGAATCACATCAAAATCACCCTTAGCCAACGTCATATCACCCTGCTCCATTGCAATCATTCCATGAAAATATCTAGCCTCGACATTGTCATCCTCTAGCTCAATTACCCGTGTAAAATCAGCATATGCTAACTTCAAGCTATCAATCTCCATATATAACGATGCACGATTTAGCAACAAGGTAACAGCGTTAGGGGTCATAAATAGTGCCAACGCATAATTTTGCAACGCATTTTCGTAATTAAACTGATTACGTTGCACTGTTGCTAAATTAGATATTAAAAGCGAATTGTTATAGTTACTAGGCTCAGTAGCCAAAGCCTTTTTGATTAATCGTTCAGCATCAACCCACTCTTCACGCTCGATATATATATCTGCTGAGTCAACTAATTCCATATACTTTTGCGCTTGAATATTTAGCGTAAACAATCCTAGCATTATTAGCGTTAGATATTTTTTCATAATAATAGTCGTTATTTCGGCACAAATTTATAACATATATCCGATTTATTTCAAATATTAATATAATTTCATTTTTTTCCGTTATTTTTGCGGAATTGATAGTAATAAATATGAATAACATAAAAAATACAATCTCAACATTACTACTAGCTCTCCTAATATTAGGATTAGGTAGCTGTAAGAATAATCCTAATCCTGAAATCACCCCCGACACACGACGCACCATTTTAGTATATATGGTTGCATCTAATAGTTTAGGCTCATACGGTTACGACGATAAAGATATTGTTGAGATGGAAAACGCGATGAAAACATACAATTATAATGATTGTCGCCTACTTATCTACCATGTACCTAACGGAACTAGTAGCGATATCAACCTAATTGAGATATCTGCTAAAGATAATATAGTCACAACCGATACACTTAAAACATACAGCAAGGATATCAGCTCAGTATCTACTGAGCGTTTCAGCCAAGTATTTTCAGACATGAAAACACTAGCACCAGCTGATGATTATGGTTTAGTGCTTTGGTCACATGCGACAGGCTGGAGTTGTAATGTAAGCTCATCAAGCAGTTCTACAACATACTCATTAGTAGATGCTGAAACTGGAAACAAAATCTTAACACGCACCTTTGGTGATGACAATGACGATTCAATCTCAATCACCTCATTGGCTGAAGCCATCCCTGCGGGGTTATTTAGTTTTATTTATACAGATGCTTGTTATATGGGTGGTATTGAGATTGCTTACCAATTCCGTAATATCACCAACTACTTTATAGGTAGCCCCACCACCTTGTACGCGGCAGGAATGCCTTATAACCAGAATATTTTATACTTTTTCGAGACTGAGGCTAATTTAGTTGCAGCATGTGAAGCCACATACAATTATTATCAAGCATTGTCTGGCTCATACCAAACTAACACCATAGTGCTAGTTGACTGCACTAAGCTTGAGAGCCTTGCTACTGCATGTCGCAAAATAGTTAGCAACCCTAATGATTACACCCTTAGTAATATCCAGAAATATATAACCTCATCAGACTATCGAAATGTATTTAACTATAATTACATTGCTTATGACTTAAAGGATTATTGTTTAGCAATATCACAAGATGAGTATCTGGATGAATTTAATATAGCATTTGAGGATGCTGTCATATATTGTGCCGCAACAAAATATATATTTTCCAGTTTATATATCGACCCTGATAAATTTTTCGGTTTATCGACATATATTTTAGGAACTGGCAATGAAGCACAAGAGGAGTATTACACAACCCTTGATTGGTATAAAGCAATTTATTAACAACTAAATATTAAATATGAAACTATTACAAACAGTACCTACTGATAGTATTCCTAGCAGTATTAACAGTGTAGATGAACTTAAAAATGTATTCCAAAATTCATCAACAGAGGAGATTATTAACACCCTAATCAATTGGGGAATGTCACTAGGCGGTAAAATTTTAGCTGCAGCCGTAGTCTTTTTTATTGGTAAAATCATAATTAATTGGATTTACAACATTACCAAAAAGATATTAAATGCACGCAAAGTAGATTTATCACTAACATCCTTCGTACTTAGCTTAGTCAAGATTGTACTTTTAATTTTGTTGATAATATCAGTAATAGGTATTTTAGGAATTGAGACCAGTTCATTTATTGCTATCTTTGCATCCGCAGGTATCGCTGTTGGTATGGCTTTGAGCGGAACTTTACAAAATTTTGCTGGTGGAGTATTAATACTAATCCTAAAACCTTACAAGATTGGTGACTTTATCGAAGCGCAAGGATACACAGGAACAGTAAAGGAGATACAAATTTTCAACACCATTCTTAACACCGTTGATAACAAATGTATAATTATCCCTAATGGTGGTTTATCAACAGGAAGCATCAACAACTACTCAAAAGAGAAATATCGTCGTATTGACTGGACAGTTTCAGTATCTTATGGTGATGATTTTAATGTAGCCAAAGAACATATCCTAAAAATGTTATCTGAGGATACACGCGTCTTACAAAATGCTGATCAACTAACAACTATTTACGCTAAAGGGGACAAAAACTCACCTAAAGCTATTGAAGAATTACCTGACTCAGCATCCCTACACTCACCAGTAGTATTTCTTGAGGCGTTAGCAGATAGTAGCATTAACATCAAGGTACGCGCATGGGCTTTAACATCTGATTATTGGGGAATATTCTTTGATATGAATGAACGTATCTACGTAGAATTACCACAGAAGGGTCTAAACTTCCCATTCCCACAAATGGACTTACATATTAAGCAATCATAGAGGCTTAAATATATCGTCTCAGTTGCTGATATCAGCTCTAAAAAGGATGAGTAACACCTAAATTTTGTTAGTCATTCTTTTTTTTTGCGTAAAAAGCCCAAATAGACCGATAAAGAGGAGATATTTTACGCTAAAAAGGGGGCAATAATGAAAAACATTAATTATATTTGCGTATTGTATTATTTTAGCGTGGGGTGGATTACCCTGCTAAACATGTTCACATTTACAGATTTTTTAATATTATAAGGATAAATAACTCCTTGTTTGGATATGGTACTAAACATAAATTCTATCCAAGTTAATAATCATGTATGATAAGTGAATATTAATATTACACATGAAAAATGGTTAAGAGCTATGGGAGGCACACGAGCGTGTAATAACACCCTCTTAACCCACTCCATCAAGTGATGGGGTACTAAATATGATAAATAAAAAACGTTATAAATGATAAGTAAATGGAATTACTTACCCCTTACATCCGAAGAGCAAAAATTAGAGACAGCATTGAGCGAGAGATTCATAAATACTCCCTCAATAAGCGAGCTTCTAATTCAGCGTGGGCTAGATACGGAGGAGAAAGTTGAAAAATTCTTCAAACCCTCTTTAGCTGACCTTCACGATCCATTTCTAATGCCAGATATGGACAAGGCTGTACAAAGGCTTAACAAAGCCATGGGTAAAAAAGAGAGGATAATGGTTTACGGAGACTACGACGTAGATGGAATTACATCCGTAGCAATGGTATATAAATACCTACGTAACTATTATTCTAACATGGAATATTATATCCCTACTAGATACGAGGAGGGGTATGGTATATCATTAAAAAGTATTGATTACGCACACAGTGTAGGTGTGAAGTTAATCATAGTATTAGATTGTGGCATAAAAGCAATTGAGGAGATAAAGTACGCTAAAGATCGCGGTATAGACTTTATCATCTGTGATCATCATGTTCCAGATGAAGAGCTACCCGAAGCAGTAGCAATACTTAATCCCAAGTTAGATAATAGCACATATCCATTCGGGCATCTATCGGGTTGTGGCGTTGGATTTAAGTTATTACAAGCATTTGCCATAAGTAATGAACTATCTAATAATAACGAGTTATACTCTTTATTAGACTTAGTAGCTATTAGTATTGCCGCTGATATTGTCCCTATGGTGGATGAGAATCGCATTCTCACCTACTATGGATTAAAACGCATGAACTCTAATCCATGCGTAGGGCTAAGAAGTATTATCAAGATATGCAATCTAACCAGTGGTGCATTAACCATTAGCGACGTAATATTTAAGATAGGTCCACGTATCAACGCATCAGGACGTATGCAGACAGGTATGGAGGCCGTTGAGCTATTAATCACCAAAGACATAGCAGATGCTAATGAACGTGGTAAAAATATAGATCAATACAACAAAGATCGTAAAGAGCTAGATAAGCGTATTACCGAGGAGGCACATGCACTTATCGAGGGGCGCAGTGAGATTGACTCCTCTAAGAAAACGATAGTAATCTACAACAACAATTGGCATAAAGGGATAATAGGTATTGTAGCATCGCGGCTAACTGAGCTATATTATAAACCATCAGTAGTGTTAACCCTATCGGATGATGGATTAGCAACAGGTTCGTCTCGATCAGTACAAGGATATGATATATATGCAGCCATTGAGGACTCACGTGATCTACTTGAAAACTTCGGAGGGCATACCTATGCAGTAGGCTTAACCCTAAAACAGGAGAATATCTCTGAGTTCAAACGCCGTTTTGAAGCATATGTAGCCAACACAATACAGTCAGATCAGTTAACTCCACATGTTGATATCGATACATATCTAAGATTTAACGAGATAACCCCTGAGTTTGTAGCAGAGTTAAATAAATTCAATCCATTTGGACCAGGCAATAACAAACCTGTATTCTGCTCACGCAACGTATATGACTACGGTACAAGTAAAATAGTTGGACACAATATGGAGCATATAAAACTAGAACTTATAGATGAAGAATCTAACAAAGTTATAAATGGTATAGCATTTAATATGGCAGAACAATACATTACACATATTAAGAGCAAGAAACCATTTGATATATGCTACACCATAGAAGAGAATAAACGACGTAAGAATGGTCAAATCCAATTACTTATAAAAGAGATACGAGTTTCTGAACAATAAATAATCCATCACAACCCCAACCTAGTTTTAGTATGCAATCAACAGATATACATAAAATACTACATAAATATTGGGGTTATGAACAGTTTCGCCCATTACAGGAGGATATTATCCGTTCTGTCTTAGCAGGGAGAGATACATTAGGCTTATTACCAACAGGTGGTGGAAAATCCATCACCTTTCAGGTAGCCACCTTAGCCACTGAGGGGATAGCGATAGTTGTCACCCCCATAATCTCACTAATGAAAGATCAGGTTGACAATCTACGCTCACGTGGAGTAATGGCAACATATATACATTCAGGGCTAACCATGCGTGAAAGCCAGCTAAATATGGATCGTTGCATCTATGGCAAGTGCCGATTTCTGTATATTTCACCTGAGAGACTACGCTCAGATATCTTCATAGATAAGCTACGACTAATGAAAGTTACATTAATAGTCGTTGACGAGGCGCATTGCATATCACAATGGGGTTATGACTTCCGCCCATCATATCTAAATATCGCTACTATTCGTGATATCTTCCCCAATGCACCAGTGCTAGCATTGACAGCAACAGCACCCAAGGATGTAGTTACTGATATTACAGAGAACCTCCATTTTGGAGAAAGCTCACAAATATTCACCAACAGTTTCGCGCGAAAAAATATCTCATACGTAGTACGCAAATCTGACGACAAATTAGCTGACACAATAAATATACTACGCCAAACCACTGGTAGTGCAATAGTATATCTACGCAGTCGCCGCAAAACCGAAGAGATAGCCAATATTCTACGCAACAACAATATATCAGCCAATCATTATCATGCAGGATTAGACTCAAAAGTCAAAGAGCAGAAACAGGATAGTTGGATAAATAACGAAACACGCGTAATGGTAGCA
>JAWXTT010000045.1:0-14793 GCA_044433325.1 Bacteroidales bacterium
TATATGTATTACATACAGCTAAATCTTCTCATTTAATCAATCTTGCACAAAATTAGCTATTTTCATCCGAATTATCAAATTGTTAACATTAATTTAACCCTCAAAAATTAACTTTTCTCACCTTTGAAAAAAAAAATTATATTTATTCGATATAAAATGTATCTTTATGATATTTTTTTAATTATAATGATATATATTTGTAGAAATTTAATTTATAAAATAACTTTAATACTATAAAGAAAAATGGAAAAATCACAGTATTACCAACCTGAGATTGAGTTAATGACTCGAGTAGATATTGAAAAACTACAATTTGAACGACTTAAAGAAACAATTAAACAGGCGAAGAAATCACCATTTTATGCAAAAAAATTCAATGAAGCTAATATTGATGAGAACAGTGTTAGTAGCTTAGCTGATTTACGCTCACTACCATTTACCACCAAAGCTGAGATGCGTGAGAACTACCCATTCGGATTAAATGCAGTACCTAAAGATCAAATAGTACGCCTACACTCATCTAGTGGTACAACAGGCAATCCAACAGTTATATGTCACACACAGAAAGATTTAGATGTATGGGCTAACCGCGTAGCACGTTGTTTCTATATGGTAGGATTGCGCAATAGTGATGTATTCCAGAACTCGTCAGGTTACGGAATGTTCACAGGTGGACTAGGAATCCATTACGGAATTGAGAAACTAGGAGCAGTATCAGTACCAGCCGCAACAGGTAACAGCTTACGCCAAATCAAATTCATTACTGACTTTGGCACAACAGCTATCCACGCAATTCCTAGTTACGCCATACGTTTAGCTGAGGTATTCTCTAATATAGGTGTTGACCCACGTGAAACTAGCCTAACCACATTAATAATAGGAGCAGAACCGCACACCGAAGAGCAACGTCGCCGTATCGAAGAGCTACTTGGTGTAAAAGCCTATAACTGTTTCGGCTTATCTGAGATGAGCGGACCTGGTGTAGCCTTTGAATGTAAAGAACAGAATGGACTACATATCTGGGAGGATTCATATATAGTAGAAATCATCGATCCAGAAACACTGGAACCAGTAGCTGATGGTGAGATTGGTGAACTAGTATTAACAACCCTAGATCGTGAAGGTATGCCAATTATCCGCTATCGCACACGTGACTTAACCAGATTTATCCCAGGTGACTGCCCATGTGGACGTACACACCGTCGCCTTGACCGCATCAAAGGACGTAGCGACGATATGTTTATCGTTAAAGGTGTAAATATCTTCCCAATGCAAATTGAAAAGATACTTATGCAATTCTCAGAAGTAGGAACAAACTATCTAATCACTATCGAAACCAACGGAAATAACGACGATATTATCATTGAAGTAGAATTAAATAACGAAGCCTTCACTGATGACTACTCTAAACTTCAACAATTAACTAAATCTATGACAGCTGCATTACGTGATGAGATATTAGTTACCCCTAAAATCAAACTAGTAAGCAGCGGTACTATTCCTCAATCCGAAGGTAAGGCAGTCCGAGTAATTGATAACCGTAAAAAATAAGATTATACTATGAAAACAACACTTCAACAACTATCCATCTTCCTAGAAAATAAAATAGGGAGTTTAATTGAGATAATGCAAATATTGAGTAAAGCTGATATCCGTATAATAGCGGCTACCGTAGCTGATACTACTGAATTTGGTATTCTTAGATTAATAACTACTGATAATGCTAAGGCAGGCGAATTATTAAAGGAAGCAAACAAAAATTCTAGTAAAAGTGAAGTAATAGCCATTGCATGTGATTCATCAGCAAGTTCATTCTATGAAAACGTTAATATCCTTACATCAGGAGGCGTAGTAGTAGAATATATGTATTGTTTCTCGGTAAAGGGTCAAGCATTCCTTATCCTTAACGTTAATGACGATGCAAAAGCATTAGAACTACTTACTGCAGCGGGAGTTAAAACTATTTCAAATAACGATTTAATAAACCTATAATTAACTATGAACAAAACTATTAAAGACATTATCTTCATTGCAGCACTAGCTGTAATCATCCTACCATTCGTATTTAGTGATGCAGCATACCAATGGTATATCGGTAGCAACACAGCGCACCCATATCTAATGGCATTTGCTAAATTCGCGATACTAGCAATATGGGGTGAGATGGCAGGACTACGCATTAAAACAGGAGCTTACTCATATCCAGGATTTGGCATGGCAGCTCGTATGATAGTATGGGGTCTATTCGGTATATGGATTGCCTTTGCAATGAAAGTATTTGCAGCAGGCGCACCTCGCGTTATGGACACATTAGGGTTAGAGGGTATTAACGACGCTATGAAAGGTGGATTTACATACCAAAAATTAATAGGAGCATTCAGCATCTCATTTATGCTAAATACACTATTTGCACCAGTCTTTATGACATTACATAAAATTACAGATTCACATATTGCAGAACATAAAGGTTCATTAAAAGCTCTTATCACTCCTATAAAGATGAAAGAGAATTTCGTAAATCTTAACTGGGCAGTACAATGGGGATTCGTATTTAAGAAAACAATCTTCCTATTCTGGATTCCAGCGCATACTATTACATTCCTACTTCCTCCAGTATTCCAAGTACTATTTGCGGCAGCACTAAGTATATTCTTAGGATTATTCCTATCAATAGCAGCTATCTTAGGAAACAAGAAAGCATAACAACCGATATCTCGGTAATATATAAAAAATGGCTATCACACCCCTCAAGGTTGATAGCCATTTTTGGATATAATGGTAAACAAAAGTTTACTTGTTTGATACAAATATAATGAATAGCTTTGATGCTTCCCTTCTGAGGGAAGTCCAAAAATGAATTGCGCGAGACAAGCTCTACACCTACATCATACCACCCATACCTTGACCACCACCCATAGGCATTGCAGGAGTTTCCTCCTTGATATCTGCAATTACACATTCAGTAGTCAAGAACATACCAGCGATAGATGCTGCATTCTCTAACGCTACACGTGTAACCTTAGCAGGGTCTATCACACCAGTAGCAAACATATTTTCATAAACACCTGTGCGAGCATTGTAACCATAGTCACCTGTACCCTCTTTCACTTTCTGAACAACCACTGCACCCTCAACAGCTGCATTAGCTACGATTTGGCGTAAAGGTTCTTCGATAGCACGTTTGATAATCTCAATACCAGTAGTTTCATCTTCGTTATCACCCTTCATATCCTCTAGTTCAGCGATACAACGGATATAAGCGACACCACCACCAGGTACAATACCTTCAGCCACAGCAGCACGTGTAGCACTTAGTGCATCATCCACACGGTCTTTCTTCTCTTTCATCTCCACTTCAGATGGAGCTCCAATATATAATACAGCCACACCACCAGCTAATTTAGCTAATCGTTCAGCCAACTTCTCACGATCATAATCAGATGTAGTAGTTTCAATTTGCACCTTGATTTGAGCAACGCGTTTAGCAATTTCCTCCTTATCACCAGCACCATTAACAATGGTAGTACCCTCTTTGTCAACAGTTACCTTATCAGCGCGACCTAACATCTCAACAGTAGCACCATCAAGTTTTAAACCCTTCTCCTCTGAGATTACCACGCCACCAGTTAAGATAGCAATATCTTCAAGCATCTCTTTACGACGATCACCAAATCCTGGAGCCTTAACAGCACAAATCTTTAATGAACCACGTAAACGGTTAACCACCAATGTAGCCAACGCCTCACTATCAACATCCTCGGCGATAATTAACAATGGACGACCACTCTGTGCAGTAGCTTCAAGGATAGGTAACATTTCCTTCAATGCTGAAACTTTCTTATCATAAATCAAGATATATGGATTATCCATATCGCACTCCATCTTCTCAGTATTAGTGATAAAGTATGGAGAGATATAACCACGATCAAATTGCATACCCTCAACAATCTCAACAGTAGTTTCAGTACCTTTAGCCTCCTCAACAGTGATTACCCCTTCAGTTTTCACTATGCGCATAGCCTCAGCAATTAGTTGACCAATCTCAGTATCGTTGTTAGCTGAAATTCTAGCTACATTTTCAATCTTAACTAAGTCATTGCCAACCTCTTGAGATTGCTCCTTGATTGAAGCCACCACCTTAGCAACAGCCTTGTCAATACCACGTTTAAGATCCATAGGGTTAGCACCAGCAGCCACATTTTTAAGACCAGTAGTCACGATAGCTTGCGCCAAAACGGTAGCAGTAGTAGTACCATCACCTGCATCATCACCTGTTTTTGAGGCAACCTCTTTCACTAATTGCGCACCCATATTTTGGAAAGCATCCTCTAACTCTATTTCACGAGCCACAGTTACACCATCCTTAGTTATGTGAGGTGCACCAAATTTCTTCTCGATAATTACATTACGTCCTTTAGGACCTAACGTTACCTTAACCGCATTAGCTAATGCATCAACACCCTTTTTAAGCTCTTCACGAGCCTGAATATTATATTTAATTTCTTTTGCCATGATTTCTCTATTTTAATAATTAATTACTCAATGATTGCCATAATGTCAGATTGGCGCATCATAAGGTATTTTTCACCCTCAAACTCCAATTCAGTACCTGAATATTTACCATAAAGAACGGTATCACCCACTTTCACAATCATCTCTTCATCCTTAGTACCGTTTCCAGTAGCTATTACTTTACCTTGTAGCGGTTTCTCTTTTGCTGAATCAGGAATAATAATTCCCCCGATAGTTACTTGTTCAGCAGCACTCTGTTCAATAAGAACACGGTCTGATAATGGTTTAATGTTCATAATCTATATTTGTTTAAATTTATATTACTTAATTTTTTTGCAAAGATAAGAAAAAACAGATAATTTAATAGTTTGTCATATATAACAAATAATATTTCATAGAGTTTATACTAAATATTTCTCAAAATTTTGGTAAATTAGCACTCACAAATGAATAACATTATGGAAATAAAATCAAAAATAGATAAATTACGCGTTGAGCTAAATCAGCACAACCACAACTACTACATCCTAAACACCCCAACCATCACAGATAAGGAGTTTGATGATATGCTACGTGAATTAGAGGATTTAGAGCGCGCGCACCCTCAGTACTACTCACCCAACTCACCAACCCAACGTGTAGGTAGCGATATAAATAAACTATTCCAACAGGTCGAACATAAGAACCAAATGATGTCCCTAGGCAATAGCTATTCAGTTGATGAGCTAACAGACTTTATCAACCGAGCAACATCAGCACTACAAGGGGAACAGGTCGAGATTGTAGGTGAACTAAAATTTGATGGAACATCCATATCCCTAACTTATGAGAATGGTGAGTTAGTACGTGCTGTAACTCGTGGCGATGGTATCCGTGGTGACGATGTAACTGATAATGTGCGCACCATCCGTACCATCCCTCTACAACTAATAGGCAACTATCCTCCTCAATTAGAGATACGTGGTGAGATAGTAATGCCATGGAACATTTTCGAGAAGCTAAACCAAGAGCGCGAATTTAATGAAGAGCCGCTATTTGCCAACCCTCGTAATGCCGCCTCAGGCACACTAAAGATGCAAAACTCAGCCGAGGTAGCACGTCGCAACCTTGACGCATATTTCTACAATCTTATTAGTAATGAACTTCCACACGACAATCATTATGAGAATGTACAAGCGGCTAAGAGTTGGGGTTTCAAAGTATCAGAGAATATCCAAGTCTTAGAGTCAATTGAGCAGGTACGTGAATTTATCACCTATTGGGAGGAGCAACGTAAAACACTACCAGTTGCCACTGATGGATTAGTATTTAAGGTAAACTCCCTAAAACAGCAACTAAACTTAGGCTTTACCGCTAAATCTCCACGATGGGCAATAGCATATAAATTCCAAGCTGAACGCGCATCAACCCAACTTCTTAGCGTATCATTTGAGGTAGGACGTATGGGTATTATCACCCCAGTAGCTAATCTGGAAGCAGTACTATTGTCAGGCACAGTAGTAAGACGTGCATCACTACATAACGAAGATATAATCAAAAAGCTAGATATCCATAACTCAGATACCCTTTACGTTGAGAAAGGTGGTGAGATTATCCCTAAGATAGTAGGTGTAGAGCTAGCAGATAGAAACCCAGACAGCACCCCTATCCAATTCGTTACCCATTGCCCCGAATGTGGCACACCACTGCAACGTACTGAGGGTGAAGCAGCATGGGTCTGCAATAATAAATATGGATGCGCCCCACAAATCACAGGACGTATAGAACATTTCGTGGCACGTCGTATGATGGATATTGATGGAATAGGTCAAGAGATAGCCGAAGTACTTTTCCGCAATGGATTAGTGCGCAATATAGCAGATATACACACCCTAACGGCTGAGAAATTATTAACCTTAGATAGATTTGGTGAAAAGTCAGCACAACGCATAATGACAGGTATAGAAAATTCTAAAAGCGTACCATTTGAGCGAGTAATATTTGCCCTATCCATCCCCTATGTAGGTGAAACCATAGCCAAGAAACTAGCCAAAGCGGTAAAATCAATAGATAAACTAATGGCAATGTCAGCGGAAGAGCTAGCTGAAATTGACGAGATAGGAATCAAGATAGCAGAAAGCATAGTAGAATATTTCAGCATAGAAAGTAACCGTGAAATTATTGAATCGCTACGCACAGCAGGCTTGCAGATGCAAATATCAGAATCACAACAACAACTAGGAAGTGACAAACTAACAGGGAAAACATTCGTAATCAGTGGCGTATTCACCCACCATTCACGTGACGAATATAAAGCGATGATAGAGCAGAATGGAGGTAAAAATGTAGGCTCAATCTCAGCCAAAACCAGCTACATCCTAGCAGGAGAAAACATGGGACCCGCCAAACTAGAGAAAGCAAAAAAACTAAACATCCCCATCATCAACGAAGACACCCTCCTAGAGATGCTCAACTAAAACAAAGATTATCCTACACGTGAACTCTCATATTTCGCGGTATCACGTTGTATATAGTCTGAAATCATTGCATATACCATCTCTTGCAGGGGAGATAGCGTAATTTCACGCTCTGTTTTAGTTATATTATCACAAATGAAAGCTCCAAAAATTGCCTTTTGTTCCGATACAGGCAATGCGTTAATGGTGCTAAGAACTTTTGGACTTAAAACAATTGAATTATTCATATTAATAGCTTTATAGGTTTTACACTACAAAGCTATTATATATATGGGCGTATTTTAAGCACACGATAGTTAAATATTATTTTTTAGTCTGATATTGTGGCAACAGTGGAACTGGATATTTAGAGAACAATACCTGAACCGCCTCAGCAATACCACTTAAATTACGCAATTGGTCATCCCCTGCCTCCAAAATAGTTGAAACAGACGATGAATATAATGGTAACATCTTAGTCATATCCACCATCTCCATAGTTAAAACGCCCTCTTTATAGATTCCTGTAATAACCTTAGCATTTGAATAGTAACTATTCATATACATATATCGTGGGTACATATAATATGGATATCTACCATTATAAACACGATAACCTGGGTAGTAACCTGGAGGGATAGCTGGTTCAGTTTCAATCTTCTGATCAACAGTCAAGGCAATATTTACTAATAGATCAGAGTTTTCATCCTCGGTGTAACCACGTTCAATCATCTGTTCACGTATTGCAGCAGCAATATTATGATACCCTACCAATCCCATAATGGCAGGTATTTTCCCCTCCTTAGTAGTCACAATCCTGAATGTTTTATACTGTGACAAATTAGACTCGTTATAAACTGAGCTATTCACCAATGTAAATGGGCTACAACTAACAACCAGCAGCATAAAGATAGCTGATAAAAAGATACAGAGTTTCTTCATAAATTTCACTATTTAAATAAGTTTGTAAATATTTTTAAAACAAACTGACGTTTAAATAGTTTCAA
This sequence comes from Bacteroidales bacterium, assembly GCA_044433325.1. Classification (GTDB taxonomy): domain Bacteria; phylum Bacteroidota; class Bacteroidia; order Bacteroidales; family Muribaculaceae; genus HGM05232. Next base: position 7,955 of record JAWXTT010000045.1, read on the forward strand.
TCTATACAAAAAAACTCCTAACACCATTACAGTGCTAGGAGCTATAACTAGTTCTAATACTAATTTAGAACCTTAAACCTATAGTAAGCGATACTTGATTATTAATAGTGTTAATATCAGCAGTTGGAGATGGCTCAGTATAACTATCTGATATTACAGGAGTAAATGCATGGTATTCACTCTCTCTATTTTTATATACATAAGAGAGATCAGTATATAATGAACCGAAACTATAACCGAAACCACAAGTGATATATTGTGTTGATTTCTCAAGAATATAAGATGGTGTAGTTGACGCTGTACTGACATATATTTGATTTTCAAAAACATCACTATTAACAGGTGAGTCTTGATAAGAATAACCTGCACGTAACGAGAACTTAGGTGTTACGCGATACTCAGCACCTATACGAAAGATATTAGAACCCTTAAAATAGCTATTCACCTCGTTAGTAACGTCATAATACTCTACACCTGACTTAGAACTCATAGTCATTGTATTATAGTTGACACGTTCATAGTCAAAACTAAGAATCATACGATTATTCAATACAGTAGCTGCACTTGCAATAAATCTCCAAGGTGTAGTCATTCTATAATATGAACTACCTCCATATGGCTCATTAGCCTCTAAACTACCTGAAAGACCTGTTGAATAGTCATAAGCTGAGGTCGTATATATAACATCCTTCATTGAATAAAAAGTTGGTGTATGTACAGCAAACCCTAAACGTAATTCATTAATAGGTTTTACTATCACACCTAGTTTAAAGTCATAACCTGTACCTCTAGTATATAATGAATTTTCTAAGCCCCAACTAGCAGTACCAGTAGAAATATTTCCATTCTTATCTGACACATACGCATCACTCATTGCTTCGCCATAATATGTATATGAATTATAACTTAAATCATATATACCTAAGTTCATACCCCAATACACCTTATCTAATACATTACCACCTAAACTAAAATTATATTCATAGATATCACCTGAAATAATAGTTTCAAACTCACTATTGGTAGATGTACCATCGCCATATAATCCTTGATAGGTATTATTTGAACCCTCAACAGGATTTATTAGAAACGAATTATAAGCAAGGATACTAACCCATGGTGCATTAGAATTACTATAAGGATTATTATCATAAGACAAATCTGACATAGTAGCACCTGAATTATTAGTAATACCTGCGATATAATTAGTCATAGATGTACCTATACTACCTAAACTGCCACCTGAATGGCTACTAAATATAGTAGAATTATTAAACGAAAATCCCCAACTGATACTACGCAAAGTATTATTTATACCTAAATCAACATAACCAACATAACCAGTTGATGGTAAATAAAAATCAGTGCTATTAGTTGACATTACCTTTCTTTTATCAACCGAGGTATTAGTTTTTGAGAAATCTAAAGCTAACGAGAATGACATATCTGAGCTTTTAAAGACACCAATACCAGCAGGATTTTGCTTAATAGTTGACATATCACCACCTACAGCACCCATAGCACCAGCCATAGAAACGAAACGAGATGTTCCTGTTAAATCTTGTTGAGAAAATTGCAATAAATCCATTGCGCCCTGCGCCATTAGCATACTTGGCATTGCTACTAATGCTACGGCTATTATATTTTTAATCTTAATCATAATATCACTTATTAATTTATACAAATTTTATCTACGGCTACTACCTGAACTACTTCTACCTGAACTTGATGATGAACCACTACTACTTCTACCAGTATTACTTGAGTTGTAACTACTTCTACTGCTAGAGCTACTACTGCTAGATGTAGCATATCCACTTCTTCCACTACTACTGCTAGAACTACTATTTACCTTAGAAGATGTGCTTGAGCTACTACTACTTGTCGATGGAGTACGTCCACTTGATGAAGATGAACTAACTGCACTACCTGACGAAGAACGACCACCACTTGACGAATTTGAATAACTCCCACTACTTGATGGCTTACGTCCACCTGAAGATGAACTACTTACTGAACCTGAACTTCCCGATACAGGTCTGCGTCCATTACCTGAATAATATGCATTATTCTTATTATTTGGCTTATAAGATGGTCTATATGCTGGTCTATACCACGAATAATTATAATACGGTCTGTAATTATAATATGGATAATAGAAATTATTCCAATAAGAATAAGGACGATAATATGGTCCATAAAATCCAAAATAGAATCCACCACCATAGTAATATGGATTATAATAGTTATTATAACCATAATTATAATCAATAATATATGTGTTGGTTGAACCTATAATTATACTCTGAGATTCATTATACAGATCATATATATCAGGATCATCAAACTCTAGCACAACAGTTGGATTATAATATTTCTTTATCTGATTAGTATAGGTAAAATCTTCACTACTATCAGTCATCCCATCGTAATCACTATTTTGATATTGAGTGTAGCTTTCACCTTGTCTATTATAAGCGTCAACATCCATATCATTATAGATATATTCATCTTGCGCCTGCTGAACCTCTGGTGTAGAATAATAGTAATTATTAATTACTGTTGTATTATCTTTTTTATTACTTTCCCATGAATTAGATTTATAAATCACCGCATCATCATCATACTGAGCATAGCCAGCAAATGTAGATAGTAAAACTACCAGAATAAATAACCTCCTTAACTTCATAACAACTAATTTAAATTGTTTATACTCATTTCTATATATGACAATATATAATATAAATAGTTTAATAGCTAGCACTTAAAATTGGCTACTAACCCTATTTTATAAATAATTATTACAAAAGTATCTATTTATAATATAATAAGCAATTATACATATATAATAATCTATAATATCGATAAATGTTACTTTATTATTTTTAAATAAGCTTAAAATTCGTATCTTTGCTAAGAAATTCAACTATAAAACTTATCATTATGCGAAAGAACCTTAGTAAATTATTAACTTTAACTTCAGTATTACTCTTTTCACTTGGATCTTGTGATGAAAATTATGATTTAAATAAAGAGATTAACACAGATGTTAGCATATTACCAAATCTAACATTACCAATAGGTAACAGTGACGCAATTACACTAGACCAAATTATCGAAACTAGTGAAGATTTAACTATCAACAACGATGGTATTTATGAAATTTCAGCCTTAGGAAATATCTCATCGGAGATAGAAGCAATAAGCACTGTAACCGTATCAGGGATGTCGCCTGATATTAATGATGTAGTTATTGAGGTACGACCATACAGCGGTTATATACCAACAGCTACAACAGACTATAACATTGACACACAAGAAACTGATTTCTCAGTAAGTGCAATATACGATATTACAGAAGAGCTACCTAAGGAAGTTGAAACATTTAATTCAGCTAAACTAATGTATGGTACAGTTAACGCTGTTCCAGTTACCATACACCTGAATATCCCAGAAATCCCACAAGGAGTGGATAAGTTAATCCTTAAAAATGTAACAGTTGAACTTCCTAAAATATTTGTAGCACAAGATGCTAATAGCGAAAACAAAATCATATTCGACAATATTGAAGTTGACGCAACAGACATAGCCCACTCAATAGTATTCTACATAACAGATATAGTAATACCTGAAGGAGAGGAGGATAAATATATCAAAACTAATAACGACGGAACAAAATCACTAGTTATCTCTGAATCACTATCACTTAGCTCAGATGTATTAATATATATTAATCCTACACAGATAACAACTACATCAGTAACACTTGAATTAGACAGTTCGTCACAAGATGCAACAGTTAATGACATTCAAGGATCATTCGTTACCGATGATATTATAGAAACTGAAGTTTCATTAGGTGATCTACCAGACTTTATCACAGATGATAGCAATAGCATTACACCAAGTGATATCAGTATATATCTTAACTTCAATAATCCAATGAATGTGACCATTAATACAGATATATCCATCACAGCAATTGATAACTCAAACAACCCAATATCATCACCTGTGGTAATTCCTATAACATTAGAGCCTTATGAAAATGATATTCTAATTAGTAACACAACTAAAAACGAACCAGGATACACAAATATAATAAATGAGCAGTTAACCAATCTGTTTAACAAGATACCTAGCAAATTCATTATTAGCTCTAGTGACTTAAAAGCCACAACAGCTAATGAATCACAATCAATACAACTAGGAGAGTCATATCATATAGAGGGTGATTTCATGGCAAAACTACCATTCATATTTGAGAATATCCAACTTTTTTATTCAGACAGAATAAATAACCTTCAAGAGGATTTAGCAGATTATACAGATATAGTTGACAAATTAATTGCATCAGCTAAAGTCACCAATACTATCCCCGCCGAACTAGAATTAACAGCTAAATGTTATGATTATGCAAATAACGAGCTTCCAGGATTAACAATAGACCTAGCACAGTTCATTGTTTCAGCAGCTCAAAGCAATGGAGTAGCTACAACCTCAGATATCAAATTCACAATATCACAAGTAGCAGGTTCAGATGATTTAGAGAGATTAGAAACTATTGAATATACAGTTAATGCAGCCTCAATCGAGAATGGTGTTGAGCTTAAACCAACGCAATATATCCAATTCTCAGAGATAACAATAGCAGTACCTAACGGCTTAACCCTAGAATTATAATCAACTTAAAATACACAGATTATGAAAAAGATATTAAATATAAAAACAACAATAGTAGTATCTCTGATACTACTATTAGGATTAAGTGTACAGGCACAAACCTTGAATGGTTTATACTTCCTTGAGGGAAACAACAATCGCAATAACCTAAATCCAGCATTCACATCTGAGAGCAACTATGTATCATTTCCAGCACTTGGTAATGTATATATAGGAGTAAGTACTAATGTAGGTATGGGAGCATTCTTAATCCCATCAGGTAATGAATTAGTAACCTTCTTACATGAGAGTGTCTCAGTAGAGCAAGCACTTAGTAACTTAAAGGATAATAATATGATTGAATCCAACATAGGATTAAATATTATAAACGTTGGATTCAACTCATGGGGAGGCTCAAACAGCATAGCACTTAACGTAAAGAGCATCACAGGCACTACTCTACCTAAAGAACTATTCACATTCCTTAAAACAGGACAGAACAGTAGTGGCGTAGCAAACTACATAATACCTGAAACAAGTATTTTTACTAATAACTATGCAGAACTAGCTATAGGGCACGCACGTAACATTAATGATAAACTAAGTGTCGGAGCAAAAGTAAAGGCACTATTTGGACTAGCATCTATCGAAGCACAAATCCAAGATATGGAGATAAACATGACATCTAATCAATGGATAATCAAACAGAATGCACAAATTACAGCATCTAAAGGATTCTATTACACCACTGATGAAAATGGTAACATTGATGGATTTGACATTGATGGATTCGGTCTAGGTGGATTCGGTCTAGGATTAGACTTAGGAGCAGTATATAAAATAAATGATGCTGTAACTGTATCATTAGCAGTTACAGATTTAGGATTTATCTCATGGAGCGATAACAACACAGCTTACAACTCAAGCGACGAATTCACATATGATGGTTTTGACAATCTTGGAGCTGAAGATAGTGAAAATGGAGAAAGCACCTTTGATGACGACCTAGACAACACACTTGATGCATTAGAATCACTAGTACAGTTTCAAGAGGGTGAAATTACCAATAAAACCAACTCACTATATACCACAATTCGTGCAGCAGGTGAATATGCCATTCTAAATAACAAAATCTCATTCGGTTTATTAGGTTCAATGAGATTAGGTGCTGCTACTACTATTACCGAAGGGATGATAATAGCTAATTTCCGTCCTGCTAAGTGGTTTAATGCATCAATTAATGGTTCTGTTTCTAATATAACTAGTTCAATGGGAGCGGTAATCAATCTACATTCAAACCATGGAGCTAACTTCTTCGTAGGTATGGACTATATTCTAGCAACCTACTCACCACAATTAATTCCAATAGACAGCGCAAAAGCAAACATAAATTTCGGTCTAAGTTTCAACTTCTAACCCAAACCACCGACATACAACCTAAAAGGGGATTTACCATGATTTGGCAAATCCCCTTTCTATTCTATACTTTTCTACTATATTAGTCTAGCTTATGAATTACTAAGCCTGAGCGCAACTTAGGTTCAAACCATGTAGTCTTAGGAGGCATAATATTACCTGTATCAGCAATATCTGTAAGTTGTTTCATAGATACAGGATAAAGTGCTAATGCAACTTTCATCTCACCACTATCCACACGCTTACTCAATTCACCTAAACCTCTAATACCACCAACGAAATCTACACGCTTATCTGAGCGTAAGTCATTAAGACCCAGTATATCACGTAATATTAAATCTGATGATATAGTTACATCCAACACACCAATAGGATCACTATTATCATAAGTACCCTCCTTAGCAGTCAATGAATACCATTTACCAGCCAAGTATAATGCGAAATTGTGTAACTCATTAGGAGTGTAAATATCAGCACCCTTCATTTCTACAACAAAATTAGCCTCTAACTTCGCTAAAAACTCCTCTTCAGTCAAACCATTAAGATCCTTAACTACTCTATTGTAATCAATAATATTCAAGTGTGATTCAGGGAAACATACAGCTAAGAAGAAATTATACTCCTCATCACCAGTATGGTTAGGATTCTGCATAGCCTTTTCACGACCAACTAATGCAGCAGCAGCAGTACGATGGTGACCATCAGCAATATATAGTGATGGCATCTGAGCAAACTGAGCAGTAATCTCGGCTATCAAAGCC
>JAWXTT010000046.1:0-14604 GCA_044433325.1 Bacteroidales bacterium
CAGTTGCTACCGTTGAGTTACAACAGATGCTCGAAAAACATGGTTATGACGACGCTTGTATCTATGGTCATGCTCTGGAGGGCAACTATCACTTTATTATATCACAAGCATTTAACACACAAGAGGAGGTTGATAAATATAAGAACCTAATGCTTGAGGTTGAAAAATTGGTTGTAGATAAGTATGATGGGTCATTGAAGGCTGAACATGGTACTGGTCGTAATATGGCACCATTTGTTTGTAAGGAGTGGGGCGAGGCTGCCTTTGAGGTGATGAAACGTGTTAAGGCGTTGTTTGACCCTAAAGGTTTATTGAATCCTGGAGTTATCTTTAATGATGATCCTGAGTGTTATATCAAGAATTTTAAGCCACTTCCATTGGCTAATAAACATATTGACCGCTGTATTGAGTGTGGTTTCTGTGAGGTTAACTGTTTAACTTGCGGATTTGCTTTGTCATCACGTCAAAGAATTATTCTTACTCGTGAGATTACACGTCTAGAGCGTAATGGTGAAGATCCTGAACGTTTGAAGAAACTGATAGCTCAGTTCGATTATTATGGTAATGCTACCTGTGCTGGTGATGGTTTATGTAGTACTTCATGTCCTATGAAGATTAATACTGGTGAACTAATTCATGATGTGCGTGCGGCCAAGTTACCTAAAGGCTCGATGGGGTATGGTATAGGTAATGTGGCAGCAAATAGATTTGCGTTGATTAAGGGTGTTTTGCGTCCTGTACTATCAGCTGCATCGTTGGCTCAGAGTATTGTTGGTGAAAAGGGAGTTGAAACCATTGGTGGTGCATTAAATAAAATAGGTATTCCATTATGGGCTCCTGCTATGCCTAAGGCTTATTATACTCATAAATTGAATATCATGAAGTCTGAGAAAAAGGTGGTTTATTTCCCTAGTTGTATTAATCAGACTATGGGGGTTTCTAAAAATTCACCTATCAAGGATAGTCTAGTGGATAAGATGGTTGAGTTCTTAGGAAAAGCTGGCTATGAAGTTATCTTCCCTGAGGGTATGCAAAATATGTGTTGCGGTACTATCTGGGAGAGTAAAGGTATGCCTGATATTGCTGATAGAAAATCATCGGAACTTGAAGAGGCTCTTTATAAAGCATCTGAAGGTGGTAAATATCCTGTGCTTTGTGACCAAAGTCCATGTCTGCACCGTATGCGTGACGTGATGACTAAGGTGCAACTATTTGAACCTGTCGAGTTTATATATGACTATGTGGTGGATAAGTTAGAGTTCAGTAAAACTGACGAACCTATTGCTATACATGTTACTTGTTCAACTAAACGTATGGGTATTGATAGTAAATTGGTTAAGTTAGCAAATATGTGTTCTAACAACGTGTTACTTCCTGAGGAGGTAGGTTGTTGTGGTTTCGCTGGGGATAAGGGCTTTACTTTCCCTGAGGTGAATAAGTATGCATTGCGTAAATTGAAACCTCAAATAGAGAAAGCTGGTATCAAACGTGGTTTCTCAAATAGTAGAACTTGTGAGATAGGTCTTTCAACTAACTCAGGGATTCCTTACCAATCAATTGTGTATTTGGTAGATGAATGTACTGTTACAAAGAAATAAATTAATAATTAAAATTAATAGATAATGACACAACAAAAGCCATCAGGAAGATTGTTAGCCCTAGATATATTACGCGGGATAACTATTGCAGGAATGATTATGGTAAATAATCCAGGCTCATGGGGTGCAATTTATACGCCACTGGGGCATGCTAGTTGGAATGGATTGACTCCTACTGATTTAGTGTTCCCGTTCTTTATGTTTATAATGGGTATCTCTACCTTTATATCATTGAGGAAGTTTGATTTCCAACCATCTAAGTCCTATTTTATTAAGGTGGCTAAACGTACTGTTATTATTTTTGCTATTGGTTTAGCTATTGCTTGGTTTAGTAAGTTCTGTTATGGATTGGCTACTGCTTTAGGCAATAATGAGCAGGGGTTATCTCTAGGGCAGATGATACTGAATGCCGCTAATAGTTTTGAAACTTTACGTGCCTTGGGTGTTATGCAACGTTTGGCTCTTTGCTATTGCGCTGTATCAATAATTGCGGTTACTGTTAAGCATAGATATCTATTAACTATTATTGCATCTATATTGGTGTTATATGCGATAATTCTATTGTGTGGTGATGGTTATGCTTTCTCAGATAATAATATAATTTCACGTGTGGATCATTTTATCTTCGGAGCTAATCATATGTATGCTGATACTATTGATGGTGTTAGATTGAAATTTGATCCTGAAGGGTTATTAAGCACTTTGCCATCTATTGCTCATGTGTTGATAGGTTTCTGGTGTGGTGAGAAGTTGATGAGCAGTAAGGATAATTATCAGAGAATTACTGACCTGTTTATCACTGGTACTATTCTAACCTTTACAGGTTTCTTATTAAGTTATGGTCTTCCTATTAATAAGAAGATTTGGTCGCCTACATTTGTTCTTACTACTTGTGGTTTAGCGGCGAGTTTATTAGGGCTATTGATATGGATTATTGATATCAAGGGGTATAAGAGTTGGTGTAAGTTCTTTGAGGCTTTCGGTATTAACCCACTGTTTATGTATGTGTTGGGTGGGGTGCTATCTATTCTATTAGGTAGTATTCGTATCGCTGATGGGGTTTCTATTAAGGGGTATCTCTATAATGATATCCTAGTTGCTACCTTTGGTGATATGACTTTTGCATCGTTTGTTTATGCGGTGCTGTTTATTGGATTTAATTGGATTTTTGGATACATATTATATAAGAAAAAAATATATATAAAGATATGATTTTATTAGCAGATTGTGGATCAACTAAGATTGATTGGTGTGTAGTAGATGGTGGCAAATTAGTTGCTCAAGTGTTTACTTGCGGTATGAACGCAATATTAATGACACAAGAGGAGATGAGTGCTAACATCGCAAAGGAACTAGTTCCTCAAGTGAAAGAGTACCAAATAGATGAAATCTATTTCTATGGTGCTGGGTGTATTAATGAAAGCGTATGCAACAACGTTAAGGATGCTATCTATGAGAATATTCCTGCTGGAGTAATCGAGGTACATTCTGACCTGTTAGCTGCTGCTCGTGCTTTATGTGGTAACGAAGCTGGTATCGCTTGTATCTTAGGTACTGGCTCTAACTCTTGTTACTATGATGGCAAGGTGATTGCAGACAATGTATCACCTCTAGGTTATATCCTAGGTGACGAGGGTAGTGGTGCTGTATTAGGTAAGTTGCTTGTGGGTGACGTGCTTAAAAAACAGTTGCCAGAGAATTTATGCGAAAAATTCTTAGCTGAGTATGACCTTGATAGAATGAAAATTATTGAACGTGTTTACAAGCAACCTGCTGCAAACCGATTCTTAGCTTCTATCTCTCCATTCTTAATTAAGAATATCGAGGAGCCAGCAGTTCATCGTTTGGTGCTTAATGCGTTCAAGGCATTCTTTGTTCGTAATATAGCTAACTATGCTAACTACAAGGAGTTACCTGTTAACTTTATTGGTTCTATCGCATGTTATTATGAAGAGGTGCTTACTGAAGCTGCTAACTCAGTGGATGTTAAAATTGGTACTATCATCAAGAGCCCAATGGATGGGTTAATTAAATTTCACTCAAAATAATAAATAGGATTATTATGGCATTTGTAAAAATTAGTGAACAAGCTTCACTATATAATGATTTAGAGAAAAAATCAGTGTTAGAACTTCTAACAGATATTAATAATGAGGATAAAAAGGTGGCTTTAGCAGTTGAGAAAGCTATCCCTCAGATTGAAACGTTAGTATCTGGTATCGTTGAGAGAATGAAAAAGGGTGGTCGTATCTTCTATATGGGCGCAGGTACATCGGGTCGTCTAGGTGTATTGGATGCTTCGGAGATTCCTCCAACATTCGGTATGGATCCATCTTGGGTTATCGGTTTAATTGCTGGTGGTGATATCGCATTGCGTAATCCTGTGGAAAATGCTGAGGATAATACTAATCAAGGTTGGAATGACTTACTTGAACATGATATAAATGCTAAAGATACTGTTATTGGTATCGCTGCTTCGGGTACTACTCCATATGTGATTGGTGCTTTACGTGAGGCTAAAGCTCACGGATGTTTAACTGGTGCTATCTCTAGTAACCCTGAATCTCCTATGTCTGCAGAGGCTGATGTAGCTATTGAGATGGTTGTGGGTCCTGAGTATGTTACTGGTAGCTCTCGCATGAAATCGGGTACTGGTCAAAAGATGATTTGCAATATGATTACTACTTCGGTTATGATCCAGATGGGTCGTGTGAAGGGTAACAAGATGGTTAATATGCAACTTTCTAATGCTAAGTTGGTGGATAGAGGTACTCGTATGATTATCGAGGAGCTTAACTTACCTTATGACGAGGCTAAGGGGTTACTACTGCTACATGGATCAGTGAAAGCCGCAGTAGATGCAGTTAGAGCCGGAGCTTAATTGAGCGGCATTTTTGGCACTTCCCTCAACTTTGTGATGCTCACGTACCTGAAGTACGCTCCGCTCACAAAGTATCGCGAAGCCCCAAAACTGCTCACTCAATTAAACTCCGACCAGAAAAAAGGAAACTAACTTACGTTGTTTCCTTTTTTTGTAGATTTGGGTGTGTGCTTAGGTTGTGCATAGTTTTTTTAATTTTAATTCTAAACTTATGAAGAGAATTTTTTTATTGATGATGGTTGCTTTGGTTGCTGTCGGTGCTGTGGCTCAAGATCAGGAGTATTCGGCACACTATTATAAAATGTATTTTAAATATGATAAGATGAGTATTGACTCAACTAATATCGTATTTTTTGGAAATAGCTTAACTGAGGGTGGTAACTGGGCTGAAATGCTAGATAATCCTAAAATTGAGAATCGTGGGATTATTGGTGATATAGTTCAAGGGTTAATAGACCGCTCACATATGATAATTGAGGGTCAACCAGCTAAACTATTTATACTTTCTGGGGTAAATGATATATCACATAATGTTACGGCTGATAGTATAGCTAGAGTGATGGAGAAGTTAATCGTTAAGGTGCAAACTGAATCTCCTAATACTAAGATTTATCTGCAAAGTTTACTGCCTATTAATAATAGCTTTGGTCGTTATAAAAATGTAATAGGTAAGGAGCAGGTTGTTAGAGATGCTAATGTTGAGTTGGAGAAGGTGGCTGAAAAATTAAATGTTACTTGGATTTATCTTTACGATGCTATGATGGATGATGAGGGTAATCTGAAGGCTGAATATACTACTGATGGTTTACACTTGAAACCTGATGCTTATAAGGTCTGGTACGATATTGTGCGCCCATATGTAAATGAGTAGTTCTATATTTATAAGAATGCTATTAGGTGATTTGTTTCACTTAATAGCATTTTTAGTATTTAATGGTGATATATCGGTGTCGTTTAGTAATTTTATAAAAGTAGATTTTGACTATCTCACTTATTTTAGTAATTTTACCTTGTAATAATTTGTAGTTATGAATAGATTAAAATGTTTTATGCTTTTTGCACTGTTGGGGCTTTCTCAACTGCTTATGGCTTCGGAGTCTGGTGAGAGTTTATTTAAGTACCCACAAGTGCCTGATACGATATCTACGTTGGATAAACGTGCTAATTATTTCGTTTCTAATTTTTGGGAAAATTTAGATTTGACTAAACAGATCAAGGATAAGGAGGCGTTTAAGGCTGCTTTTGTTGATTATATAACTTTCTTCCCTTATGCTGATGGGAAAGTGGTTGAGAACTCACTAAATAAGTTACTATATAAGACACAAGGTAATAGCTCTAATTTTAGACTTTTAGCTGAATCGGCTGAATTAGCATTCTATGGAGCTAACCCTGTGATGAAGAGTGATGGCACTTACCACTATATACTAACTAAGATTGTGGCGAGTAATAGATTAAGCACTACTGAGAAGTTAAGATACCAAACACAAATCAATATCCTGTTTAATAATAGGTTAGGAGTGGAAGCTCAAGAGTTTAAATATAAAAACTTGGCAGGTAGAAGTAAGAAGTTTGGTAAGTTTGATTCAGATTATACTATTTTGTATATAAATGATCCTGATTGTGAGGATTGTGTTATTGGTCGTTTGAGATTAAGTGTGGATGTTGAACTTAACAGATTAATTGAGCAGGGTAAGGTTACTTTCTATTCGATATCTTTATGTGAGTATAGTAAGGAGTGGGCTGAAAAGGCTAAGGAATACTCTAAAACGTGGGAGATTGGTGCTACATCTGAAATATTTGATTTATATGATTTGAGACTTACACCTAACTTATACATAATGGATAAGGATGGTGTAATTTTAGCTAAGAATGTGGCAAAAATTTCAGATATTCTGAGTATTGTTAAGTAATTAGATATTATTAATTAAAGCGAAATGGGATATGAGTATGAAAAGGTTTTTTAAATATCTATTTATGCATAGTTGTGGTCATACGTACCGAAACTTGTCGCGATTGTTTATACGCCTTTTTGTAGGTGTTATGTTTTTGCAATTTGGGATTAAGCAGATTGTAAATTATAATATGTTGGTAAATGATTTTCCTGCGGTGTTAGGGATGGATAGTGCAACTACATTGATAGTTATGATATCTATTGAGATTTGTTGCTCTATAATGATTATGTTTGGTATCTTAACTAGGATAGCAACTATCCCTCCAATAGTTTCAATGATTATAGCTGAAATACTGATAATGACTGGTAAGATGACTACTCTACCTAATGATATAGTGGTTTATCAACCTGCTTATCTGCCAGTGATGTTTATAGGGATATTCTGCTTTATTATCCTATCTGGTCCAGGTAAGATATCGTTTGATTATCTTATCTCTCTCCATTTCTTAAATTACGATGAGGAGAAGGGTGATGAAGAGGTTTTAGATACAGTTTAAGTGAGGTAAATATAGATTAATGAAGATTGCGGTTTTAATATCGGGTGGCGTGGATAGTGCGGTGGTTGTTCACCAATTAGTGGAGCAGGGGTATGATTTACATCTGTTCTATATTAGGATTGGGATGGATAATGGTGAGGGTGATTGCTCGGCTGAGGAGGATATAGAGATGTGTACCTTTATAGCTAGGAAATATAACTTGCCATTGGAAGTGGTATCGCTACATGATGAGTATTGGGAGAATGTAATGGAATATGCACTGAAATCGGTTAGGAATGGGTTTACTCCTAATCCTGATATTATGTGCAATAAGATGATAAAGTTTGGTTATTTCGAGCGTCGTTGGGGTCATAAATTTGATATGACTGCTACTGGTCACTATGCTTCAACTAAGATGATTGATGGGGTTAAGTATCTAGCTACGGCGGTTGATCCTGTTAAAGACCAAACAGATTTCTTAGCTCAGATTAGTTATGAGCAGTTGTCGCATCTGATGTTTCCGTTAGGTGATATGCCTAAAGAACGTGTGCGCCAGATTGCAATTGAGGCTAATTTGCCTAACGCATATCGTAAGGATAGCCAAGGGATATGTTTCTTAGGGAAGATTAATTACAATGATTTTATTCGTCGTCACTTAGGTGAGAAGGTGGGTAGTATTATTGAGATTGAAACAGGTCGTAAGATAGGGGAACATAAAGGTTTCTGGTTTCATACAATAGGACAACGTAAGGGGCTAGGTCTTAGCGGTGGTCCATGGTATGTGGTGAAGAAAAATATTGATGATAATGTGGTATTCGTTAGTAATGGATATGGTAATGAGAAACAATATGGACGTACCATTCATGTGGAGAATATGCACTTAATATCTGGCAATCCTTGGTGTAGTCAGTTGGATAATGGTTCGGTAGATATACTGTTTAAAAATAGGCATATGCCTGAATTTTTAAAGGGTAAGTTGACAGCATACGGTGATACCAATGAGTATATTGTTGAGTCGGATGAGAGGGTGCAAGGTATTGCGCCTGGTCAATTTGCTGTTATTTATGATACAACAGGTAGCTTATGTTACGGAAGTGCAATGATAACAGGTCAACCTATAAAGGGATAGTAATTTAATTGAGTGATTATGGAGAGAGTAGAACTTACGGTACTTGGAATTACGTTTAATCAGATTCAGACTGATGCTTATGCTTTGTTGTTAGCTCAGAAGGGTGGCTTATATAGGATTCCTGTGGTAATAGGTGTCGGTGAGGCGCAAAGTATTGCAGCAAGATTGGAGAAAATAACTACTCAACGCCCTATGGTGCATGATCTGTTTGTATCTTTTGCTCACGCTTATGGGGTTAAGTTGGTCGAGGTGTTTATTAATAAATTTGAAAATGGAGTTTTCTTCTCTGAGGTTAAGTTTAAATCTGATGAGAGGGAGGTTATTCTTGATTCAAGAACATCAGATGCAATAGCGTTGGCTATGCGTGCTAATGTGCCTATTTATACAACTGAGGAGATTTTACAAGAAACTGGTTTTCTCCCTGAAGATTTAGAGGTGGAATTAAATAAAGATATTGAGGAGGTTGCAGAATCTGTTAATGTTAAGGATTTACCAACGGATAAGTTATATGAACTTATGGAGCGTTGTGTTGAATTGGAGGATTATGAGATTGCGGCTGAAATTAAGACGATTATAACTAGTAGAGAGGAGAATGGCTTATGATACAGTTTTATGATCCTAATATTGCTACTACATTGGAATTGAACCAACAGGAGTCACAACATGCTGTAAGGGTGCTGAGGCTGAAAGAGGGTGATATGATTGCTGTTATTGATGGCTTAGGGTGTAGATATGAGTGTATGATTACCTTAGCGCATCAAAAGAGATGTGCTGTGGAGATTGTAACCAAGATTCATATGCCTAACCATTGGGGATATAATCTGGAAATATGCTTTGCTCCTACTAAGAATATGGATAGGAATGAGTGGATGGTTGAGAAGTTAACTGAAATTGGGGTGGATAGGATTACTCCGCTATTGGCTAGATTCTCGGAACGTAAGGAGATTAAACAGGAGCGTCTGGATAAGATAGTGGTTGCTGCTATGAAACAATCTCTGAAAACTCAGTTGCCTCTGGTCGAGCAGATGACTCCAATTAAGGAGATTATTTTGCGTGAATTTGATGGTGATAGATTTATAGCTTATTGTGATAAGAGTATTGAGCGTAAACTGTTGACTGATATGTATAAAAAAGGGAGTAATGCGCTGATAATGATAGGTCCAGAGGGGGATTTTAGTAAGGAGGAGATTACATTGGCACTGGAACGTGGTTTTATTCCTATCTCGTTAGGTGATAGTCGTTTACGTACTGAAACGGCTGCTGTTGTGGCTTGTAATACGGTACATATTTTAAATCAATTATAGATATGGTATGGATAATATGTTGAGTTATTTAGGTTCTTCGTGTAGCAATAATATATTTCTGTTGGCTGGTCCTTGTGTGATTGAGGGTGAGGAGATGGCTATGGATATTGCTGGTGAAATAGTGGAGATTACGCGTGAGTTGGATATCCCTTTTGTTTTTAAAGGAAGTTACCGTAAGGCTAACCGCTCTAGGATTGATTCGTTTACTGGCATTGGTGATATTGAGGCTTTGGAGGTGTTGAAAAAGGTACGTGAGAGATATAATGTGCCTGTGGTAACTGATATTCATGATGCTACGGAGGCGGAGTTAGCTGCTAAATATGTAGATGTTTTGCAGATTCCTGCTTTCCTTTGTCGGCAGACTGATTTGTTGGTGGCTGCGGCTAAAACTGGTAAATTGGTGAATATAAAAAAGGGTCAATTTCTGTCAGCTGGAGCTATGGAGTTTGCTGTGCAGAAGGTGCGTGATGCTGGAAATAATCAGGTGGCTATTACTGAGCGTGGCACTACTTTTGGTTATCAAGATTTAGTGGTTGACTATCGTGGCATTCCACAGATGAGAGAGTTAGATGTACCTGTTATTTTTGATGCGACGCACTCATTGCAACAACCTAATACAACTAGTGGTGTTACTGGCGGATTGCCTCACTTAATAACCACTGTATCTCGTGCAGCTGTTGCCTCTGGGGTGGATGGCTTATTTATAGAAACTCATCGTAATCCTGGTGTGGCTAAATCTGATGGTGCTAATATGTTACCTTTGAGTAAACTCAAAGGCTTGCTTACTGAATTAACTGAAATTAGAATGGTAATGAATAAAATAAACGCTAAAAATAAGTAAATCTTACCCGTGTAAATAAATTATCTAGATATGAAACAAATAAAAAACATATTATTAATATTGGTTGTATTGGTTAGCTCAAATATTACAGTTAATGCAAATAATAATATTATGATTAATGCTTATTCACAGGCGTTGATTGAGAATCCTAAAGATGTGGAGTCTTTATTAGGCAGAGCTAAAGAGTATAATAGCAGAAATGAGTTCAATAAAGCCTTGGATGACCTTAATTCAGTTATAAAATATACTGAATCTAATAAAAAAGAGATGTTGCGTGAAGTATATATGCTTAGGGCTAATGTGAATGATTCATTAGAGAAGTATGAAGATGCTTTGAGTGATGTAAATATGGTGCTTGATGGCTATTCTGACGTTTATGCATTAACTTTTCGTGCTGATTTATGTTTAAAATTAGATATGCTTGATCAGGCTAAGACTGATTATCAAACCTTGTTAAATGTTAGTACTAGAAATTATGTTGCAATGTATGGATTGGCTCAGGTTGCAGTTAAACAGGAAAATAATGGTATAGCTAAAGACTATGTGAATAGAGCTGTTGAGCTATATCCTAGGAGTCCAGATGTATATTTGAATAGAGCAGATATTATGGCTCAACTAAATGAACAAAGCCAATCAGCCCATGATTTGATTATGGCAATGTCATTTAATTATGATAATCCTAGAGCAGTTAGAGCGTTATTAGAAATGAGTAGAACTAACTATAAGGTTGTCGTATCCTCATTAAATGATGCTATTAAAATCTCTAAAGATGATTTGACTTTATATTATGTACGTGCTTTTATTAAGATGAGCAGTACAGATTATGCTGGTGCATTGGATGATATGGAAATGGTTACATCTAAAATTGAGGATAAGTATAGTGATGGTGTAAATAATGATTTGGCTCTGATTTCATATAAGCTAGGGAAATTTGCGGATGCTTTAAATTATGCTGATATGGCTATTAGGCTTAATCCTAACAAGGTTAACTATTATACTTTAAAGGCGGCAATAAATATTGAGTTAGGCAAATATGATGCGGCTTTAGTCGATTTAAAAAATGCTATGCTGATTGACCCTATTAATAGTGAGGCTCTACTGTTACAGTCACGTATTAAAATGGAAGATGATGAGTATAACGAAGCAATATTATGTATGAATGAGGCTATTATGAACAATCCTGAGATTGCTGAAAATATAATATTACGTGGTTTAATCAAAGCTAATTTCCTAAATGATGACAAGGCTGCTGATAATGACCTTAATATGGTATTGATGCTAGATGATATAGGTTTAGATTCATATCGTGGATTTGCTCTTGCTTTCCTAGATCGTGGTGAGGAGGCTGAAAGCTGGATTGAAGCGCAATTGATAGACCCTTTAGATATACGTGAAGCAAATTATAGAGCGGCTGTGTTATATTCTATTCTAGGTGAAGTTGACAAAGCGTTGGCGGCAGTCGAGGTTGCATTAATTAATGGTTATGGAGATTATTATAACTTGATGATTAATGATTATGGCTTCTTAAATACATTATTATTGCATAAATTACCACAATATAAAGCATTAGTAGATAAATATCTAGGTGCTAAGTAGTGGCTGATTGAAACTCCACCCTTGTGTGAAATTACGTATAAATAGATTGCTAAGGCGTATATGATTGCCATATGTGAGTTCTCGTACCTTTAGCATAAGTTCCTTAGTGGAATTTATATTGTCAATGGTTAGATTGGCTATAACCTTACCGTTGTGAGATGTTATAGTTGCAAATATCTTGTCTCCATATTTAATGTTATTGGTTGAGGTTCTCATATCTGTATAGTTTTAAATTATTACTACAAAGTTACGTTTGGCAGGGGCTTAAATATTGCCCATGTGAGTCAAAGTGTGTTTTGTGCAACAAAGGGATGCTTATTCTTGTTATAGAGATAGTTTAATTAATTTATTTTTATTATGGAGAAGTTGTTTTTCAAGGGTAATCCTACCTATACTAAGGGTACATTTCCTGTAAAAGGGGAGAAAGCTCCCTGCTTTAAGTTGATAAATAAGGAGTTGGAGGAGATTAGTTTCTGTTCAGAGAAGGGTGAGTTTAATGGATGTAATTGTGCTGATGGGAAGATTATTGTTCTTAATATTTTCCCTAGTTTAGATACTCCTGTATGCGCTAATACTGTACGTAAGTTTAATCAGTTGTCGTCCCAGTTGGAGGATGTTCAGCTATTGTGTATTTCGCAGGACTTGCCATTTGCAGCTGAACGTTTTTGTGTGATTGAGGAGATTGATAATGTTATCTTTGCATCAGCATATCGTTCACCTGAATTTGGGGTGGACTATGGTGTCCTTATTGAGGATGGAATGATGAAGGGGTTGTTTGCTCGCGCTATTATTATCATTGACCGTGAGTTTAATGTGGTTTTCTCGCAGATTGTTGAGGAGATTTCTAATGAACCAGACTATGATTTAATTCTTAATAAGTTAAGGGGATTGAGTGGTTGCATAAAGGATTGTGAGTGTAACCCTATCTGTGATTGTTAATTATTTGTGATATCTCAATTGCATCTTCATTAGATGTTAATGATGATATTGGGAGTGATAATATTTGATTGCTTAAAGCTACTGTTATAGGTAGCTTTAAATTTTTATAGTGGCTGTAACATGGTTGTAGATGTGGAGGTGTTGGGTATAGTATATCTGTTTGAACTCCGTTCTCTTTTAAATATTCTATGAAATTTTCTCGTTCATCAACTCGGATAACATATTGGTGCCATACTTGTGTTCCATTCTCTGTAATCTGTGGTTTACCTACTAATGGATTGGTTATATATTGGTTATATATATTGGCTAGGGTGTTGCGACGCTCATTTTCAGCTTTAAGATATTTAAGTTTGACTGATAGTATGGCTGCTTGTATCTCATCCATACGACAGTTTAAACCTTGATATATATTGTGATAACGATAGTCTGAGCCATAGTTGCGTAGTGCATCGATAGCGTTATATAGTTCGGTATTATTGGTTATAACCGCTCCTGCATCCCCCAACGCTCCTAAATTTTTAGTAGGGTAGAAACTTAATGCTCCTGCATCCCCCAAAGCTCCTGTAGTGTGAGTGCCGTTGATACCTGCTGTGATTGATTTTGCTCCTATCGCTTGTGCATTATCCTCTACAACTAGTAGGTTGTGTTTTTTTGCTATCTCAATGATATTGCTATCCCAGCATGTCGTTCCATATAGGTGTACTGTTAATATGCCACGTGTACGATGGGTAATGGCTGCTTCAATCTTTGTAGTATCCAGATTTAGTGTCTTTATGTCTGGTTCTACGAATATTGGTTTTAGTCCATTATCAGTAATTGATAATATTGTGGCAACGTAGGTATTGGCTGGTGCTATTATTTCATCGTTGGGTTGTAGTACTCCCAATTTTATATATGCACGGAAAATTAATCGTAATGCATCTAATCCGTTACTTACAGCTATGGCGTGTCTAGATTCAGAAAATGTGGCTAGTTCTTGTTCAAGTTTAGATACATAATATCCTGAGATGTAACGACCTGAGCGAATAACTTCACTTGTTACTTGGATTAACTCCTCTTCAAGTGGGCTGTTTACTATCTTTAAATCTAGGAATGGGTAGCTTTTCATTACTCTATTTTATCTCTTTACTGTTAGTTAGTTGTATATAATCATCCATTTCGCGTACATAATCCTCTTCGTTATATTCATCTGAAGCTATTACAAGTGTAACTGATCCAGACGAGAAGTTATGCAGTGTGCGCCATACACCAGGTACAACTAATAGACCTTCGTATGGTCGGTTTAGTGTTACTGTTTTATGATTTATTCCGTCAAATAAATCAAGGGAGAAACTTCCACTTGCCGCTACGATAAATTCATAACATTCATGGTGTGAATGTCCTCCACGCTCTTCACCACCAGGTACGTCGTACAGATAATATACACGTCGGATATTATAGGGTAGTTGGTTCATATTCTCAACCACCGTAAGATTCCCATTCTCATGATGATGTTTTGCTAGGCTTATTACCTTGCAGTCATCTATTGTTGTGCTTTGATGGTAGTTGATGCTCATTTCCTGATATTTTTTAGATATTCTGAATAATCTTCTATATAATCTTTCTCATCATATGATGTTGATGATATAACTAATGCTACTGAGTTGGTTGAGAAGTTACGTATCTCACGCCAAGTCATGCGTGGTATGTATAATCCGTAATATGAGCGTGACATGTGATGTGTCTCCTGCTTTTCACCATGGTTAAGTATAATATCAAAGCTACCTGATAGGGCTACGATAAATTCATCTTGTGTGCGGAAAGCGTGTCCGTTACGCTCTTTACCTCCTGGTACATCATATATCCAGTAGGCACGTGCTATATTGAATGGGAGTTGTTTATTCCCCTCC
>JAWXTT010000047.1:0-14398 GCA_044433325.1 Bacteroidales bacterium
TTTGTTTGAGAAAACTTCGTCAAGTGCTAGGATTCAAGGTCAAACTTTACGGGTTGCGTTTGGCTCGTGGTTTACACCTATCCATGGATTGGAGTTAGGGTGTAATTATAACCGTACTTACCGTAGTGAATATGCATATAGTTCAATGGATTTGAATTATCAGTTTAATATGACATCTTACGCTTCACGTTTGGAATATCCTGAGCGTTGGGAGGTATTGTTAAAGGCTGGTGTTGGCGCAAGATTTCGTAGTGATAACACTTCATTTGGGGTGTCAGCAGCTATGCGAGGACAATACAATATAACTAAGAGGTTAGGAGTTTTCGTTGAACCTAAAGTGTGGTTGTTAGACAATAGTGCAGATGGCGATTACTCAGGACAACAAACACGTGGAAATGTATCAATGAACATAATTGCTGGTCTTTCATATAATTTCAATACAATCGGTGATAAGGTATTTGGGGCTGCTATTATAAATGATTATTACCAAAGTGGTGATAGCTTGAATTTACCACCAAATGATTTAACCGTGAGCAGTTGGGATAAATTCCTATCTCGTACTTATTTAGATTTAGGCTATGGCTATGAGAATTTGTTTGAGAAAACATCGTCAAGTGCTAAAATACAAGGTAAAACCCTGCGTACAGCGTTAGGTGGGTGGATAACCCCTGTTCATGGAATAGAGCTAGGCTACAATTACAATCTTACTCAGAGTCGTGAATATGCATACAGTTCAGTGGATTTGAATTATCAGTTCAACCTAACATCTTATGCATTACAGCTAAACAATCCTAATCGCTGGGAAGTGATGCTTAAAGCAGGTGTAGGAACAAGATTCCGTAGTGAAGATATATCATTTGGTGTATCGGCAGCTATGCGAGGAGAATATAATATCACTAAGGCGTTGGGTGTATTCGTAGAGCCTAAAGTTTCATTAATGGACAATAGTGCTGATGGTGTTTATTCTCCACAAACTCGTGGTAATGTATCAATGAATCTGACTGCTGGCTTTTCATTTAATCTAAATCCTGTTAAGGATAAAGCATTGGAGGTGTCTATAATAAATGACTACTACCAACGTGGTGATAGTGTGAGCGTTGCCGCTAATGAGGTGAATGGAATGGATAAATTCCTATCTCGCACCTATTTAGATTTAGGTTATGGTTATGAGGACTTGTTTGAGAAAACTTCTACAAGTGTACGCATACAGGGTAAAACCATTCGAGCAGCGTTAGGTGGATGGATTACCCCTGTGCATGGATTGGAGTTAGGCTACAATTATAACCTAACTAAGTGTCGTGACTATGAATACAGTTCAATGGATTTGAACTATCAGTTCAACCTAACATCTTACGCATTACAGCTAAACAAACCTAATCGCTGGGAAGTGATGTTGAAAGCTGGAGTAGGAACAAGATTCCGTAGTGAAGATATATCATTTGGTGTATCGGTAGCTATGCGAGGAGAATATAATATCACTAAGGTATTAGGAGTATTCGTAGAGCCTAAAGTTTCATTAATTGACAATAGTGCTGATGGTATTTATACACCACAAACTCGTGGTAATGTATCAATGAATCTGACTGCAGGTTTCTCATTAAGACTAGCTCCATATTAAACAATTAAGTCTTTCAATAAATTTGGATATTGTGGTGTGAGAAAAAGTTCGTATCTTCGTGATTGGATATTTTTAGAGTGGAGAGCTAAATATTTTTTGAGAACTCCCCTAAAGTAGATTTCTATTAATATTTTTATGAAGATAGGTGATATTGATTTGGGTGATAAACCCATTATGTTAGCTCCGATGGAGGATGTGACAAACCGTTCATTCCGCTTGCTATGTAAGGAGCAGGGGGCTGATATGGTTTATACCGAATTTGTTTCGGCAGATGCGCTAATTCGTAGCGTTAACCGTACCATGCGCAAGTTAACTATCAATGATGTTGAGCGTCCATGTGCTATCCAAATTTATGGTCGTGAAGTTGAGCCTATGGCACAAGCGGCAGTTATTGCCGCTCAGTCGGGTGCTGATGTGGTGGATATAAACTTTGGGTGTCCTGTCAAGAAGGTTGCATCTAAGGGTGCAGGTGCTGGTATGTTACGTGATATACCTAAACTATTAGAGATTACCTCAGCAGTGGTCAAGGCTGTTGACTGTCCTGTTACAGTCAAAACACGTCTTGGGTGGGATTGTGAGAATAAGGTTATTACAACTCTGGCTGAACAGTTGCAGGATTGCGGTATCAAGGCGTTAACCATCCATGGACGTACACGTAGCCAAATGTATTTGGGCGAAGCTGATTGGTCTCTGATTGGCGAGGTAAAGAATAACCCACGTATTCAGATACCTATTATAGGTAATGGAGATATTACTACGCCTGAGAAATTAAAGGATTACTACAATCGTTACGGAGTGGATGGAATTATGGTGGGGCGTGCATCAATAGGTGCTCCATGGATTTTCCGTGAGATGAAGGAGTATATGCATACAGAGGTGATTCCTGAGATTACACCTAAAGAGAAGATGGCTCTGTTGCGCCGTGCCTTGAATGAGAGTATAGATATGATAGATGAATACCGAGGGATTTTGCACATACGCCGTCACCTAGCGGCTACTCCTCTATTTAAGGGGATATACAATTTCCGTGAAACTAGAATTGCTATGCTACAAGCTAAAACTTATGCTGAGTTAAATGCTATATTAACAGATATTGAGGAGAATATCCTCCCAGAACATTACAATAAGATAGATTAATGACAACCGATAACCTTAAACTTAAAACCGCACGAACACTAAAATGGAATGGTTTGGATAAAATCATTACTCAGGTGTTGTATGCAGTTACGGGGGTTATCTTGGCTAATGTGCTATCCAAAGATGATTTCGGGTTGGTGGGAGTACTACTGATTTTTCAGGCTTTTGCTAATGTTTTTGTGGATAGTGGCTTCTCTAGTGCGTTAATTCAGAAACGTAATGCTACTGAAACCGATTTCTCAACAGTTTTTTATTTTAATATTGCGGTTGCCGTAGTTATTTATTTTGCTTTATACTTTTCGGCAGGATTGATAGCTCGGTTTTTCGGCGATGAAAGGTTGATTGATCTATCGCGTGTGATGTTTTTGACCTTTATTATCAATTCCACCGCACTAGTGCAGTGTAGCAAGCTAGCGCGTGAAATGAATGTGCGCATGGTAACCATTAGTAACACCATTGGGTTGGTGGCATCAGGTGTGTGTGGTATCACACTTGCATTAACAGGGTGGGGAGCATGGGCTATTGTGTGGCAAACTGTTACGCTAGCTGTGGTTAAAGCTACCGTGCTATGGATATGGAGCGGGTGGCGACCTACACTAACCTTTAGTGGTACATCCTTGCGTTCGGTAGTAAATGTTGGGAGTGGCGTGATGGTAACTTCTCTGCTTAATACCATGGCTCTTAACTTATATTCATTTATTATTGGGGCTTATTACTCATTAGCATCACTTGGGGTTTATACGCAAGCTGATAAATGGAGCAAGATGGGTTTCACCTCAATAAGTCATACACTAGTGTCAACATTCCTACCACTACTTAGTGGATTGCAGGGGGAGCGTGAACGATTATACCGAGCCATAAGCAAAGCTAATAAATTGAGTTCATATCTCACATTCTTTGCTATGGGATTGCTCTTTATCTCGGCTGAGAATATATTTCATATACTTTTTGGGACTAAGTGGGATGAGGCAATACCATTGTTCCAGATTTTGGTGTTGCGTGGCATTTTTGCCATATTCTCAATAATCCATAATAACTATATATTAGCCATAGGACGTGCTAGGATGTTGGTTGTGGCTGAGATTGTCAAGGATGTGATATTGCTACTACTTGCACTATTTGTGCTAGGTATGGATATAGAGATGTTAGTGCTTATGCAGTTGGTAGCTGCTGCTATCTATTTTATCTTTACATTAATCCAAACATCTAGGTTAACTGGTTATAGAGTAGTGGCTATGGTTATGGATATGTTACCATATATTGCTATCTCAGTGGTGGTATTGGTTGGAGCATATCTATTAGGAGGGTTGGTTGAATCCTCACTTTTATCATTGACTATACAGATATTGTTTAGCGTTATAGCATATCTAGGAGTTAATGCTCTACTAAAATCTAAAATCCAAAGTGATATCTTTGATTACATTCTAGGTGGTAAAAAATAAGAATTAGCCATTATTTACCAATAAACTTTTATGTTGGTAATGGTGTTGGTTTTATAAAAATAGTATAAGTGATATGAAATTGTTATATTTTACAGCTACGGGCAATAGTCTTTATATTGCTAAATCTTTTGGTGGGGAGCTTATCTCAATTCCTAGCATGGTTAAGAGTGGAACTTTTGAGTTCAGTGACGATAAGATAGGTATAATATTCCCTGTCTATTCAAATAAGGTTATGCCTTATATTGAGGAGTTTTTGAAGCGCAGCAAGTTTAACTGCGATTATCTTTTTGCGGTAATGACTTATGGGATATTTTCGGCAGCAGCGGTAAATCATCTACAAGATATTGGCAATAGAGCAGGATATGCTTTTGACTATATTAACACTATTAGGATGGTTGATAATTGGATTCCTGGCTTTAAAATGGAGAGTCAAATCAAGAGTGAGCATAAAAAGAATATTGAAACTAATCTTGAGAAGATTGTGCAAGATGTCGTAGCTTCAAAGGTGTTTATGCGTAAAAATTCTGGGTTAAGTAAACTCCTTACTCGCTTTCAGGTTAATTCTGCCAGAAAACCTAATCCAAAAGGTGGTGTGCATGGAATTGCAACAGGAGTTGGAATTAAAAATTATATAACAATCCAAGATAGTTGTATCAGTTGTGGCGTATGTGCTAGCGTTTGTCCTATGAATAATATAACTGTTAATAGAGAGGATAAAACTGTCGTGTTAGGTGATTCATGTCTATCATGCTTTGCCTGTACGCATAATTGTCCAACTAACTCAATACGCTTAAAGGGGGAGCGTAGTAGGGGTAGATATCGCAATAGTAATATAGCACTAAACGAAATCATTAAGTCAAATAATAGTTAATCGTTAGAATAGGATAATTGGTTGAGCGAGCAACTTGTTAAACAGAATTACCCCTTTAATAAGAATTAGCCACTATTTATTTGGTAACTAACTGTAAAGGGTGTATTTTTGTAATAATAACATAACTTATATTCTAATAAGATGATAACGAAAGCCCAATTAAACACTATCCTGCATGATACAGAAAGCTATAATGTAGAGAGAACTATATCTACTGATAATATGGATAAGTTCTGTTAGGTGATATGTGCTTTCTCAAATGATTTGGCGGGAAATGGGAGTAGTGGCTATCTTATTATTGGAGCATATGATAATGGTGAATTATCGGGATTGAGGGTAGATGATAGATTACTCTTGAAAATATCAAATATCCGTACAGATGGCAATATATTACCACAGCCATTTATGACTGTTGAAAAGTTCATATTTGAAACTGGGGATTTGTTGGTTGTGGAGGTTCTGCCATCAGTGTTCCCTCCTGTTAGGTATAGAGGTCGTACATGGGTTAGGGTTGGACCTCGCAAGAGTGTTGCAAGTGATGGTGAAGAGAAACAGTTATCGGAACGCAGATTGTTACACGTGAAAAGTTTTGATGCATTACCATGTTTTGGAAGTACAATTGATGATTTAGATATTGAAATATTTAAAAAAGAGTATTTGTCAAAAGCAGTGGCAGCTGATTTATTAGCAGAGGATAAGCGTGACATTACTGAACAATTAGCTTCGTTAAGATTTTTTGATACTAGATATAATACACCGACTAATGCGGCAATTATATTATTGGGGAATAAACCTACACACTTTATTTATGGTTCATTTATCCAATATGTTCGTTTTGGAGGAGTGGATAAAGCATCTGATATAGTGCGTGAATATGCTTTTAAGGGGAATTTATGCAGTGTATTAGCCAAATTAGATACATTTATAGATACAACTATTGTGAATAGGAAACCTGTACTGGTTAGTGCCCTTAGAGAGGAGATGACTTTCTCATATCCCTATTGGGCTACCCGAGAGTTGTTGATGAATGCAGTTATCCATAGAACCTATGAATCAAATGCACCAATACAGTTTTATGAGTATGATGATAGAATTGAGATTTTAAATCATGGAGGATTGTATGGAAAAGTATCACCTGAGAATTTCCCGAATATAAATGATTATCGGAATCCAATTATTGCATCGGCTATAAAGGTATTAGGGTATGTAAACGGATTTAGTCGTGGTGTTTCAAAAGTTCAGCGGGAACTTAGAGAGAATGGTAATGGTGAAGCTGTTTTTGATTTATCAGTTAGCTCTGCTTTTAAGGTTGTTGAATATCGTTCATTACGTGCTGATGAAATAGGTTTAGGAGCCACCGATATTGGCGGTAATGATGGCGATATTGGCGGTGATGATGGCGGTAATGGCGGTAATGATAGTAGGGAATTGGTGCTAGAGATTATCCGCATAAATGGTGGAATAAACAGAGTGGGAATATCTGAGAAATTACCAACTTTAGCAAGTAGAACCCTCCAAAGACACCTTAAAGAGCTTAAAGATGATAACCTAATAGAGTTTGTGGGAACAAATAGGAGTGGTGGATATTATATTAAGCAGTGTTGTTTATCTGAAACTGATGTCATCGATAGTGGCGGTAATGATGGCGGTAGTGGCGGTAATAATGGCGGTAATGATGGCGGTAGTGGCGGTAATGATAGTCGGGAATTGGTGCTAGAAATTATCCGCATAAATGGTGGAATAAACAGAGTGGGAATATCTGAGAAATTACCAACTTTAGCAAGTAGAACCATCCAGAGACACCTTAAAGAGCTTAAAGATGATAACCTAATAGAGTTTGTGGGAACAAATAGGAGCGGTGGTTATTATATCAAGAATCACTCTGAGGGGTAGCAGATTAGTATTTAGAACTATTGATTAAAATCAGGAATTACCCACTATTTATTTGGTAACTAACTGTAAAGGGTGTATTTTTGTGTAATAAATAAATATATTGCGTAAAATGGGAACTTCATACAAAAGAGTGCTATTAAAGCTAAGTGGCGAGTCATTAATGGGGAAACAAGGTTTCGGTATTGATTCTGAGCGACTTAATGACTATGCTGAAGAGATTAAAGCTATTGCTGAATCAGGTATTCAGGTAGCAATAGTTATAGGTGGTGGAAATATTTTCCGTGGCTTGTCAGGGACTAGTAAAGGTGTTGACCGTGTCAAAGGTGACCAAATGGGTATGCTGGCAACAGTTATCAACTCATTGGCACTAAGTTCAGCTCTTGAGGCTAATGGACAGGCAGCACAGGTGTTTACTGCTATCAATATGTTCCCTATTGGTGAACATTATAGTAAATGGCGCGCTATCGAGGGGATGAATCAAGGGAAAGTAGTAATTCTAGCAGGTGGAACAGGAAATCCATTCTTTACTACTGATACAGGTTCGGCACTACGTGGTATTGAGGTTGAGGCTGATGTAATGCTTAAAGGTACACGTGTAGATGGTATCTATACAGCTGATCCTGAGAAAGACCCAACAGCTACTAAGTTTGACAAGATATCTTATGACGAGATTTATACTCGTGGCTTAAAGGTGATGGACTTAACAGCAACTACGATGTGTAAAGAGAACAAGTTACCAATCATAGTATTTGATATGGACACCAAAGGTAACCTTATGAAAGTGTTACTTGAGGGTGAAAATATAGGTACATTGGTATATTAATTGAACGGAAATAAAAAAATTATATATTATGAATGATGTAAATTTCTATCTTACTCCTGCTGAGGAGAAGATGCAACTAGCAGTGGAATTTTTGGATGAAACCCTAGCACATATCCGTGCTGGTAAGGCTAATGCTAAAATATTAGATGGTATCCGTGTTGAGTATTATGGTAGCTTAGTACCTATTAGTAATGTAGGTAATGTATCTGTTCCAGATGCAAGAACCATCACTATCACTCCATGGGAAAAACCAATGTTCCGTGAGATTGAAAAAGCAATTATCAATTCAGAACTAGGTATTATGCCAGAAAATAATGGAGAGATAATCCGCTTATCAATACCACCATTGACTGAGGATAGACGTAAACAACTAGTAAAACAATCAAAATCTGAGGCTGAAACAACAAAAATTTCAGTCCGTAACGCACGTCGCGATGCAATAGATGGATTAAAGAAAGCTATCAAAGATGGTATGCCTGAAGATGTTGAAAAGGATGCAGAGGGTACAGCACAAAAACTTCATGACAAATATATGAAGAAAATTGATGAACTATTTGCAGCTAAAGAGAAAGAGATACTAACAGTATAAGAAGTCCTCTTTAGAAAAAGCAAAAAAATAGTACCTTTGCTCTTGACGAAGGAGGACTTCATTCAAGAGATTGAACAGAAGTTTATCTTGTGTATGTAGTTCCATTGGGGCTACATACTTTTTTTATACACTTTTATCGCTTATGACGAAGAAGGAGCTTATTCTTCAAGATTCCCAGAAGAATATTTATACATTTCATCTTTCTTCCATAGTGTAAACATAAGCAATAAAATTTTTCTTTCTAATGCTACTAAACCAATTTTTTTATATTTCTTACCCTCGTTAACTCTATTATAAAATCTTTTAAATTCCTCATTGCTGATACTGGCACTCATGGCAGGCATATATAATATTCGTCTAATATGACTATTGCCTTTCTTTGATATTCTGCTTTTACCAAATACGCTTGTTACTGATTGCCTTTCTACTACATCTAATCCTGCATAACTTGCTAGTTGTTTTCTATTTGTGATATTAGCAAACCCTTGTGTTTCAGCGACAACGGTTATTGCAGAGATTAATCCCACCCCCTTGATTGACATTAGTTTTTTCATTTTATCATTCAAAAATGAATCGCTCTGTATAACCTCAGTTATTTTCTTTTTGCAGTCAACAATTTGTTTCGTTATTAGATTTTTGCTCTTATTGTAGCTTTTTAATATAAAGCTATCAACATCTGGAGAGTGTGAAATTGATTCTATGTGATTTGCCATTACAGTCTTTTACTCTGTTAACATTTCATATAGACGAGTAAGTAATCTCAATCTCCTGTATATTGGAGCTGGAGGGTTCCATAGTCTTAGCTGCTGTTCTACTCCCATTTGTGCTATTATTTTAGAGTCAGATTTATCAGTTTTAAACTTGACATTTAGACTCTTAGCATAATGTTTAACCTTATTTGGTAATAGTACTACAACATTAAATTTTAATTTGTGTAAATGATACGCTAACTCCTCATAATAGACACCTGTTGCCTCCATCACATAGGTGTTAGTGATTTTATTACTATAATTTTTACGTACCCATTTCACTGCCTGATTATAGAACAGACGATATATCAAAAATTACACCCCAAAAGATGGCCATTTATGATGCGACTTCTGCGCCATGCGCCTCGTTTGTCACGAAAATTCTGTTCAATAGTTGGATATAGAATAAAATAAAAAGCTAACTTTGCAATAAACAGATCAAAAGATTATGCAATACTTTAATGAGCTACTTAGCATACTTAATGCAATGTCACCCTATTTATTGTTAGGTTTTCTAATTGCAGGGTTACTTCATGTGTATCTGCCTAAGAGGGCATTTAGTCGATATTTATCTAAGAAGGGGTTTAAATCGGTATTCTTGTCGGCTCTATTTGGAGTACCACTACCGTTATGTTCATGTGGCGTGATTCCAACTGCTATGTCACTAAAAAAGGAGGGGGCAAGTGATGGTGCTACGGTATCATTCTTGATTGCTACACCTCAAACGGGGGTGGATTCCATTCTTGCAACTTATGGCGTGTTAGGGTTACCATTTGCTATTATACGACCTATTGTAGCATTCGTAGTTGCTATCTTTGGGGGATTATTGGTTGATAGATTTTCAGTGGAGAATGACGATAATGCAGAGCAAAATATAGCTCAGAGTTGTACAATCTCAAAATCTAAGCAATTAACCCTAATTGATGTTTTCAAATATGGTTTTGTTGATATGTTGCAAGATTTGGGGAAATGGTTAACTATTGGATTGGTTATTGCTGCTGCTATAACTGCATTTGTTCCATCAGGGGTATTTGAGCTTTTGGGGGATTATTACGCGCTTAATATTTTGGTTGTTCTATTGCTATCTATCCCTATGTATATATGTTCAACTGGTTCTATCCCTATTGCGTTATCGTTGCTTATGATGGGTATTTCACCTGGTGCAGCGTTAGTGTTCTTAATGGCAGGACCAGCAACTAATGTAGCTACATTGGCTGTACTAAGAAAGGTGTTAGGTGTAAGGACAACACTTTTATATCTTCTAACTATCATCTTGGGAGCTATTGGGTTCGCTGTGGTTATAGATTTTGCTTTGCCTACTGAGTGGTTTACTGCTAAACTGATGGCAATTAGTAATTCAGCTCATTGTGGCACTGGTGACGTAGTTTGGTGGCAATTAGCTTCGACAATACTATTTATTTTATTGCTTGTGAATGCTTATATCCAAAAGTTTAGAGGCAACTCTCACACTCATGAAGCACAACAGATATCAATCCAACGATTTAAAGCGACAGGGATGCGCTGTAATCATTGCAAAGCTAATGTTGAGAAAGCAATAAATGCTCTGCCAAATGTTACCAAAGTTGATATCGAATTATCCTCAGGTATAATTGAGGTTGAGGGTGATATCAGAGGTGAGAACGTCTGCACGACAGTTAAACAACTAGGTTTTGAGATAGAGCCGTATAAATAAGCTACACCTCGTGACGGTAGTGGTAGTTGTTGCGTAGAGATTCAAAATCAGTTTGGCTAGCTTTTAGAGCAGCTGTATCTGTTAGTGGGTTATAGCTCTGGGTTATCTGTTCTAGGGTTACTGTGGTAGCTCCTGTTATTGGTTTAGTTACCTCAGTTATTTCTAGCTCCTTTAGGTCGAAGTGCTTTTTTAGAGCTTTTAAGATTATCTCAGTTCCGCGCATTTTACCCTCGATGGAGTAACCTGCTATATGTGGTGTTGTCACTAGCGACTTTTCCAATAGTGTGCTATTTATCATCGGTTCATCCTCCCAACAATCTATTACGCATGCTGAGATTTTGCCATTAGATAATCCACCTAGTAGTGCTGTGGTATCAGTTATTCCACCTCTAGCGCAATTAATTACTAGTGGTGATTTCTGGAATTTATCAACCATCACAGTATTGCATAGATGGTATGTTGCATCCTCTCCCTGATTGGTTAGCGGTGTGTGGAATGTGATTATATCTGATTCAGCTATTAACCTTTCTAGTGGTGCGATATGTGTGATTGGCTCACTCTCATTGCGTTCACGTGGAGGGTCACTCAGTAGTAGTTTAAATCCTAACGCTTCACCCCAACGCGCTACTATCTTCCCTACATTTCCTACACCTATCACTCCTAGGATTAATTCGCTACTTTTTCGTCCATCATGTTGCATCCATTCAGCTATCGAGCTAAATAGATATTGTGCTACTGCTGGAGCGTTACATCCAGGAGCGTTATATACTGCTATCCCACGCTTATGGCAATAGGATAAGTCTATATGATCTGTGCCTATGGTTGCTGTGCCTATAAATTGGCATTTACTTCCCTCTAGCAATGCTGCATTGCAGATGGTGCGTGTACGTATTATTAGGGCATCAGCATCACGTACGCTATCAGCTGTTATCTTATCATTGGTTAGATACTCAATATCAGCAAATGGTTCTAAAATGCCATGGATAAATGGGATGTTAGCTTCGATGATTACTTTCATAGTAATTGCCAAATATATAGTGATAAGTATGCTAATATCAATGTTATTACCCACAGGTATTTATACCTATCACGTGACGATGTATAGGCGTGTGCGCCCTGCACCGCACAACATAGATATAGTGTTGGCATATAGCTATTAGAGTTATAATAATCTATCATTGGCATAACTATTGACCATAGGGTCAATAGAGTCAATACACCATTATAAGCTCTCTCCTGTGGAGGAAAGTTATAGATAGTTATCATATTTTTAATCAGCAGAAAGAATGTTATAACTGCTGTTGTTAGGTTATATATAAATATTGGTGAATCAGCTATAACTACAGCTCGTGCAATGGATACCATATTTATTGATTTGATATCGCTAGGAGAAAATATATGCAGTCCATAAATTATCCAAAAAGGGATAATTATCCCTAAAACAATAGCAAGAACGGTTTTTGTGTTAATTGCTTTCATCTGCATTGCCCCTAATATAAATATTGGGAGTAATGTCAGATATGCATAATTAAAAAAGCTACAAGTTATGATTAGTGTAAATATGCTAAAGAGTATTACAGGATTTCCATACTGGAATGTAAAGTATAGTAGTGATACAGATATTATTGTCACTAATGCTAATATGTTGCCATCTATTAGCGTATTACTAATGTGTGTGTTACATGTTGCTAGAATAACGAATATGGTAGCTAGTAGTGATGTAAATGAGCGGATAAATTGGAATTGGTTATTACATACAGTTATAACAATGGCTATTGCTATTATTGTAACCAAGTTTATGCTCCATGATAAGGTCCCCTTATCTAACCACATATTGGCTGAGTTAGCAAACAAGCCGTAATCAAAAATCCTCTCGTTGATAGTAATATTACTAATCAGTGTTATTATGGCTAAAGTAAAAGCTATAAGGGAGGAGATTATAATAAATCCCCTCCCATCAATATAGCTATTTATCTTTTCGCCTTTCACTTTAGTCTAAGTCAAAACCTATATCTGAACGGAAATATTTACCCTCAAAGTTGATTTTTTCAATGCTTTTGAATGATTGTGCTAACGCCTCAGCTTTACTATCTCCATAAGAGCTAACTGCTATTACACGACCGCCATTAGTTACTAACGCATCACCATCCTTTTTAGTTCCTGCATGGAATGTGATACTATCAGTTACGCTATCTAATCCTGTAATAACCTTACCCTTCTCTATATCACCAGGATATCCAGCAGATACTGTCATAACAGTAACTGCGAAACGTGGGTCTAGTTCTAAAGTTTTAGTTTCAAGATTTTCAGCACCTACTGCCTCCAATAGTTCCACCAAGTCCGATTTGATACGTAGCATTACCGCCTCAGTTTCAGGATCACCCATACGTACATTATATTCAATAACCATTGGTTCATTGTTAACCTTGATAAGACCTAAGAAGATAAATCCTTTATATGTGATTTCATCCTTGATAAGACCTTGAACAGTAGGCTCAATGATACGTTCAGTTACCTTTTGCATATATACCTCATCAGCGAAACTTACAGGTGAAACTGCACCCATACCACCAGTATTTAAGCCAGTGTCCCCCTCGCCAATACGTTTGTAATCCTTAGCAACAGGTAATACTTTATATGATTTACCATCTGATAGAACGAATACTGAACACTCAATCCCTGAAAGGAACTCCTCAATAACCACCGTTGCCGATGATGCACCGAACATACCATTTAGCATCTTACCAAGTTCAGTTTTAGCCTCCTCAATAGTAGGTAAAATAAGCACCCCTTTACCTGCCGCCAAGCCATCAGCTTTAAGCACATAAGGAGCTTCAAGTTGTTCAAGGAAGTTGTAACCTTGCTCAATATTGTCAAGTGTCACACTCAAGTAACGAGCTGTTGGGATATTATGACGCTCCATAAACTCTTTAGCAAACTCCTTGCTACCCTCTAATTGCGCACCCACCTTAGATGGACCTATTACAGGGATAGATTTCAATTGCTCATCATTAATGAAATAGTCATAAATACCAGCCACCAATGGGTCTTCATTACCAACTATTACCATGTTGATGTTATTTTCAAGAGTAAAGCTCTTAATAGCTTCAAAATCTAATGGAGAGATAGCCACATTAGTACCATAAGCATCTGTGCCACCATTACCTGGAGCAATATATAATTTGCCTAAACGTGGGCTTTGGTTTAGTTTCCATGCTAGAGCTGATTCACGACCACCTGAGCCTAATAGAAGAATATCTAATTTGTTCATAATTCTAAGAATCTTTATTTGTATTGTTGTTATTATCGTTATCTATGTTATTACGTTTCCAGCCATTACGACGACCACGTATAATAGTTTTTTCAGAAGTAGCATCTAGTGTAGGTTGACGGAATCTAACTACCTTATCAGCTATCTCTACACCATGTTTAGGTCCCGTATTTTCGCGTACACGACGTTCGCCACCTTCACGAGGTTCACGAGGTTCAAACTTGCGCTCTCCTCTATCTGAACCTCTATCAAACTTACGTTCAAAACCCCTCTCTTCACGAGGTTCAAACTTGCGCTCTCCTCTATCTGAAC
>JAWXTT010000048.1:0-14303 GCA_044433325.1 Bacteroidales bacterium
CATTGATGTAGCATACCGCTATTTCTCGACAAACAGTCGTAAATTTATTATTGCGGATACCCCAGGACATGAGCAATATACACGTAACATGATTACTGGAGGCTCAACGGCTAATCTGGCTATCATCTTGGTTGATGCTCGCACTGGCGTAATAACTCAGACTAAGCGACACTCATTCATAGTATCGTTATTGGGTATTAAGCATGTGATTCTAGCAGTGAACAAGATGGATTTAGTTGATTATAGCCAAGAGGTTTTTGATAATATCGTTAGCGATTACATGGCTTTCACTAAAGATTTGAATATTGAAGATATTACCCCTATACCTATATCAGCACTTAATGGTGATAATGTTGTGGAGTGTTCTGATAATATGGATTGGTATAAAGGCATTTCGCTTTTAGACCATTTGGAAAGTGTTGAGGTTAGCAAAGACCGTAACATGGATAGTTTCCGTTTCCCTGTACAATATGTGTTACGTCCTAACCTAGACTTCCGTGGATTCTCTGGCAAGGTAGCTAGCGGAGTAATTCGCAAGGGTGATACCGTTATGGCTTTACCATCAGGCAAAACATCAAAGGTTAAGAGCATAGTTACCTATGAAGGGGAGCTAGAATACGCCTTTGCACCACAATCCATAACCATAACCCTAGAGGATGAGATAGATATTTCACGTGGCGAAATGCTAATCCATACCGATGATAAACCTATCACATCTAGCTCCATTGAGAGTATGTTAGTATGGATGGATGAAGAACCTATGGATAGCATGAAACGTTATTTCATTAAACATACAACTAACACCACACGTCTTCATATTGACAATATTAAGTATAAAGTTAATATTAACAGTATGGAGAAACTAACCGTAGGTAATGGCGTTGATAGCGTGAAGGATATGCAACTCCAACTGAATCAGATAGGTTGCGTTCAGATGACAACAGCTCGTGAGCTATTCTTCGACCCATACAGCGTGAATAAGGAAACTGGTGCATTTATCCTTATTGACCCTATCACACATAATACGTGCGCCGTAGGTATGATAATTGGTCAAGGTGATAGCAACAGCAACTTGATGAACAACCTAACTATTAACCTTAGTGAGTTAGGTATAGATTCATCACACTATGATGCAATCAGTAAAGTTATTGCTGAACTAAATAACTCAGGCTTAGATATTAATCTAAATAAATAACCGCAGATGGGACTTATCGATTTTAATAAACTACCTGTAAATACATTAGTCGGGGCTGATTGGAAAACATTCACCAGACTTACTAAAGATAAAAAGATAGGTAAAGCATATCGCACTAAATATATACTAACTAAGTGTATATGTAGAATATTAAGCCCATTTGGCGCAATACAGAATAAGCGTTACGCTAAACAGCTAGAGAATAAACCATTAGCCAAACCGCCCGTATTTATACTAGGGCACTGGCGTAGTGGCACTACATTTATGCACAATGTGCTTTCACAAGATAAGAATTTTGGGTACAACACCACATATCAAACAGTGATGCCGCACCTAATGATGTGGGGGCAATCATTCTTTAAGCGCACCATGAGCTGGCTAATGCCTGATAAACGCCCTACTGATAATATGGAGTTGAGTGTGGATTTACCACAGGAGGAGGAGTTTGCCCTTGCTAATATGACTCCACACGCATATTACCAGATGTGGTTTTTCCCTGAACTTATGCCTGAATATGTCGATAAATATTTGATATTTGACACCATTGAGCAGCAGGAGCTAAAGGAATTTGAGGATGAATTTACTAAATTGATAAAAATATCACTTTGGAACACTAATGGGGAGCAATTTCTATCTAAGAACCCACCACATACGGGTCGTGTCAAGGAGTTGTTGAAAATCTTCCCTGATGCTAAATTTATATACTTGGTACGTAATCCATATACAGTTTTTGAGAGTACACGCAGTTTCTTCACTAAGACTATCAAGCCTTTAGAGTTACAAAAAATCACTGATGAGCAGATGGAGGAGAATATCCTAACTACCTACACCAAGTTGTACAACAAATATGAGCAGGATAAGGGGCTAATCCCAGAGGGAAATCTGATAGAGATAAAATTTGAGGATTATGAAGCAGATGCACTATCTCAAACTAAACTGATTTATGACACCTTAGGGTTAGATGGTTTTGAGGCTGCACGTGCTGATATTGAGAAATATATATCTAAAAAGAGTGGTCATAAAAAGACTAAATATAAATTCGAGGAGCGCACCATAAAACTAGTGCAGGAGCGTTGGGGCTACGCACTAGAGCAGTGGGGTTATAAGTTGTAAAAAATATGTACAGAAAATTTTTATTTATACTAATTGCTGCACTACAAATAACTAATATTATAGCGGCAGAGCGTGAGGTGCTACTCAAATATGGCGATATGGAGCAGTGGTTTACACGTATAATCTCAGAGAGTGGAATCATTGGAGGTGATGAAAAAACTTTATATGAGATAGCTCCCGAGGGTGAAAATACCGAGAATGAACCATACTATAATCTAGGAGGCTCACAATGGGCTACATCTAACGTGATGGCTAAAGTTGCGGGTATTACTAAAACTAATAGTAGCGTTTCCCCGTTTGAGTTAGATGGAGGGGGTAAAGTTGCTCACCTAGTTACACGTATTGAGAAAGTAAAAGTACTAGGGATAATAAATATCTCAGTTATTGCAGCTGGTTCTATTTTTCAAGGGAGCGTAGTAGAACCTATAACAGGGACTAAAGACCCACATAAATATCTAAACTCAGGAATTGAATTTAGTGAACGCCCTAAAGCATTACGATTTGATTATAAGATTCAACTGTCAGGAGAACCCAATAGAATACGTATGACAGGATTTAGTTCAACCAAAACCATAGAGGGGATAGATATGCCCACCGCCATACTATTATTACAGAAACGTTGGGAAGATAATGACGGTAATATATACGCTAGCCGCATAGGAACAATAGTAATTAACTATACGCAGGATAGCGATTGGGTTAAGGACGCAACCTACCAAATCATATATGGCGATGCTACTAAATCACCAGACTACACACCAAATATGAATATTGGACATGAAGAGAGATATGCAATTAATAGCCAAGGAGAGAATGTTCCAGTAACCGAAGTGAGTTGGGCTGATGCTGATGAAACTCCAACCCATATGATTCTACACTTTGCATCCAGTCATGGCGGAGCATATATAGGCTCGCCAGGCACTCAAATGTGGCTTGACAATATCCGATTAGTGTATTAAAGGGGATATTTAGATAAAAAGTTGCTCATCAAGTATTTTTAATGCTGAAAAAATTTGTATTGATAAATGTAAAATAGTAATTTTGTACCCTGATTTTCCCACATAGGCTATATCAAGATATGAAAGAGTATTCATACGCCTCACGGGCTAACCTGTATAAATAAAAAAACAGATGTACGCAATCGTAGAAATTCAAGGACAACAATTCAAGGCTGAAGCTGGAAAATATATGTATGTCCACTATCTCGGCGAAGACAAAAATGAAGGTGATGCAATCACTTTTGACAAGGTTCTTCTTATAGATGCCGACGGTACTGTTACAGTAGGTGCTCCTACCGTTGAAGGAGCTAAAGTTGTTTGCGAGGTTAAACGTCCCCTCGTAAAAGGTGAAAGAGTTATCGTTTTCAAGAAAAAAAGAAGAAAAGGATATCGTAAACGCAATGGTCACCGCCAATGCTTCACTGAGATTTTAATCAAAGACGTAATTGCTTAACCCCTAAAAATTAACAGAAATGGCTCATAAAAAAGGTGTCGGTAGTTCTAAGAACGGACGTGAATCGGAAAGTAAACGATTAGGCGTTAAAATTTTTGGCGGACAATTCGCAAAAGCTGGTAATATCCTAAAACGTCAACGCGGTACTGCACACCATGCAGGTAAAAACGTAGGTTTAGGTAAAGACCATACATTATTCGCATTAACTGACGGAATCGTAGTATTCACTGAAGGTAAAGCTGGTCGTCGATTCATGAACATAGAACCAATCAGCGAAAAAAACTAAACGCAAAGCAAACACCATAGCGTGTTACGCCCAAAGCGTAAAACTTAATTAAGGAGTGATTAGCCTATAATGGTTAATCACTCCTTAATATTTTTCAAAACATTGTTATATAATCATTTTTTATTAAATTTGCAGAAACAGAAAAGTATTATACTATCATGGATTACTTCAATAGAATACAAGAATTATCTTCACTAGTTTCACCTAGTTTAGTAAATTTTGATGAATCTAGAGTTCCAGCACACACACCAACTCAAGCATCCTCAAACTTTATCACTAATAAACAACAGGGGGACTGGGCTGAAGAGATAATTATTCGTGTAATAAATGAAACATCCAATAACTATATTGCCGTTAAATATGGTAAATCTGATGATTTAATAGCTGGGGATGAGAGTTTTGACCTATTTTTTCAAGAGTTTCAAGAGGAATTAGATACTATCGGAAAACGCCCAGACTTATTAATATTCAATAAATCTGACTTTGACACTAACAAAGGTTACGATATTAGCCATATACCACACCCTGAAATAGCTGATTACGTTAAAAAAGCTATTGCTGGTATTGAAGTACGCTCTAGCGCATTCTTAATAGAAGAGTATGAGAAAGCTATGCAAGAGAGAACTGAATATTATACTCAAATTGCATTAGAAACTAAGAGCAAAATACTTAATGAATACTCAAATGAATTAAATACGACTAACCGCAAAATATATCTTGAGATTCTTAACAGCATTACACCAGAAACAATTAGTATAATAGATTTTAAAGTACCCGGATGGCGAGCTAGTGAACGACTTTCCACGTTAAACGATCTCCTAAAACAGCTAAAAGCTGCTATTAAAGAGGTAAAGAAACGAGATTCTCTCTCAATAACACCTAAAGTTGAAGATATTAAAGTGGGATATAAATGGATTGAAACTTTTAATGTTCCTCATTTCTATTTTCAAGTATTTTTTGATAAAGTATATGGTATCTCATTTGAACAGATATTAAATATAATATCTAATCCCGAAAATGAAGATGATCTATTTTCTGTTGGAGGTGATAATAAAAATCAGAATAAAGTGACAATTAAAATCAATTCACGTTGCGGAACAGAAATAGCAAATAAAGTTGATGAACCTGAACATAAAAGTGTTCGTAAACTAATGAATAAAGGACGATTATTATACTACGTCACCTTTAGTAAAGGGTGTGCATATCTCGATATTGAAAATTTATCTAGTGTACTTAATATTAATAGCTCAGATTTTTAATGAATATCTGCCCGAGAATAGAAGAGGAATATATCCAAAAAGTTTCAATAGAACATCGTAAAAAATACGCACAATTTTTTACGCCACAACCTATTGCTAAAATTTTAGCTGATTGGTTACTTGGGAATCATGAAATAAAAACCGTGTTAGAACCAGCTTTCGGGCTTGGGATATTCACAAGAGAACTCCTTAGCGAAAGAGATGATTTAATCATAAAGGGTTTTGAGATTGATAATATTATTTACTCGGAAGCAAAAAAATATTTCAGTAGCGACGATAACCTTAATCTTATTCTTTCCGACTACATGTATAATGATTGGGATAATAAATATGACGGAATAATATGCAATCCACCATATTTTAAATTTCATGATTATGATAATAAAAACATACTAGCAGATATTGAAAAACATCTAAGATGTAAATTAAGTGGTTTTACTAATCTATATACACTATTCTTACTAAAATCTATTCATCAACTAAATCCGAATGGAAGATCTGCGTATATAGTTCCATCAGAGTTTATGAACTCAGACTATGGGAAATTAGTAAAAAAGCACTTGCTTGCCACAGGCACACTTAGATATATATTTGTTTTTGATTTTGAGGAAAATATATTTGATGATGCACTAACAACTGCATCAATAATATTATGTGCTAATGATAAAAAAACCGATAAGGTACAGATAACTACCATTAAATCAATTTCTGAAATAGATAAAATAGAGAATATTATATCTAGTTATCCTAAGATACCTGCAAACGCCGTAACACGTAAGCTATCAGAATTTAAAGCAGAAAGTAAATGGAAACTATATTATACGCCTAACAATAGCAGTAAATATAACAACTTAGTTCCATTCTCGAATTATGCAAAAGTAGTACGTGGGATAGCAACAGGAGCTAACGACTACTTTACATTTAATCTATCGAAAGCGAAAGAGTACCAGATAGATGAACAATATCTTCAACCATGCATATGCCATTCACGAGATATTAAATATGATATTTTCGACACTAAGGAATTAGAAAATCTTAAAGCCAATGACAAGAGTATTTTTATATTGAATGCCGTTAATGTTGAGAATGAGAATCTGACCAAATATATCACTAAAGGTGAAATAGATGGAATAGATAAACGCTATCTAACAGCTAACAGAAAACCATGGTACTCTATGGAGCGTAGAGCTATAGCCCCGATATGGGTATCAGTATTTAATCGTAAAGGGTTACGCTTTATTCGTAATAAAGCTAATATATTAAACTTAACAACCTTTCATTGCATTTACCCTCAGAGCAATCTATTATATGATATTCCAATAGATTTACTATTTGCATATCTATTAACAGATACTGCAAAATTAATTTTTGAGGATAATAGCCGTGAATATGGAAATGGTCTAAAGAAATATGAGCCAAACGACCTAAATAAAGGAAACATATTAGATTTAAAACTTATTCCAACTAAAGAACAAGAGGAGATATTAAATTTATACAACCAATATAGTATCACAAATGATAAAAGATATATCAATAAGATAGAAACCATACTAAATAAACTATTCTTGAAATGAAAATAGAGAAATATCTTGTACTATTAATTACTATATTAGTAGTCATTGGGTGTGACAGGCGTGAGAATGAATTGGATAGCTATGCTAAGGCTATTGCGGATGCTTCGCGTGAGCTTACATCTGAGGATATCTACTATGGACTTGTGCCTATTAGGTATGAGGATTCGCCACTATTGGAGTGGAAAATAATTGACTCCGATAGCATGGTGCTAGTTTCTACACTTCAATCCACTGATTGGTATTACGCAGATATTGAGTGCGGTGAGGAGTTTACTACATCTGACAACACCGAATATATGCTATGGGTAACTATCCCTAATGAATTAAATCAATATTTAGCCAACGAAGATGAGATAACTGATTCAACAGCTATCCAACAACGCTTAATGCAGATATTGGGAATGAAAAGCACTGATACCAATTCAGTAGTTAACCTGCTATGGGTAAATAAAAGTGATATTATCCGTCCATCATACAACCCAGATCCAACAACCACTTATGGCGCAATCGACTATCCTGAGAGTATTACGTATGATTGGTACAAAGATTGGTTTATTGACAATATAGCATATAGCTATGAATCACCAACAGATGGACTACACTACCCATTCACGCGACTAGGCTACACCTACGATTGGGGCAACGGCAAATCTAAAAAATATGGATTATCTGAATTTGTAATAAAACCA
The DNA here is from genome assembly GCA_044433325.1 of Bacteroidales bacterium. Lineage (GTDB taxonomy): Bacteria > Bacteroidota > Bacteroidia > Bacteroidales > Muribaculaceae > HGM05232. The sequence continues at coordinate 7,569 of JAWXTT010000048.1, forward strand.
TCCTCAACCATAATACTTAAAGAGGAAACAGGTTGTTGGAGTTACTACAATAATATATAAAGGTGACAAGCTAATAAAAACCTGCCACCTTAATCCCTATTAGTCAATTAATAGACTACATAGTAGTTGTTGTTGAACCAGCATCACTCCATCCATTTACTGTTGCATCAAATGTGATTAAGATATCGCTTAGAATTGGGTCGCCATCCTCGTCGTAACCACCACCACCAGAACCACCTGTTGATGAATCACCAAATGTTAGTAGGTAATTAACTTGTTTCCCCTGTTCTAGCACACCCCCAAATGGGATATAAACTGGAAGATATTCAGTAGCTGAACCATATAGATATGAATCGCCATCAGTAGTAACTTTTATCTTACACATTATCTTTAGATATGATTGGTTAGCTGCATCAGCATCAGCAATAGTAGTCGTTGATGATGTACTATTATCCCACTCTGTTAATGTCTGTGGAATAAGCATCATAGCTCCAGTTGCGTCGTTAAGAGTCACCTCAGTATCAGTAATATCCACAACATCAGCTGTTAAACCTAGCGCATAGTCTGAATAAGTTCTGGTGAAATCTCCCCAACTATCTTTTGTCAAGTTAAATGTAGCTGTATTAAGAACATTGTATAGCTCTACACTCTCAATATCAATCTCCATGGATGATTTAGTAGTTTTAGCACTAAATGAGATTTGTGTTAGGATGTGAGTGAAAACTAAATTTACAGTTCCACTAGTTCTACCTGAACCATCACCATCACGGTCATTACGGTGCGAGTTAAGTACCATAGCATACATTACATCAATATGATCACCATTATCCTCTGGGACTGTGTAGGTCATCTCTTGATCTCCTGATGCAAATGTTTTCACTAGGTTTTGGTCATACTCTGGTGATATTGCATAGAAATGAATAGTATCATTAGGCCAATATTCACTCTCTGTTGCATCGTCATACCCCCAACCATTATTATAGGTTAGTTTAACACCATCACTACTGCTTGTTCCCATAAACAGATTTTCACTACCATCTTTATATGCAAACACATCTATAGTAGATGATTGCAAATCGGTATTACTCGTAATAGTTGCACCACGTGAAGTAGTTGATGCAATAGTACTAAAACTTAATAAATTTGAATCTTGTAAGTTAGTCACTATTGGCTCATCCTCATTAGTACAACTTACTGCCATTAGCGCAAAGGCTAACGCACCCATAAAAAACATCTTTTTCATAACAATTTTAAATTTAATTAATTAGACTTTTGTCCCATTTTATATTATAAATATATTATCACCCTCGCTCTCCTCCCAATCATTTACGCTTGGGGAGAAACCGTCATCTCCATTTATCGTTTCAGGCATACTTATATCGGTATCAATTATTATCTCTATATTATATTTATCTGGTGCTTGAGCTATCTGCTCTGAGACATCAAATGTAGCTCTCAAATTTCCATCATCACCCCATAAGAAAAGCACTAAATTTTGCGTATCATCATTATCAGCAACTCCGAAATAGTCAAACTCGCCCAAAACAGTATCACCATTGAGCATACCATCAAAAACCATTGCTGAAGAAGTAGTTGACAACCTCTCTGTCACAATCCCTATCGAGGATGAAACACCCCCTAACGCCCCCTTAATCATATAAATACTACTAGCATTACCTATGCCGCGTACCTGATAACTAATATGTTTAACCAACGGTTTCATTAACAACTCAATGGTAATCGTATCCTCCACATTATCAGAAACTAGATTGTCATATGTTGATTTATATATCTTATCTGGATAAATTATTAGCTCCTCACCCTCTATTGATGTAGGTAATTCAGGTTCATCTACTCCTACCATCCCCTCTGTAATAGTAGTAGTGCGAACATACGCCTCAATGCTCTCCATTGTGGATTCATCACGTAATAGTATAGCCTCTGTATCAATATTAAATGATAACAAATTATACTCACCAAACTGGATAACCAACTCACCACCATCACCACCAACCAGATTATACGATAATGGCGCATCGCCTAAGATTGGATAAGCTAATATCCTCATAGCATCGATATAATCGACATCACACTCACTCCAATCATACTCAATATTAAAGCATGTTCCGTGCGGATGTGTATAACATAACTCCTTATGCTCACACGATATGAATGTTAATAAAATTATTGCAACCAATACCCTTTTCATAATCTTCTTTTACTTATCAATAAACCATGCTAACGTTACTCCTAACTTAGTAATACCCAAATAATTTCTATGCTTTGTATCCTCCCATACGTAACAACCATTATCAGGATAATACTTTTGATAATTCCCAGCGACAAAACCAACCCCTAGTTCAAAATCTAAATTCAATCTCCTAGCTATCGCTAATGAATAACCGTAACTAATGGATAATCCCCAATTAAACTCAGCTTTCTGCCCATCTCCACCGAACTCGAAATCATAAGTTCCTGCTTGAAAAAAGCCACCCACATGGTGACCTGTTAATGGAGCTGAATTTTCGTCACGAAACAGATAATGATTAACAAAAAAATCTCCTCCATAAATACGCCAATAACGATTTCTATCTCTATCACCCCACCATGCATAAATCCAATTAGTCCCTATTGACCAACTATCATTAACTGCAAATTCAACACCAATATTAGGTGTCACCGCTATGTCATAAAGCAGATTAGTACGTATAGTCCATATTAATTTTTCGTCATAAGCTCCTGACTGAGCCTTTGAAACATTTATAAACAATATTACTATAATTAAACCTATAAACCTTTTCATTGAATTTACTATTTAGTTAGGTCTCTGAAACGCGTCCCAGCCTGCTATTGTTCATATTTAAACTAAATATTCATATTAAAAAAGGTTTTTATTCGACACGCCATTCAACTAATAAAAAAGATAATGTATCTTTGCACTTATATGGATATTAAGATTATTACACCTGAAAATATGGTAGGAACGGTTAACCTACCAGCTTCAAAAAGCATTAGCAATCGCGCACTAATCATTAACGCCCTATCGGTTAGTGCTGAGGGGGATAGCCTAAGTAATGTAGCTCGTTGTGATGATACCGATGTAATGCTGAAAGCACTAGCCAGCGAAGAGGATATTATAAATATTGGAGCTGCTGGTACAGCTATGCGTTTCTTAACTGCATTCTATGCAATGAATAGTGGTTGTAATGTGATATTGGATGGGTCAGAGCGTATGCGCCAACGTCCAATATCGATATTGGTTAATGCTCTACGCTCATTAGGTGCAGATATTGAGTATGGCACTAGTGAGGGTTATCCACCTATCGCCATAAGCGGAAAGGAGTTAATGGGTGGAGAGATTAAGCTAGCTGGAGATGTTAGTTCACAATATATCTCAGCTTTGATGATGATTGCACCACTACTCAAAGGGGGATTACGTATAGTGCTTGAGGGGCGTATCATCTCTATCCCTTATATTCAAATGACAATCTCGCTAATGCGCCAATTTGGGGCTAAGGCACAGCTTGATGGTAATATTATCACCATTGAACAGGGAGTATATTCAATAGGTCAATTCACTGTTGAGAGTGATTGGTCAGCTGCATCCTACTGGTATCAACTGGTATCACTAATCCCTAATTCAACAGTTAAACTCCCTAGACTTACTAAAGATAGCGTACAGGGGGATTCACGTGTTGAAGAATATTTCAGTGCATTAGGAGTTGAAACTATTTACACCGCAGATGCTGTTATTATTCGTGATAAAATTGACTATCAATTGCCAGCGATATTAACACTTAACCTAGTTGATCAACCTGACTTAGCGCAAACCATTATTGTCACAGCAGCACTAAAGGGTATTCCATTTAATATCTCAGGGTTATCAACATTGAAGATTAAAGAAACAGATAGAATTGAGGCGTTACGAACAGAACTATATAAACTTGGGTTTATAATAGATGTTACCGATGATTTCTCAATGGTATGGGATGGTAACAAAACAGATATTGACACTATGCAACCTATTGAGATAGCAACCTATGATGACCACCGTATGGCTATGGCATTTGCTGGGGCAGCGGTGAAATTTACAAATATCGTTATCAAGGATTGTGAAGTAGTAACTAAGTCATACCCTAAATTCTGGAGCAATCTAATGGATATGGGTTTCAAAATCGAAGAGAAAGAGTAGAGAGGAGTTCTAGAAACTGACCCTTAAAAATATATCCAAATTACAAATGGGAGAAAAATGATTGAAACACTAAAATATACCTTTATCCAAAACGCACTTATCGGAGTAATCCTAATAAGTATATCAGCTGCCATCATAGGCACTTATGTTGTTACACGTCGTATGGTATTTATCTCAGGGGGGATAACACATGCCTGTTTCGGAGGTTTAGGATTAGGGTATTATTTAGGTATCTCACCAATTGCTATGGCTAGCGTAATTGCAGTCATATCAGGGGTAGGTGTAGAGTATGTATCACGTCGTCAACATATACGTGAGGACTCAGCCATAGCGGTCATTTGGGCTCTGGGTATGGCAGTTGGGACACTATTTATTTTTCTTACACCTGGTTATGTTCCTGAGTTAAATTCATTTCTATTTGGTAGCATCTTAACTATTAATTACATAGATTTATCAGTATTCCTAATATATACGATTGTATTAGTTGGATTCTTCATAATATTCTATAAACAGATTATTGCATGTGCATTTGATCGTGACTTTGCCAAGGTAGCATCTCTCCCTGAGCGATTTATAAACTACTCAATGATGGTACTAATAGCAATATGCATAGTCTTAACTATCAAATTAATAGGAGTCATGCTATTATTATCCCTATTTACTCTACCTCAAATGATAGCTGAACTGTTTTATAAGCGATTCAGTTCAATGATATACGCCTCAGTAGCTATTAGTGCATTCAGTGGATTAACAGGATTAATGATTTCATATTATTTGAATGTACCATCATCAGCAACGATAGTTATTACCCTAGTAGTATTATACACCTTAGCACGACTAATTAAGAGGCAATTTACCACAATATAGAACTAATTTCTGCGTTACTTATAAAATGCGCAATTCCAGATATTTACATATCATATTAATCATACTGTTTGCAGCTTCGATTTTTCCATCATGTTCCACCAAAAAGAACACACCTGCAACACGCCATTATCAATCATTCATCACTCGTTACAATGTATATTATAATGGGGATAAGCACTACATCGAACAGATTGATAAAATGGAGAACAGTTATCAAGATGATTACTCGTCAGGGCGCGTATATATCCATCCTGTCGAGGCTCTGACCAATAGCAAAGCTCCTCAACCAGGCACTAATTATGATCGCACCATTGAGAAGATGCAGAAAGCTATTCAGCTACACTCTATTAAGATTTCACCTAAACGTGATCGCAACAAGATGCGTGACCCACGTTATCGCGAATATGTTAAACGGGGTGAGTTCAATCCATTTATCCATAATGCTTGGTATCTAATGGCACAAGCACAATATTACAATGGTGATTTTCTAGGAGCATCATCGACATTCAAGTATATTGCTAAGAATTTCACATGGATGCCTGAATTGGTTACTAATTGCACCCTATGGGAGATGCGCTCATATACTACTATGGGATGGATGACTGAAGCCTCAAATATAGCTGAACGAATTAAACCTACCGATATAATAACTACGGAGAATCGTGAGATTTATAATATCACCTTTGCTGATTATTACCTTAAAGAGGGTAAAATAAAGGAGGCTGTCCCATTCCTTGAAAATGCTATTAATGACACAAATAAGGGGCAACACACACGCCTAAACTTTCTATTAGGAGAGGTCTATGCGGAAATAGGTGATAACCCAAAAGCGTATGCAGCATTTCAACAAGCAGCCAAATCTAGTAGTGCTACCTATCGCACCAAATTTAATGCTCGCATTAAACAGAGTGAGGTATTCTCTAAAGCTGATATCTCAACTGAGGTTAAGTCATTAAAAAGAATGACCAATTATGATCGTAATAAGGAGTATTTAGACCAGATATATTACGCCATAGCTAACCTACACCTAACACGTGGAGATACTGCTAATGCGGTTTCTAACTATATTCTATCAATAGAGAAGAGTACACGCAATGGTATAGATAAGGCTCTTAGTCAGATTAAATTGGGTGAATTATATTATGAAACTCAACAATATGATTTAGCACAACCATGTTATACTGAGGCTGTTCCTCAATTGCCTGAAACATTCCTAAATTATGCGCAAATTAAATTGCGTTCAGAGATATTAGATGAACTAGCTGTTTTCGCTCAAAATGTGACTTTGCAAGATTCACTTCTTACCCTATCAGCAATGACACCTGAAGAGCAAACTAAAGTAGCTGAAAGACTTATAGCTGAGTTAGAAAAGCAGGAGAAGGAGCAACAAGAGGAGATGGCACGCCAAGAATTCATCGCACAACAAGCTGCACAAGGGAATAATCGCCCTAACCAAAACAACGCTCCTACTACATTCCAAGTAAGTAGTAGTGATAATTCATGGTATTTCTACAACAGTTCAACTAAAAGTGCTGGTAAAACTGAATTCCAAAAACGTTGGGGTAGCCGTAAACTAGAGGATAACTGGCGAAGAATTAACAAGACAACATTCTCAATGGATGAATTTGATGAATCCAACTATGACGAAGATGGTAACCTAATAGATAATCAAGATG
>JAWXTT010000049.1:0-13812 GCA_044433325.1 Bacteroidales bacterium
CATCTAAAGTTGTATAACTAAGTTTACTATTATACGACCCTACTGATATAATATTTTCTCCTGTTGCCATTACATTTACTGAGTAGTCAGATGTTCCATCAACAAAATCAGATATACCTTCAGCTGAAAAATATGTATATGCATAGTCTCCCCACACATCTATATTGTCTCCATCTCCACCTATAAATTCAACTCCCATGCAATAGTCTGGATCTGTCCCTTCAGAATAATCATCTGAGGTCATCGTAAATGTGCTATATATTTCGTATTTATTATTACTACTATTAATCCCAGAAGTAAGACTAACAGATCCTTCATAATAGGCCTCTAACTCAGGATAATCAGCAGTTTCTATAATAAATGAATCTGAACTCTCAGGTTTAAATATTTCCGATTCATAAACTATCTTGCCTTCACTAAAGCTATAAACAAAGATTCTAACCCCTATCGCATTATCACTATTATTCCATGCTGACAGATCTCCAAATAAATATGAATAGTTAGCAGATTTACTCACTATCAATGTTTTTAATGAGGTATCAACGTTAGTAAATTCCTTTGTTACATATACTTTATCTCCACCTGCATTACCTGTAGAAATTGATACAATCTTACCTGCACCTGTTAGCTCATCAATTGTTTTGCATAATAATGTTGACCCATCATGTGCACCATTATAGTAGCCTAGACTACAATTTACAGACACTGGCATATCTAACTTATCTGCTTCATCCATAATATATTGTACAGCACATATAATATTGTACTCAGATAAATTGGACATACTAGTCAATATAAGAGAAGACTCAGGAGCCATCCCATAATATTCGTTTCCCATATATGAACCAGCAGCAATACCTGTAACATGAGTTCCATGTGAAATGTTATAGGTATCTGTTGTAAGTGAACTAATATCAGTAGGATTATCATAAGCTGAACCAGCTAAAACTGTTCCATCTGATAGTACTGGAGCTGTCCCCTCTTCACTATCTGGTATATATGCTCTTTGAACCCTGCTATCACCATTTTCATCCATAAATGCAAGGTGGTTAAAGTCTATACCGCAATCAAATATCCCTACCAAAACGCCATCTCCTTTATATGGATTAGGTAGTTCATAACTTCCATTATGTACAGCATCTACACTACTCTTACTTCTAGCTTTATCATTGTTTAACTGAATAGGTCTCTCTACTTCAACACACTTAACCCCTTCTAACTCAGAGAGAACTGTAAGCATATCTACTGGAATACGAGCAACTACAATATCATTCTTGGCAAAGTTAACCAGACCACCTAAAGACTCTATTTCAGAGAGTATGCTTAAATCTTCTACTGAAAGAAATACCCCTATATACTCCTCACCAGTAATAGCAGATACACTACTTTTTACGTAGGAGTTGCTTAATTTATCACTCTTTTCATTTAAATTATCTTTCGCTTCTCTACTTTTATTATAGATCCATGCTCTTGTGTATGGAGATAATTTATTATTCGCAAATATCTCTATATTATTGAAATTAACGCTTAATATTAATAATAGTACTATAAGTATCTTTTTCATAATTATTTAATTATAATTTTAGTAGAGTAATTTACTTGGCTACCCACTACCTGAACTATCTTAATACCAGCTGAGCCTAACTTACCACTAGCATCAACATTAATTACGTTACTACCATCAGCTACGGTTGAATATAATAGGGAACCTGAGATTTCATATATATTCACCCTTACTGTTTCTGTTTCAGATGGAACGTATAAATCAAATGATTCTCCATTTTGATTATATATCAAGACTTTGTCACGTTTATCGGTATCAACTACACCTTCGACAGAGGCACTCTCTAATATCTCAATCAATCCTGCATAAGCATCAATCTTTCCATACCCCCAACGTCTTGCATCACCATCAGTTACATAATCATCTCGTATTGCAGTCTGCGCAAAAATCTCCTTGATTCTTTCAGGTGTAAGCGTTGAATCAGCCTCCAACCACAAAGCGATAATACCTGTCACAACAGGAGTAGCCATTGAAGTCCCTGAATTATACATCCAATAATATGTTTTTCCATCATATGGAGAAACAACCTCATCACTCATATAGTTATAATCGTTAGATATCGTTGATGAATCATAACTATTTATACTAGAAACAACCAAAGCTCCTGGAGCTACAATATCAGGTTTAGTAAACTCTCCATCTACTAAAGGGGCATAACTTGAATAAAATGAGATATCATCTATGACACCATTAGCGTTTGTATAAGTTTTACCATCTAACCCCGTAAATTGCACTTTTGAATCATATGAACCTACGCATATAGTATTCTCACTATATGCTAATGAGTTTAAAGATGAGTCAGGTGTTCCATCAACAAACGTATCAACACCTTCATTTGAGAAATATGTGTTATAATCATCTACCCAAACATCTAAAATATCACCATCACTACCAATAAACTCTATACCTAGACAATAATCAGGGGTATTAGTACTTAGGAAATAATCTGATATCATATAAAACTCACAAAATATTTCATACTTATTATTATCACTACTTATCATCGAATATATATCCACACTACCCTCATAATATTTAGCTAATTCAGGATAGTCATCTGTAGAAATTGTTAGCGACGAGAACTTAGTTCCATCTTCTGGTTTTAAAATCGGTGATTCATAAACCGTTTCACCCTCGGTAAAACTATACACAAAAAATCTTGCACCAACTACACTATCATCTCTACTCCATGCGTCATAGAATCCTGCATACGCTGAATAACCATCATAATAATCCACTAGCAATGTTTTCGCTGAGTTATCCTCAGCGGTAAATTCTTTAGTGATATATAATTTATCAGCACCCTCATTTCCAGCACATACTGATAAAATCTTTCCCGCACCAACTAGTTCTTCAAATGTTCGACATATCAACGAACTACCATCATGTGCACCATAATTATTCCCAATACTAAGATTTACAGATATAGGCATACTCAATTCATCTGCACGATCCATAACATAACTAACAGCGCAAATCATATTATAATCGGTTAATGAATAGACTCCACTTAATATTAAATCTGATCCTGGTGCCATACCATAATAGTCATTCCCCATATAAGAACCTGCCGCTATACCTGTTACGTGTGTTCCATGTATTGCATAAGTATCAGTTGTTAGCGTACTTATAGCCTCAGGTGTTTCATAGGCTGAACCTACAAGAACTGAGCCATCCGCCAATGTAGGAGCTGTTCCTGAAGTGTTGTCTGGGAGATAAGCACGCTTAACTCTACTTACTCCATTTTCATCCATAAATGCTAAGTGATTAAAGTCAATCCCTTGATCACAGATACCTACTAAAACTCCTTCGCCTGTATATGGATTATTAAGTGCATTACCACCACTCTGTACAATATCAACATTAGTTTTGCTTCTAACGGCATCATTTTTAAGATGTACAGATTTCTCAATCTCTATACGTTTAACACCATCTAACTCTGATATGGCTTCTATCATATCCACAGGCAGACTAGCAACAACGATATCCCCTTTTGCAAAGTTAACTATTGCACCTAAATTCTTTATCTGAGATACCACATCTAAACTTTCAACTGATATAAAAGCCCCAATAGTCTCCACTCCATCAGTAGATATATTACTAGTAGCACTGTTTAAGTAGTTATCCTTAACGACACTAGACTTACTCTTAGATGTAGTCACGGCTACCTTCTCTGCTTTATTATTATCTAACCACAACTGAGAGTAAGGAGATAGTTTACTATTGGCTAATATTTCATAAACATTAGCATTAAAAACTACTATTGATAATAGCACTAAAAATATCTTATTCATAACTATAACTAGATTTATATTCCACAAATTTAGTCAAATTTATCTTGGGAATATATTATTTGATGAAATTTCTACACTCTATATTACGCATATATTACAAAAAATAAGAGTGGTTAGGCACTTATGCATCTAACCACTCTTATTTCTAACTGTTATTAGTTCTCCCTAATAACTATTTTTTACCTTGTTTTTTGATAGCTTTTTCTAATGTAGCTACGTAGTCAATTAGGGCTTGGTTTTCAGGATCAACAACTAGGAATTTCTCGTAATATACCTTAGCGTTTTCAAGATCTTTAGCACCTACATAATATGAAGCGATATAGTTATAACCCTCTTTATATGCATCAACATTGTCAACTAGATTAGCTTCTGCATCTAGGTCTAATACCTCAATCATTGCTTCATAAGCATCCTTAGCAGTACCCATGTTTTTCTCACCTTCAAATACCATTAAGATTCTAGCTTTACGTTGAGCAATTCTGTAATCCTCAGGAACACGTTCTATTACGATATCAACATATTTAATCGCTTTCTCTAGCGCAGCATCTTTAGCTATTGAGTCCGTAGTAGTAGCAATAATATTTTGGAATCTTCCTGATAGTATATAGATATCATTTGTTGATGGATCACCTGCCTCAACATATCTTTCAAATGCAAGAGCAGAGTTTTCATAATCCTTTATTGAAGAGTGTGCTGAACTTATGCTTTTCAATAAATCAGTTTTTTCAGGGTTCAATTCATATGCTTTCTCATATTGAATAATTGCCTCCTCGACACGACCTAACTCCATTAATACGTCAGCGTAAGTTGAGTAGTCATTAGATGAATATTTCTCACCCTCTATACCAAAGAAAGTTTTAGCTAATTCATCAGCTTTTTGATACTCTTGTTTCGCAGCCATATTTAAGAATAACATACGTCTCATTAAGAATGCATCTGCATTAGCTGCTAAAATTTCTGATGCTAAAGCGTAAGATTCATCATATTTTTCACCAAAATACAATAGAACAGCATAACGCGCTTTATCATCAGCGAAACTGTTAGGGTTATTGATATATGCACCATAAACCTCAGCAGCTTTAGTCCATTGGTCATTTTGGTAATATTTTTCAGCTAGCTCACGACGTGCAAGAGCTGAATTAGGATTAGCTTCAACTAGACTTTTTAATTTTTCAATAGCAACAGCTGGGTTGATATAGAAATAAGTATTAGCATACTTAACATATGCATCAATAGCCTCTGGCTCATATCTGATAGCCATTTCATAGTAACCTGCTGAGTCACCCCACTTCTCTTGGTCTGCTAGCATGTCACCTTCAAATACATAAATATCAGCTTCGCTCTTATCTTTCTTTTTAGCATCCTTGATATATTCAGCAATCTCTTCAGCATAAAGAGCTGCATCTACTTTGTAATAAGCACGAGCGATGTCAATTCTGATTGAAGCATCTTTCTTAGCTAGTTTCGTAGCTGATTTGAATTGTTTTTCAGCCGCTTTAGCATCACCATTCTTTAAATCTACATAACCTAAACCTACATATGCGTATGGAAGTTCAGAATTGTCACTAAGTGATAGTTCAAAATTTTTCTTTGCATCTGCAATATCACCCTCCTCTAAGTCTATCAAACCTAAGTAGAAGTAAGAAGCTGCCTTGTTAGTTTCAGCCTTGTCAATATTACGTTCTAAAAGAACCTTAGCATTCTCTAATTGTTCAGCTTTGTAGTATTCAATACCATCTTTATAGCCTTGAGCAAATAGAGAAGAAACACAACCCATAACCGTTAGGGCTAAAATTAATCTTTGTTTCATTTTCGTTTAAAGTTTTTATTGTTATTATATAATTGTTATTTAATTTAAATTTACCATTCTAGGCTGTACCACCGCTGGTAATACACCTGTTCTCTGTATAATCTTCTGACCTATATAACCAGTTATAAAAGCATAGAATCCATGAGTTATAGTTCCTACTGGAGCTGACGAGGTAGCATATATCGAACGGTATAATGGATATGAGCCATCATAAATATATGCTTGATATGGACCATAACTATTAATCATATCATCACGTCTTAACTTTAATACTTTGATATCTTGATTAAATTCAATGGTTGTTGTATCATTCACAGACAATCCTGCGACACGCTCCTCCAGTGATTGTGTTTTAGTTTTTAAGTCTGTACTAATCCAACTTACACCTATTATCCCCACAGCACCTCTTAGTTTTTGTACTGCCTCAAAAACCTCTCTATTGGAATTTTGAGCAAATACATTCTCAGGGAATGGTTGACCATTCATGATTGAATCTCTCATATACTGTACTGTGCTTGAACCTTGATTATCAAATACGATCTTGATATCCCCCATCTTAGATGGTGATAATTCATTCCACTTAGTTACCTTACCTGTCATAATCTCCTCTAACTCACTCATCGATAGCTCATCGATAGGATTTTTAGGATTTACAATCAATGCAATAGCATCAACTGCAACTCGCTGTGATCTTAAACCACCTCTCTTCTTTGATAAAATATAATCTTTCTGCTCCTTTGATAATTCATTAGATGTGATTATCATTCTGGTTTTAAACTCTAACAGAGAGTCGATAGCTGCTTTTTGACTTACATATACAGGAATTACACTAGCATCACGATATGTAAATTCAAAAACATCTATCTCTTGTGAAAGTATATTTTCAAAGGTTTCATCACATACTATTGTCATTAATCCACTAGTGTGAGTTGATGATGGTTTAGGATTAGTACATGAACTTACTAATATAATCAGTGTAGCAACAACTGATAGAGCTAAAAATTTATAACTATCTAATGTCATAACTATCCCATCATTTTAAATTGTCTGTAACCTCGCCAAATACCATAGGCTATAAAAAATATACCTGCGACATAAGGCATAATCTCTGAGTTCCAATTAAAAAAATTCATTAAGGCTAAAATACCCATACCTAAATAAATTACTATCATTATTATTCCAAATAGATAGCGCATCCCCCTTGGAGTATTATTTTTACTGTCTTCCATAATTAATTTCTATTCTGTTTATACTATATATTATTAACGTTACAGATAATAAATAGTTAATATCGTAGTCTAAATAATATCATGATAAATTTATTATATCACTTACAACCACAAACAAAGCGTAAAGATATGATTTTTTTTTCTAAAACTAAATTTTAAATAAGAAAAATAATACAACAATCGAATATAATTTTCCCGAAATAGCTATAAGTAATATAGATGAAAATGGTGACTAACACGCATGTTAGCCACCATTTTTCTATTTAGTATATCTGTTAAATATATCTAATTACATTGCACCTTGTAGTTTGAAGTTTACAGGAAGTGTGTACCACACGTTCACTGCTTGACCATTCATCTTACCAGGGATAAAATCAGGAAGTGATTTTACCACGCGAACTGCTTCCTTATCAAGGTCACGGTCAACACCACGTGCTACTTTTACTTCACCTACTTTACCAGATCTAGTTACAACGAATTGTACAATTACACGTCCTTGTATATTGTTTTCAATAGCCATTGCAGGATAGCGTACATTTTGACCTAAGAATTTCATTAATTCTGCGTCACCACCAGGGAACTGAGGCATCTGTTCTACAAACGTAAATACTTTTTCAGGTTCTGGAGTCTTTTCCTCTACAATTACTTCATCTTTATGTTCACGGATTACTGTACGGTCGTCAGTACCTTCATCGAAGTTAGTTTGACCAATAGCTGTATCCATTGCTTGCAATTCATCTTGAGATTTAATCTCATCTTCTGCTGTTACCTCCTCGTCAGGAACGATGGCTACTTCAGTTACTTTTACTGTATTTAGGATTTCTTCTGGTAGAGCTTCTGGTTCAGGCATTTCTATCTTCTCCATTATCTCTTCCTCTTCCTCCTCTTCAGCCATATCTACATTAACCATAACTTGTTCAATTTGATCCTCTGGCTTCTCTTCTGCCTCTGGAATAATTGATGATATTACATATGGTAATGTAAATGCTAAAGCGATAAATACAAGAACTACTAACATAGCCTTATTATGTCGTTGAACTGATGTACTTCTTAAATAGTAAGCACCAAACTCTTTGTTCTTACCTTCAAAAATCAGTTCACGCCACTCCCTTGATGAAAGATCCACATCTTTTGCCATAATTTTTTTCTTTTTTAATGTTCTTAAATTATTTGATCTTCATCTATTACTTTTGAGTTTTAGCTTTGATATCCATCATTAGAAGCGAGTCAGTACCATTAATTCTATCAATTTGATAGCGACTAATGCTATTGATTTGCATTTCATCTAATGCTGTAATTAAAGTCTCATAAGACGCATTAGGTGTTGCCTTGATAATTACGATTGGACGTGTTAAGTTAGAGTCATTACGAATCTCTTTAGCACGATCTTGATATTCATCATCGTTAATTTTCTTTTCACGCCACTCAGCTTTAAGTAGATTGATTTTCTCAATAACTTGCTTATTGCGGTCGTGTAAGACAGCACGAATACCTTGAGCTTCACCACCTTTGCTAGCCTCAAAAGCAATCTCATTCATATTGTTAGCGTCAAGGATACCATCCTTATCTGCATCATCAATAACAGGTTGTCCCTCGTAATAATATACGAATTCACCGATTACTTTACCTCTTTGACCATCTTCAGTATTTGGTTCACGCTCGCTATCCAATATGATTGTGATAGCCTCAGATTGTTTTACTTTATTCTGTTCAGTTTTATCCACTTTCTCGTTAGAAGGAAGACTTATTTGCAAAGTCTGTGACTTAATCATAGTGGTACAAAGCATAAAGAATGTAAGTAGAAGCATGTTCATATCCACCATGGCGGTGAAGTCAACATGAATCGATTGTTTCTTTTGGCCCCTTTTGCCTTTTTCAGCTGAGCCTGTATCTAATTGTGCCATTTATTATTCCCCTCCACTCTTTAATGCGGTCATTAAACTGAATCTATTCATCTTCATTGTTTGCAGATTATCCATAACAACATGTATCACATCATATGGGGTATCTTTATCAGCTTTGATAGCGATACCTGAACCATCTTTGATGGCTGCCAATAGATTTTGATTACTTGTTTTGTATGCAGCACTCATCCACATTTGGAATTCATTAGGTTTCGTTAAATCTGTATTTATCGAAATTGGAATACCCGCATTAGGATTGCTAGCTGGATCACGTAATTCTTTTCTATCCATTACCTCAATATCTAAAAAGCCTGGTAATGAAGCGATTGGTTGTCCAAACATATACTCACCTGCAAATTCGTTTATTTGCTTTTGTGTTAGTTGTATATTTGCATTACGTTTATCGTTATACTCTGCTACTACATTCTTCAGAAGTTCTGCTCTCATCTTTTCATTAGAATAAGTTGAATCAGCATCATTTGCAAATGATAAGAACACCTTGCCCTCTGGATTAACTAGTATTGTTACTAAGTTCATCTCAGGTACTTTAATCTCCGATACCGAAGATGGTGTTACTACTTTCACTGGTTCTTCTTGAAGGAATGTAGATGTCAACATGAAGAAAGTAAGCAAAAGTACAGTAACGTCACTCATCGCCGTCATGTCGATAAGGGTACTCTTCTTTTTAATTTTTACTTTTCCCATATTCTATTTTTTCTTTATTATTATTATTTATAAAATTATTACTCAATTAGTGAGTTTGAGCAAACTTACGAGCGATTGCGAAACCTACTTCGTCAATTGCATAAGTCATGTTGTCAATTTTATTTGTATAATAGCTATAAGAAACGATAGCACATGCACCTGTACCGATACCGAATGCAGTATTGATAAGGGCCTCAGAGATACCTGCAGAAAGTGCAGCTGAGTCAGGAGCACCTGATTGACCTAACGCTTGGAATGATTTGATCATACCGATTACAGTACCTAATAGACCCACTAGTGTACCTAGAGATGTCATTGTAGCTACGATAGGTAAGTTTTGTTGTAGAGATGGCATTTCTAAAGCTGTTGCTTCTTCCATTTCTTTGTGGATTTGAGCTACTTTTTGTTCTTTAGTTAGAACTTCTGTAGTTTCGCTCATTTGTTTGTATTTCAATAAAGTAGCGTGTACTACTGCTGCAACTGAACCTGTTTGTTTTTTACAAGCAGCTAAACCAGCTTCGATATCACCTTTATCTAAACAAGCATGAATTTCATTCACGAATTTAGCAGTATCAACTTTACCAGCAGCACTAGACATTGCGATAAAACGTTCTACTGAGATCACAAGAACTGAAAGGAATAAACCTTGTAGAATAGGTACGATAACACCACCATGATAGATAGTACCCCAGATATTGATAGCGTGAGCTTTATCAGGACCATCGAAATTAGCTACATCACCAAAAATAGTGAAGAACACTGTTTCTGTTACAATTAAACACCCTAAAATTATTAAAGACGCATTTTTTACACCGCGTACTTTACTAATTTTTTCATTTTTCTTAGCTTTTGCTTTAGGCTTTTGAGCTTCCATAATTTAAAATTAAAAATTTGTTAATTTGATTTATAAAAAAATTGTTTTTGTTTATGTTATTTTTCTTCAAGGCTAAATGTAGTACTTGTGACACATATCTTAACAAGATGTTGTTTTATACATTCTATAAATAGTATTTAAATATAGATATCGGCACATACCATAACCCCATAGTCTATTAAACATATGGCAAATTTACTATATTTTTTTTAATACTACAAAGCAGTTTCCTCTTTTTTTGCACACTATATCTATTCCTGAGTATAAATAGCACATCCATAAAGATCTTATATAGCCATATCTTCCTATATATCAATCAATTATACACATAGCATGAATGTTATAACAGTCCGTTTTTTAACAGAAAACTGACCGAAATAGTAACAAATTTAACCTTTCAGAAACATGTTATTAAACACATAAAACTAAAATAGGGATATTCCTATATGAAATATCCCTACTTAGTTGTGCGATTAAAAAAATCTTCTTATTTCTTACGTGCACCGTAACGGCTCATGAATTTATCAACACGTCCTGCTGTATCCACAAGTTTTTGTTTACCTGTAAAGAATGGGTGTGATGCACTAGTGATTTCAAGTTTTACTAATGGATATGTTACGCCCTCTACCTCGATAGTTTCCTTTGTGTTGATAGTTGAACGTGTGATGAAGATCTCTTCATTTGACATATCTTTGAATACTACTTCGCGATAGTTTGATGGATGGATATCTTTTTTCATTTTTATATATATAAATGTTTTTTATTAATCAATTATTATAGGTCTTGGTAATGACCTGTAGTAATGGCTTGCAAATGTAAGCATATTTTTTAAATCTGCAAACGATTTTATATTGTAATTTGAAATATCTATAAAAAGAGTGGAGTATTGACCTAATTTTAAGCCAATACTCCAAATATCTAAATAAACAATGGGCGAATTTTATTCAAACTCGATAAGTTTATCACCACTGTTGATAATATCTCCTTTCTTAACTAATACACGTTTAATTACTACATCTGAATCTACTAATATGTCATTTTCCATCTTCATAGCTTCATATACAACTACTGGAGTACCCTTCTTAACGCTATCACCTGCGGCTACTGCTATATTAATTATAGTACCACCCATTGGTGCATCTAGCGTTGGCCCTGTGATTGGCTCAACAGCTTCCTCCTCTGCTACGGCTGTTTCAGCTATCTCAGCAGCTTGTTGCTTTACCACCTCGTCATACTCTGCAGCGCGGCGTTTGCGTAAAAATCCCTCTGCTACATTAGGTAGTAATTCTAATAATAGATACTCTTCATCAGTTTGAGCTAATTTAGCTCCACCAAATTCTGGTAATTCAGGATTTTCAGGTGCTTTATATGATGCTACGTCATAAGCGACCTCATTAGGAGAACCTGTAATTTTCTCTCTAAAGACTGGATCAATCGGAGCTGGTGTTTTACCATATTCACCCTTTATTAAGGCAACGAATTGGTTCGACGCATTTTTATAATCTTCTGCACCATTCTTTCTATCTAATGCAACAGATACTGCCTGTGAGCCTACTATCTGACTAGTTGGAGTTACTAATGGAACTAAACCTGCATCTTTACGAACTTTAGGAATTAGTTTCATTGCATCCTCTAATACACCTTCCTCTTTTAATGCTTTTAGTTGAGCTACCATGTTTGAGTACATACCTCCAGGAACTTCTGCATCCTTAACAATGATATTAGGTTTAGGGAAATTGAAGTAATCCTCGATTGCATGACAAGCATCTAACAATGCATCTTCATCATTAGCAATAGCAGCTGCTATTGCTTTGTCAAACTCTGCATCGATATTAGCTGGTAGTTTATCTTTTAATGGATCAAAGTCTATTGGGAAACTCTTTTCTAGGTCAAAAGCACTTAATTCTTTACGTATCTCCTTTAGCTCGACTCTAATTTTACCAACTACTTCCATATCAGCCTCTAGCTTGATACCTAATTTTTCGGTAAATAGATAAATCAGCTCTATTGGAGCTGCTGCTGATCCTCCTCCGAAATACCAAATATTAGTATCTAGGATATCTATACCTTTAATAATAGCCATTAGTGACGACGCTAATCCATAACCTGGTGTACAGTGTGTATGGAAATCTAGCGGCACATTTAACTCAGCTTTTAATTTAGGGAATAGGGTTGCTACTCTGGATGGGTTTATTAACCCTGCCATATCTTTAATAGTAATAATTTTAGCACCTAGTGCTTCCATTCCTTTAGCTTTAGCTACAAAATATTCATCTGTAAAGATTGCATCATCTACAACTGGTTCATCTTTACCGAATAGTTTACTCAAGAAGCCCTTTTTCTTAACAACTTCCTCTTTTTTAGGATCGACTGTGTAACATACTGCTCCATCAGCTATACCACCTAAATCATTAATAATTTTTATCGAGTCTTTTACATTTTCAAGGTCATTTAATGCATCAAATACGCGCATTATATTCAATCCATTCTTAATTGATTGTTCATAAAACCCTTTTAAGACTTGATTTGGATAAGGAATATATCCAAATAGATTACGACCACGAGATAGTGCTGTCAATTGAGAAACACCATCTATACTATCGCTAATAGACTTTAGTCTAGTCCATGGACACTCTGAAAGGTACCTCATCACTGAATCTGGAACGGCTCCGCCCCAAACCTCCATTGCATAAAACCCTGCGGTCTTATAATAAGGTAATAGCTTGTTAATACTCTGTTGTGATAATCTTGTTGCAAATAATGATTGTTGCCCATCACGTAAGGTGAGGTCTCTTAATTTAAGAACCTTATCCATCTCTTTTCTGTTTTTGTTGTTGGTATTTGTTTTTCAGTAACTCTAAAAATCAATAACGACTAATTAATTTATCTAAAAAGCAGTTATTTATAACACAATAGTCTATATTTTTTTTAACTTTGTAAAAGTAATATAATTAATTCTATAATGTTCAATATTTTCAAGAAAAAAACTCAAAGAAATAATCTGTTTTACAACACAGATATTCATTCACATATAATACCTGGCATAGATGATGGTTCAGACTCACCCGAAACATCACTAGAAATAATTAAAGGGTTAAACGAACTAGGTATTAATCGCATGTTAGCGACACCGCATGTCACCCACACGACATACGAAAATACACCTGAAATCATATCAACAGCATACGATATTCTAATGAAATCAGTTCAATTAGCAAATATTGATATAGATATTCAATATTCGGCTGAATATCGATTAGATGATTACTCGTTACAGCAGTTTAACGAAGGTAAAACTATATTACTTCCTAATAATCATCTTTTAGTTGAAAGCAGTTTTATTACTGAGCAGTTAAACCTTGACAGCATATTATTTAATCTTAAAATATTAGGTCATGAACTGATATACGCTCACCCTGAAATGTTTTGCTG
>JAWXTT010000050.1:0-13785 GCA_044433325.1 Bacteroidales bacterium
TAACACTACCTGTCCAAGTCATAGACTCAACCCACATCTTCTTGTTAATATCAATTGCAGCAGCACCTGTATTAGCCCCTCCACCATTCCATGGATTGGAATAGCCATTAGTTTCTGTTAGTATCTGACCGTTCTTTAAGCTACCCCCAAAAGGAGTCCCCTTCATATAATCAGAATATGGAGATTCTGTTGTACACCAGAAATTAGCATTTACAGCTGCCAATGGATAATTACCTGCCTCAACCTGTCTATTATAAGCATTCGCTAACGTTTCAGTGCTACCCAATGTTTCATAAGCAACAGTAGTTTCCACCTTGTTATACTCATTATTAAGGTCTGTTTTAGTAATATTCAGATTTAGTGGATAATCAGGAATCCTAATACGTGTATATACTACTCCTGGACCAATCTGTTTATGGATTAGAGTATCAGCCTTATACACCACCTCATCAATAGTAATCGTTGCACTAGCACCCAGTATGGTACATACTGAAAGTGAGAAAAAAAGTAAAAATTTCTTCATGTCAATATTCTTTACGGTTAAATTATTACAGCACAAGTTTATATCTAAGACTATACTGCATTTTACAACAAAGCGCAATTACAGTCAATAGTACAAAGATAGTTTTTTTTAATCTCTTTGCATATTTTTCATTAATAAAATCTCCTTATTTCCCTAAATTTGACAATTATTAAGTACACACAAAAAAAATAAGAAGAATCAGCCATTTACGCTTGATTCCCCTTATCTTTTGTATTTTTAATATACTTACGTATTACCTTACATCATTAGGTTGAAGAATACTTCAGTTTCTTTAATCATAAATTCATATACAGCACTGAACAATCCCAATAGAAGGATACCTGCCAAGCAGATAACTAATGCTAGACGTTCAGTTGGAGCTGATTTGAATCCCTTAATAACTGGTTCATCTTGATATACAAACATCGCTTTCACAACCAGTAGGTAGTAGTATAGCGATATGATAGTATTTAACAATGCGATAAACACCAATACATACATAGCTACTGAACCTGTCTGTGTAGCTGCCGCGAAGATAAAGAATTTACTGAAGAATCCTGCAAATGGAGGGATACCAGCCAGTGAGAACATAGCTAACATCATAACCACTGCTAATCTAGGATTAGATTTGTATAATCCCTTATAATCATCCATTCCAACTTTATCGCAATTGTTTTCAATGGCTGAAATAACACCAAAAGCAGCTAAGTTAGAGAAGATATAGATTAATACGAAGTAAATCATAGAACCCATACCTATTGCATTACTTGAGATAATACCCAACATAATATAACCTGCCTGTGAGATTGACGAGAAGGCTAAGAAACGTTTCAAATTCTTCTGACGTATAGCAAACAAGTTACCAACAGTAATTGTTAATATAATTAACGCGTATAACATCCAACTCCAAACCTCAGCATAGATAGAGCCAAATACCTGTACGAACATAATAAAGAACGCATAAGCAGCAGCACCCTTAGATATAACTGATAAATATGAAGTAATCGCTGTTGGCGCACCTTGGTAAACATCAGCGGTCCACAAGTGATAAGGAACTAATGATAGTTTGAAACCCATACCTGATATAACGAATGCAATTGCTAAAAATAATAACAACTGATTCTCAGCAACAATCTTCTCAGCAATATCTACAAAATATAATGAACCACTCATTGCATAAACAAATGAGATACCCATCATAAATATCGCAGATGAGAATATAGCTGTAAACATATATTTAGCAGCTGCCTCGTGTGATTCGTAACGTTTCTTGTCAAAGGCTACTAGTGCAGCTATTGGCAACGAAGCTGTCTCTAGACCAATTACAAACAATAGGAAGTGTCTAGCTGAAATCATCAGGTACATACCTAACAATGTAATTAGTAATAGTTCATAGAACTCACCACGACGTACTATTTGAAATTCGCTATTAGCCCATTTACATGATTGTAATAGAACTATGATAACACCTATGTTAAGCACTGATTTCATCACCTCAGTAGTTGCATTAGCTTCATACATTCCACCAAACGCCTCTCCAAAGATGTAAAGGAACACCCCAACAACCACTGTATATACTGTGAATAAACCTGCTGTTAGTACTGGTAAAAAGCTTTGGCACTTCTTAGGCATAAAAGTATCAAATAAAAATACTACTAGGAACACGATTAATAAGCCTATTTCGTGTCGCATCATTAAAAACTGTGAAAAATCCATCTTCTTTTAATTTTTATTTTAATTTAATACTTATTGTGCCGCTATTAACGCATTCACAATAGGGGCAAAACTCTGTTGTATCAACTCACTAATCCAGTTAGGGAATAGACCGAAACCAGCCACACTAACTATTAGGGTAATAGTTGCAAATCTCTCAAACCATGTTGCATCAGTTAATTCACGGTGGTGTTCATCATGAACTGGACCATATAAAATTTTACCAACTACACGTAAGATATAAACCGCTGTAATTACAATTGAGCAACATGCTGCAATCGTTAATACTCGGTGGAATGTATCTGTATGCTCAAATGCTCCTACAAACACTGTCATCTCAGCAACGAAACCACTTAACCCTGGTAAACCTAGCGATGCTAAACCTGCAATCACATAACATACCGAAAGGTATGGCATAATCTGCATCAAACCACCCATCTCACGTATATCACGTGTGTGAGTACGTCCGTAAATCATACCAATTAATGCGAAGAATAGTGCAGTCATTAAACCGTGTGATACCATCTGCATAATAGCACCTGTCATAGCTGTTGTATTTAACATTAATATCGCAAATAGTACTAACCCACAGTGACTAACTGATGAGTAAGCATTGATATATTTCAAGTCAGTCTGTACACATGCACTAAATGCACCATATACTACACTGATACCTGTTAATATTAGGAATATCCAAGCTAATTCATTAGCAGCGAATGGCATCAAATAGATAGCAACACGGAAACATCCGTAACCACCTAGTTTCATCAATACACCTGCATGTAACATTGACACCGCAGTTGGGGCTGATGCGTGACCATCAGGTGACCAAGTGTGGAATGGGAACATAGCACCTAAGATACCGAAACCTACAAAGGCTAATGGGAACAGATACATCTGCCACTCTTGAGGAATTGCTCCATTCTCAGCTATCTCTAATAGGTTCATGGTTAACACGCCTCCCTCTGGAGCTGAGTGATAATAGATACCTAAGATACTAATCAACAACAATGCTGAACCACCCATTAACATAAGTGTTAACTTCATAGCTGAATAGTTTTTCTTACCACTACCCCAAACACCAATTAATAAGTACATAGGAATTAACGCTACCTCATAGAACATAAACATTGTGAATAAGTCTATTGAGATAAAGAACCCAAATACCCCTAATGAAAGTAGAATCAGCCACAGGAAGAACTCCTTAGGCATTGGATCCATATTCCATGAGGCAAACACCCCTGCAAATACTATAATAGATGATAGCACTAACATCAATACTGAGATACCATCAACACCTAACGCTAAGTGAACATTTAGTGGTTCATACCACATCCATGACCCTGTGAATAACATTTCAGATGTATCTCCTGCTGCACGTAGTCCTAAGAATTCATATACTAAATAAGCAGCTAAAGCTAACAATAGTGATGAACCTATAACAGCAACCGTTCTTACTTGCTTAATATTCTTACATAGAGCAAGTCCCCCTAACATCAATAGAGGTATAATTACAAAATAAATTAATATATTTGACCAAATCATAATCTTTAGAATTTAAGAGTAGCTAATTAAATTAAACATATATATGCGATTAAAGCTACCGAAAGTACACCTACCAAATATACCCACACATACGACTGAATCTTTCCAGATTGCAGGTTACGTATTGCGTAAGATGCTTTGTTTGTAACGGTTGCAAACATATCCATTGTTGCATCTATTACGTGGCGATCAAACCATGCGATAGGTGAACAAATATTCTTGAAAATAATAGAATGTGTAATGTACATATAAATATTATCAATATAGAATCTGTTGTAAGCGGCAGTCCATAATCCTTTGAACTTAGCCTCTAACTTATCAGGTAATTCATTCTCTTTACGATACATAAATGTTGCTAATGCTATTGCGCATAATGCAACTATTACGCTTGTAGCAGCTACGCCATAGTTTAAGTGAATATGATAAGCCTCGTTATTCCAAGAGACAAATTCACCAAATGGAATAAATCCTGCTAAACATGATACAATAGCTAAGAAAATCAATGGGAAACTCATAGTCATTGGTCCATCGTGTGGAGCATGGTGATACTTAGGAGCGTTCCACCAGAAAATCTTGTAATATAAACGGAACATATAGAATGCTGTAATACCTGCAACGACTGTTAACCAAATACCCCAAAGTGGAGAGTTAGAGAACGCCGCAACTAATATCTCATCTTTACTGAAGAATCCTGCGAATGGAGGGATACCAGCAATTGCCAAACATCCTATCAAGAATGTGATATGTGCAATTGGCATATATTTCCTCAAGCCTCCCATGTCTTGCATCTCGTTTGAGTGTACTGCATGGATAATTGCACCTGAGCCTAAGAATAATAACGCCTTAAACATAGCATGAGTAAACAAGTGGAACATCGAAGCCATATAACCTACTCCATCATGAATATGTGGAGCAGCTACACCTAACGATGTTATCATAAATGCTATTTGTGATATTGTCGAGAATGCTAACACGCGCTTGATATCTGACTGAACACAAGCTACTATCGCCGCATATAGTGCAGTTACTGCTCCAATGATAGTAATAATTAGCATTGTACCCTCTTCTAAACAATATATTGGGAATAATCTAGCTACTAGATAAACACCTGCCACAACCATTGTAGCCGCGTGAATCAATGCTGAGACTGGAGTTGGACCCTCCATAGCATCTGGCAACCATATATGTAATGGGAACATTGCTGATTTACCAGCACCACCCATAAATATCAATGTCATTGCCCAAGCCATTACTGAACAACCTAGGAATGTTGCACCCTCAGCAGATGCGATTACACTAGTTGGGTTGCTAGTTAAAGCTATAAAATCAAATGTTTGTGAATAGAATGAAAGGATTAAGATACCTACTAAGAAACCTAAGTCAGCAAAACGTGTAACGATAAATGCTTTCTTAGAAGCTGATACCGCTGATGGTTTTGTGTAATAGAAACCAATTAGTAGATATGATGATACCCCTACTAGCTCCCAAAATATATACATCTGGAAGATATTAGTAGCTAGTACCAATCCTAACATTGAGAATGTAAATAGTGAAAGGAATGCATAGTAACGTTGGAATCCCTTCTCACCATCCATATATCCTAAACTATAAATATGTACCATAAATGAGATTGTTGTGATTACAATCAACATCATAGCAGATATTGGGTCTAACATTACCCCTATTTTAATCACTAAGTTTTCAGTAAATTGCAACCAAGTCATATCCACAACCTGTAACTGTTGGCGTACTCCATCAATTATTTGCCCCTGATCAGTACCGAAGAAGTAGGTAAAGGCTATTGAGTAAGCAACGAACGTTGTCACACCCATAGCACACGTACCTAATATCCCAGCTGCTTTTTTGCTTAATTTCATTCCGCATAATCCCAAGAAAAGGAATATACATATTGGAATAATTAAGACCGCTATTGTATATGAAAATTCCATAAGATATTAAAGTTTCATTTTAGTAAGTTCACGTATATCTACATTACCAGCTACACGGAATATATTAATAATAATCGCGATTGCTAGAGCTGTTTCAGCAGCTGCAATAGCTATTGCAAATAGTGTAAAGAACATACCCTCCATCTGACCAGGGAATAGGAACTTATTAAACACTACGAAATTAATATCCACTGAATTTAACATCAACTCTAGTGAAATTAATATTGCAATCATATTTTTTCTGGTGATAAACCCATAAACTCCACAGCAGAACATTATCAAACTGGGAATTATATACATTAACATTGTTATATCCATAATTTTATATCTCCTATCTTTTACGGGCAACAACTATACCACCAATTATACATGCTAATAAAAGAATACTCACTGCCTCGAAAGGTAGTAGGTATTGAAACTTCTCAGTACCCATCAATGCTTGACCTAGCTCATGCATAGTCAAATCAGTTGAAGTTTTCTCAATAAGTTTAGCAAAACCTGGATAAGTTACTAGAGCGTAACCACAAATCACAGCACCTAAAGCGGCGGCTGCAATACCCATTTTTTTACTTTTTGAAGTTAGAGCTTCGGCATTATCACCTGGTTTGCTAGTAAGCAGGATAGAGAATACGAACAATACCAAAATACCCCCTGCGTAAACTGCAATTTGCACAGCTCCTAAGAATTCATATCCTAATTGGAAATAGATTCCCGCCGTTGCAAAAAGCACAAACAGAAGATAAGTTGCTGCACGTAAAATTTTACCTGTAGTAACAGCCAGCACCGAAAACAGAATAATTGCAAATGCAATTATAAAATACATAATAAGATTTCCTACTGATTCCATTGTTATTTATTTTCGTTATTTTCAACTTTTGCCTCTACAGCTGGTTTTGGAGCAACTACAATCTCCTTCTCAGGAAGGTAATTTAATTGTTGCATCAACTTAGAGCGCGTATATACCGCTTGTTCAAAATCATTACTGAATTCGATAGCTTTAGGTGGACATGAAGTAACACATAATTGACAGAAGGTACAACTTCCTAAATCATACATATACTTATCCAACTTTTTCTTCTTTTTGCCATCAGGCATCTCAACCATTTTAGTTTTGATTGAGATTGTTCCATTAGGACAATTCATCTGACATATACCACAAGCGATACATTTGTGGTTACCCTCACTATCATATTTCAGAGTCAATGTTGCTCTGAATCGATCAGCGATTTTCAACGTATCTCTATTATCAGGGTACTGTTCAGTCACCTTAGGGGTTACAAATTCCTTTCCAGTAATCTGCATACCCTTTAGTAAACTCCATATTCCACTGAATAGAGATGAGAAATAATTCTTAATACTCATTTAAGCTACTATATTTAAATACTTTCTAATAATTTCTTATAAATAACACCATTCGTAAGAGTGTATCTTTTATATACTCACCTTACTTTTTATCTTTTATCTTATTACTTAACCTGTCCACCTACTATATCTAATAGCTCAGTAGTAATATTCTCTTGTCTTAATTTATTATATTCTAATTGTAATGACTCTAATAATTTGTTAGCGTTGTCATTAGCTGTTTGCATTGCTATTACTCTAGCTGCCTGCTCTGAGGCTGAATTCTCTCCTGCTACCTCCTGCATAACTGATAATATATACAATGGTAATACAGAATTAAATATTGTGCTAGCATCTGGTTCAAATAGGTATGGTCGGTTTTCATCGACTTTACCACCTACCCCTGCCGAAGCGATTAGAGCCTCCATTGATACAGGAAAAAGGGTATCCATCTGAACAGATTGACGACTAGCTGATTGGAAGTGTGTATATAGTAACTCCACTTTATCAAACTCGCCCTTAACAAAACCATTCTCTACATTAGCAGTAAACTGTTTAATCTCCTCAGCGGTTGATCTAGTGTTTATTAAAGCCTCACTAGCAACTGTTACATTTGAGAATTTCACCTGTTTAGCACCTTTTAGCATCTTTCTCCCTACTGGGAAAATTGTTATTTTTGTATCTTTACCATATTGAGTTTTTATATCCTCTAGTGCAAGATTTAATCTTTTCAAGACTTGGATATTATATGCACCACATAGCCCATCATCAGAACCGAAAACAACCATAGCTACGCTAGTGACTGCACGCTCCGTGATAAGTGGAGAGTTAAACTCACAATCTGAACTTAGCAGATTACGAATGATTAACTCTATTTGGTTACGATATGGAACCAAACGTTTCAATCTCATCTCCGCTTTGCGCATCTTAGCAGATGAAATCATCTTCATCGCACCAGTTATCTTACCAGTGGATGAAACAGATCCTATTCTAACTTTTAAATCTCTTAGCGTTGCCATATAACCGTTATATTAATTAGTCAACATATTTGCTTGCTATCTCTTTAGCCACTTCTGTTAATTTAGAAGTTACGCTATCATCCAGCACTCCACTCTTTAACTTATCTAAGACTTCAGCTTTATACTTAGCCTTTAACATATCAATGAATAGTTTTTCAAATTCTGCTACGCATGTTGATGGAACATTCTCCAATAATCCTTTTGTACCACAATAGATAACAGCTATCTGCTCCTCAACCGCTATTGGTTGATATTGTGGTTGTACTAATAGACGTTCATTTTTACGTCCTTTATCAATAACTTTAGCTGTTACAGGGTCAATATCACCACCAAATTTGGTGAAAGATTCCAATTCGCGGAATTGCGCTTGGTCTATCTTCAATGTACCTGCAACCTTTTTCATTGATTTAATCTGTGCATTACCCCCTACACGAGATACCGAGATACCAACATTGATAGCTGGACGAATACCATTATTGAATAGAGCTGTTTCAAGGAAAATCTGTCCATCCGTAATAGAGATTACGTTAGTTGGGATATATGCTGATACGTCACCCGCTTGTGTTTCAATGATAGGTAGTGCTGTTAATGAACCTCCACCCTTAACCATTGGTTTCAACACCTCTGGAAGGTCATTCATCATAGCAGCTACTTTATCATTATTGATAACCTTAGCAGCACGTTCTAATAGGCGTGAATGTAAATAGAAGATATCACCTGGATACGCTTCACGACCTGAAGGGCGTTTCAGAATCAATGAAATCTCACGATAGGCAACCGCCTGTTTTGATAAATCATCATAAACGATTAGTGCATTGCGTCCTGAGTCACGGAAGAACTCACCGATAGCTACACCCGCAAATGGAGCATAGTAACGCATTGCAGCTGAATCAGCAGCAGTAGCTGCCACAACTACGGTATATGGAAGAGCTCCATTTTCACGTAGTTCATTAACTATACCAGCTACGGTAGATGCTTTCTGACCAATAGCTACATATATACAGTAAACTGGATCACCTGCTTCATAATTGGCTCGTTGATTGATAATAGTATCAATAGCGATAGCTGTTTTACCAATCTGACGGTCACCAATAATTAGCTCACGTTGACCACGACCGATTGGAATCATTGAATCCACAGCCTTGATACCTGTTTGCAATGGCTCAGTCACTGGTTGACGGAAGATAACCCCAGGTGCTTTACGCTCCATAGGAAGGTTGATTAATTCCCCTTCAATAGGACCGTTGCCATCTATAGGTTCACCCAGAATATTAACTACGCGACCTAATAGACCCTCACCCACTGGAATAGATGCAATCTCACCAGTACGTTTAACAGTCATATTTTCTGTTACTTTATCAACATTATCAAGAAGGATAACACCTACATTACTCTCCTCTAGGTTAAGGGCAACCCCTTTCACTCCATTCTCAAACTCAACTAGTTCATTTGATTTCACGTTCTCTAATCCATACACGTGGGCAACTCCGTCACCTACCTCTAGTACTGTTCCAACCTCTTCAAACGACACTTTTGAGTTTACGCCGTCAAGTTGTTGTTTTAAAATATCTGATATTTCACTCGAGTTAATCATCTTCTTATTTTTTAATTAGGATAGCCGTCATTCCACCCTTTATTAACTTAGGAGTTTTAAACGTAATTTTTTAAACTCATTTTTAATCGAAGCATCTAGTTGAGCTGAATCTACCTTAATTATGAATCCTCCTATGATAGATTCATCAATATTATATTCAACTTCCAGAGTCTTACCCTCATAATTATTCTGTACAATCTTAATAATCTTACTCTTTTCAGCATCAGCTACATCACTAGCCAGTGTTATCTGTACTTGTGATATATTATTATTCTGACGATACAATTTCAAATATGAAAGAACAATCTCACCAATAAACTCACCTCGATTATTCTCCATAACCATTACTATGAACTTGTTCAGGGTAGTACCCTTATCACAATTAGTTGCAGTGCTAATAATCTTCTCACGATCTGCCAATGGCAAATATGGATTCTTAATAGCATCAATCAAACCCTCCACCGAGCATAATACTCCGTAGAAATTCTTCATCTGCTCATAGACCTGCTTAGTTTCGCTCTTATCAGTAGCATACTTATAAAGAGCCTTAGCGTATCTATTAGGTACAAGTCCGTCGTTCATAGTAGTTTAGTTTTTGTTCTCAATTTCGTTAACCAATTTATCGACTAACTCCACTTGAGCCTTGTCATTCTGCATCTGCTTGCGAATTACATTTTCAGCAATCTGCAATGCAAAAATGCTTACCTCATTTCTGATTTGTTTCTCTGCTTCTTTGCGTGATTGTTCTATCGACAATTTTGCAGCATCCATTACTTTTTTAGCTTCAGCGGTAGCCGCCTCTTTAGCCTCCTCAATAATTTGAGATTTCATTTTTGCTGCCTCACGCAATATCTCTGCTTGTTGTTTCTGAGCCTCCTTTACATATTTACTAGCCTCCTCTTTTGCATTATCTAGTTGCTCTTTAGCTTCCAGTGCATATTCGACCCCTTTATCTATAAGGTCAGCACGAGCCTCTAAGCTTTTGATAATCCCAGGCCATGCAAATTTTGCAAGTACTATAAATAGCACTGCAAATGCAAAGAACATCCAGAATACTAAGCCAAAATCGGGCGTGAACAGTTCCATACTTCGCTCCTCTTATTAGATGAACAAAGATAGGATACAAACGATAACTGCGAATAGAGCAACACCCTCAATAAGTGCAGCAATTACAATCATGTTACTACGAATGTCACCAGTTGATTCAGGTTGACGAGCAATAGATTCCATTGCAGCAGCACCAATCTTACCGATACCAATACCTGCACCAATAGCTGCTATAGCAGCACCTATACATGCACCTAACTTATCTAGTCCTAAAGACATTGCAGCTTCTGCTGCTTGAGCTAAAATCATTCCTAACATAGCTTTTAAATTTAATGATTAATATTCTTTTTTTAATAATACTTTTTCTAATCTCTATTAATGTTCACTTCCCTCTTGTGCAAGGGATATGAATATTGTTGATAACATTGTAAATACATACGCTTGGATAAAACTTACTAGTATATCTATTGCATACATAAACAGTGTAAATAGCATTGACACTACTGTTGAGACACCTATTGCCGCTGCTCCGAACGATGCAAAGATAAATATCAACAACACTAATACCATTATAATCATGTGCCCCCCCATCATATTTGCAAATAGACGTACAGTCAATGCAGCAGGTTTAGTAAAGACACCGAAAATCTCAATTATAGGCATAATAGGCAATGGGAACTTCAACCATAATGGCACATCTGGCCAAAATATATCTTTCCAATAATGCTTAGTGCCAAAAATATTAGTTACTAAGAATGTACATACCGATAATACTATTGTAACAGAGATATTACCTGTTAAATTAGCACCACCTGGGAAGATAACCATCAATCCTAATAAGTTCATTATCAAGATAAAGAAGAAAACAGTTAGCAAGTATGGTGCGAATTTATGCGCCTTCTTACCTAGTGTTGCCTTAATTACTCCATCGTATATAAATTCTACTGTTAGCTCCAATAAGCCTGTTGCTTTGCGTGGAGCTTTCATACCATTCTTTCTATACCAACGTTTTACGCTAAATGCACACCACATAACCAATAATGCTGAGATTATTATACCCAATACATTCTTAGTTATAGATAAATCAAATGGTCTATACTCCTTTAGTTCACCATCAGTCATAGGTTCATAACCTACTATCTTTGAGGCGTAATCACCCTCAGATGCAATCTTGAAACCGTCATACTCCGCTCCATGCTCCAATTTAGCTGAACTAAAAACGTGCCAAACACCCTCGTAATCACGTATAATTACAGGTAGTGGGATGAAGTGTGAGTGAGAGAATGGCACTTCCCATCCGTATCTATCACCTAAGTGATCAAAGATTATCTCCTTTGCATCAATCTCACCAGATTCTGAGTGGCTACTTGCGCTAATTGTTGGTGCGCAAATTGCTGCTATCAGAAACATTGATAATATGGTTAGTACTCGTTTCATTTATTCCTCTTTATTAGATATGCTTATGATTTAATATAAACACACTGATACTATATTTTTATCTACATCCACAATACCGCCATCTATTGTTAACATCTTTAGCTCACCAGCAGACTTATAGCTAAGTTTGCCAGCAACCAGAGTTGATATTATTGCAGCGTGATTCTCCAAAACGGTAAATTCACCATCTGCACCTGGAAGTGTTACTTGCGTTACCTCCCCTTTAAATAGTACCTCCTCAACTGATATTATATTCAATGTCATAACAGTAATTATTAATTCTTGATTTCAGCCAATAATCTCTTACCCTTTTCAATAGCTTCGTCAATAGTTCCTACATTAAGGAATGATTGCTCAGGATATTCATCCATCTCACCATTAAGAATCATCTTGAAACCACGAATAGTTTCGTTCAATGGTACCATAACACCAGGAACACCTGTAAACTGTTCTGCCACAAAGAATGGTTGAGATAGGAAGCGTTGAGCACGTCTAGCACGTGATACAACTAATTTATCTTCATCAGATAATTCATCTACCCCTAGGATAGCGATAATATCTTGAAGTTCATTATATTTTTGAAGCAATTGCTTAACTGCTTGAGCTGTATCATAGTGATCATCACCAATAATATGTGGATCTAAGATACGTGAAGATGACTCTAATGGGTCAACCGCAGGATAGATACCTAACTCAGTAATCTTACGACTTAATACAGTCATTGCATCTAGGAAACTAAATGTTGTAGCAGGAGCAGGGTCAGTCAAGTCATCAGCTGGCACATAAATAGCTTGAACTGATGTGATAGAACCATGCTTAGTTGAAGTAATACGCTCCTGTAACTTACCCATCTCAGATGCAAGTGTTGGTTGATAACCAACGGCTGATGGCATACGACCTAATAGGGCTGATACCTCTGAACCTGCTTGAGTAAAGCGGAAGATATTATCCACGAATAGAAGAATATCTTTACCACCACCATCTTGGTCACGGAACTGTTCAGCAACTGTCAAGCCTGATAATGCAACACGTAAACGCGCACCAGGAGGCTCATTCATCTGTCCAAACACTAATGTACCTTGTGATTTGTTAAGTTCATCCATATCAACATCTTGAAGATTCCACTCACCACGTTCCATTCCCTCTTTGAACTTGTCGCCATATTTGATTACACCGCTCTCAATCATCTCACGTAATAGGTCATTACCCTCACGTGTTCTTTCACCTACACCAGTGAACACTGTGAAACCACCATGTCCATGAGCGATGTTGTGAATCATCTCCATGATAAGTACTGTTTTACCTACACCAGCACCACCGAATAAACCGATTTTACCACCTTTCAAGTATGGCTCTAATAGGTCAATAACTTTGATACCTGTGAAAAGTATCTCAGTACTGATAGATAAATCAGCAAACTCAGGAGCTGGTTGGTGAATTGCACGGCAATTACCACCATCTAACTCTGCTAAATGGTCAATAGGATCACCTATTACATTAAGCAGACGACCCTTTACTTGTTCACCTACAGGCACAGCAATTGGTGTACCTACACGCTCAGCAATCATACCTCTCTGCAAACCATCGGTACTATCCATTGCTACACAACGAACTGTA
>JAWXTT010000051.1:0-13696 GCA_044433325.1 Bacteroidales bacterium
TTTATGGCTAGCGACTACTATCTAGATAGATTAGGTGAAGATGCTGAGGATGTTAGATGGAGTGTAATGGCTGAGGATGAATCATCAACAGAGGAATCACCTAGATATGGTAGTTGCCTAAAATACTCATTAGGGGATAAAGGTTCAACAACTGCTGTCAATATAAAGGTTATTCGCTTATCAGAGATATATTTAATCGCGGCTGAAGCAGCTCTATTAAGTAGCACCCCTGATAAGGATAAAGCAGTTGCTTATCTTAATGAGATACGTAAACGCGCTCCTAACTTAGAGCCTGCTACTACTGCTACTATTACTTTGGATATGATTTTAGATGAAAAAAGTAAAGAGTTATTTGCTGAGGGTCATAGATATTTTGATATGCTAAGAACTAATCAAGAGATAACATTTAATGATGACTTTATTGAGGGTGGTATCACTATCTCAACTAGAGATGTAACTATTGATAGAACATTCTACAAATGTATTCTACCAATATCTCAAGATGAAATAAATGCTAATCCAGCGATAGAGGCACAACAAAACCCAGGATATTAATCTTAATATAATCTAGTCTTTATGAGGAGCTTGAACTACAGGAAACTGTAATTCAAGCTCTCTTTTTATTTTGGGAGTTTAGTGGCGCGGAGTATTTCGCGTTTTCCGCCTACTGGTCCTGCTATGCGTTCTACGGTGAATCCTATTGATTGTAGGCGGCGACGTATCTCACCTTTGGCGCAATAGGTGGTTAGTATGGCGTTGGGTGACATGGCGTTGTATAATTTGTGGAAGATTGCCTCGCTCCACATTTCAGGTTGTTTCTCTGGGGCGAAAGCATCAAAATAGACTATATCTATCCCCTCTGGCATAGTGTAGCTATCAGCTGTAAAATCTGTTTCTAATTTATTTAGATGGAAACTATCAGTTATCGCAACCTCACGCTCCCATTGAGCTGTATGAATGGCGTGGAATAGCTCTGCCCCCTTTGTGCCTAACAGTTGTTCATATCTCAAAGCGTTTAAAATATCCTTGCTTAGTGGATAACGTTCAACAGTGAAATAATCAACACACTTACCCCCAGTCATAGCGGTAACTACACAGTTCAGTCCTGTGCCGAAACCTACCTCAAAGACTCGTAAATGCTCATTAGGGTGGTGTAGTAGGGCTGAATCGCGGAAAATATGCTCGCTCTCAGCCAACGCACCCTTAACTGAGTGGTAATGTTCATCCATCGCAGGGATATAAATGGTTGCTGAACCATCAGCGGTTTCCTCGATAATCCTATCCATTACTTTTTTAGCTTATCTGCATCACTCCATATAAATAGCTTATCGCTAGGGCGAATCTTGTCAGCCAACTTAATTGAAAAACGTTCACCTTTGATGGTTTTCTCAACAGGTTTTAGGTCAACACGTATCTCCTCGATAGTGGTAGTAACTGCTCCTGTTGTAGGTCCTGTAATCAATACTTCATCACCAACATTTAGCTCACCTGCCTCCATCTGAAACTCAGCAACTGAGATATTGGCAAAGTAGCGAATACCTTTAGCCAGATAAACTTTAATCTTGGTAGCTGATGAACCATATTTTGAAGTCCACTCACCTAGACGTTGCCCTAGGTAGTAACCATCCCAGAAGCCGCGATTAAAGACTTTGACTAGTTCAGCATCTAAATGCTCAATTAGTTCATCTGAGAAACGATTTTCGATAACTGCATTGATAGCCTCGTTATAGCAGCTGGCTGTTAGGCGTACATATTCAGCACCACGCGCACGACCCTCAATCTTAAAGACCGATACCCCTGCATCAATCATCTTATTAAGGAAATGAATGGTTTTCAAATCCTTTGGTGACATAATATATTTATTCTCAATATCTAATTCAGCACCTG
This sequence comes from Bacteroidales bacterium, assembly GCA_044433325.1. Classification (GTDB taxonomy): domain Bacteria; phylum Bacteroidota; class Bacteroidia; order Bacteroidales; family Muribaculaceae; genus HGM05232. The sequence continues at coordinate 1,888 of JAWXTT010000051.1, forward strand.
TTTCTTGGTCTTTTACCGAGTATCCACGACGGCAAATCTGAACGCAAGCACCACGATTAGCAGAGCGATTCATCTCATGCAGGCTCAAATAACATTTGCCCGAAACTGCCATACATAACGCTCCGTGACAGAACATCTCAATCTTAACCAACTCACCATAAGGACCACGAATATCATCACGTTTGATTGCCTCCGCAATTTCGCTAACCTGCTCCATATTTAGCTCACGGGCTAATACCACTACATCAGCGTACTGAGCATAGAAACGTACAGCCTCGATATTAGAGATATTCAACTGTGTTGAGATATGAACCTGTACCCCTACGCTACGCGCATAGATAATAGCAGCCATATCCGATGCAATTATTGCTGTAATACCAGCCTCCTTAGCGGCTAGGATTACTTGGTGCATAGTTTCAATATCTTCGTTATAGATAACGGTATTGACTGTTAGGTAGCTCTTCAACCCATTCTCTTTACATATCGATGCGATATTGTGTAAATCCTCTAAAGTGAAATTATTTGAGGAACGAGAGCGCATATTTAACCCCTCAACCCCAAAATATATTGCATCAGCACCCCCTTGGATTGCTCCTGTTAGTGATTCATAAGAACCTACGGGTGACATTATCTCAAAATCTGCTCTTTTCATTTACCAGTGATAATTTTTTTGATTTCATTTAACTTGTTTAGGGCATCCATTGGTGTTAGGTTGTTGATATCTATACCTATAATCTCATCCCTTACTTGTGAAAGTACTGGGTCATCCAACTGAAAGAATGACAATTGCATACCACTACGTGAGGTTGCAATATCATCCAACCCCTTAGCGGCAATTGCTGTACCATTTCCCCCATCTTGGCGGTTATTCTCCTCTAACTGTTTCAGCACCTGATAAGCACGCTCAACAATAGATGGTGGCATACCTGCTATCTTAGCCACATGAATACCGAAACTATGTTCGCTACCCCCCTTGACTAGCTTACGCAAGAATACAACCTTTCCACCAATATCCTTAACCGACACATTAAAGTTAACAATTCGGTTAAATCTGCGCTCCATCTCGTTAAGCTCATGGTAATGCGTTGCGAATAGCGTTTTAGCTCTACTCTTAGTATGTTCATGCAGATACTCCACGATAGACCACGCTATAGAGATACCATCATAGGTGCTAGTGCCACGCCCTAATTCATCAAATAGTATTAAGCTACGTTCACTAACATTATTAAGTATCGAGGCAGCCTCGTTCATCTCCACCATAAATGTTGATTCTCCTAGTGATATATTATCACTAGCCCCAACACGTGTAAATATCTTATCCACAATACCAATAGTAGCACTCTCAGCAGGAACGAAACACCCAATTTGTGCCATCAACACTATAATAGCAGTCTGACGCAATAGTGCCGATTTACCAGCCATATTAGGGCCTGTAATCATAATAATCTGCTGTTTGTCATTGCTTAACATTAGATTATTAGATATATATTCCTCACCAACGGGTAACTGTTTCTCAATAACAGGGTGGCGACCCTGAATAATATCTATGGTTAATGAGTCATTAACAACGGGTGGATTATATTTATTTTCCAGTGAAACACGTGTAAATGAGCTAAGGCAATCTAAACGACCCACAAGAGCCGAATTTAACTGAATAGATTGTATATACTCAGCAATCACAGCTACTAGTTCATTAAATAGTCGCACCTCTAGTGTCTGTATCTTCTCCTCAGCTCCGATTATCTTCTCCTCATACTCCTTTAGCTCGTGGGTAACGTAACGTTCCGCGCTTACTAGCGTTTGTTTACGTATCCATTCAGTTGGCACTTTATCTTTATGAGTATTTCGCACCTCGATGTAGTACCCAAATACATTATTGTAGCTGATTTTTAGGCTTGTGATACCTGTGCGTTCAATCTCACGTTGCTGAATCTTCATCAAGTAATCCTTGCCTGCATAAGCTATGCTACGCAACTGATCCAATTCACTATTGATGCCATTACAGATGATACCGCCACGAGCTATTAGCGCAGGAGCATCAGCTTTAATCTCACGCTCGATACGCGCACGCAACAGTTCACAACTATTTAGCTGAACCCCAATATTGCGCATCGTTTCATTATCAGCCCTCTCACAAATAGCCTTGATAGGCTCAATGGTTGATAACGATTGGTTCAGCTGCACCACCTCACGCGGAGTAATACGCCCAACAGCCACCTTTGAAATCAGACGTTCTAGGTCACCTATACGCTCCAGCTGCTCCTTTAGCTCATCACGTGCAGTCGTATCTTTGCATAGATATTGCACTACATCAAGGCGTTTATTAATCCGCTCCACACTCTTCAATGGGAAAAGAATCCAACGACGCAACAGACGTGAACCCATAGGTGAAAGGGTGCGATCAATAACTGAAAGTAACCCCTTGCCATTCTCATTCATTGAGTCTAAAAGCTCAAGGTTACGAATGGTAAATTTATCTAATCGCACATAGCTATCCTGTTCAATCCGTGCGATTGATGAGATATGCCCAATATGCGTATGTTTAGTAATATCCAGATAGTGAAGAATAGCCCCTGAAGCGACGATTGCTGAGTTCATCTTATCAATGCCGAAACCCTTTAAATTTTTAGTCTCGAAATGTTTCAACAACCTATCATTAGCCGCCGTTTCAGTAAAAATCCAATCCTCTAGCTCAAAGTATAAGTAACGAGCAGTAAACAACTCCTCACACTCCTTACGCTTGCCACGCTCCACTAGCACCTCTTTAGGTGAGAAGTTAGTCAATAACTTATCAATATAATCAGCCGTACCCTCAGCCGTCAGATACTCACCAGTGCTAATATCCAATAGTGACAAACCACATACCGACTTACAACGATGGATAGCCGCAAGGAAATTATTCTCCTTATGATTAAGAATATTATCATTGATAGACACCCCTGGGGTAACCAATTCAGTAATTCCGCGCTTAACTAGTTTTTTAGTCAGCTTAGGATCTTCAAGCTGTTCACAGATAGCTACACGCTTACCTGCACGCACCAATTTAGGAAGATAAGTATCTAACGAATGGTGCGGAAAACCAGCCAACTCAACATACTGAGCCGAGCCATTAGCACGACGCGTCAAGGTAATCCCCAAAATCTCCGATGCCGAAATAGCATCCTCTGAGAATGTTTCATAGAAATCACCAACACGGAACAACAGTATAGCGTCAGGGTGCTTACCCTTCATCTCAACATACTGTTTCATCAACGGAGTCTGTACAAATTCTTTAGCCATATATCAGTGCAGTAGGCTGCACCCCCATTAATCTAGTATTCTTTTCTTCTGTAATAATTAATTACTTACTTGTCATGTTAACAATCCTCTTTTGTCATGACAATAGTATATATTATTGATTCAGGATGACACGTCTGGTGTTAGCTTTTAGGATGACACATTTAGCGTTAACTTTCAAGATGACACCCCTAGTAAAATCACCAACACACCCAGCAATTAATTATCACAAAACAAAGATACACATTTTAATGGAGAACGGAAAACAGTACCCCCAAAATAACACCACAAAGATAAACACCCCTAAAATCCAAGCAAATTCACTTTCAAAAATTAAATTTATACGAAATAAATATTGACAAATTGTACCGATTTTGGCTCACGATAGCGCATAAAATCAGAAGGAAATAACAACTTACCCCTTCCGCATTTTTCATACTTTCTAATATCTTATTTTCAACACTTTGCATCTTATTTTCAACAAATAATTTTCGCAAATATATAATATATTTGCGAAAAACAAAATTCAAAATAAGAAAAATTTTAATTTGCATAAAAACTTTGCAAATTCACTTTTTAAGTTTAAATTTGCAAGAAATGATATATTATGATAGATAGAGCGTTAAAAAACAGATTATTAGAGTTGGCAACTAAATATCCTATTGTTACCTTAACAGGTCCTAGACAGTCAGGGAAATCAACTTTGCTTAGAAATTCCTTTCCAGAATACCAATATATATCATTAGAAGACCCTGATATGAGGTTATTCGCTAGTGATGACCCTCGTGGTTTTCTTCAAACATATCCCGATAAAACTATTATAGATGAGGTGCAACGCGTACCATCACTATTTTCATACCTACAAACGCACACTGATAGCGTAAATCGTGAAGGGATGTATCTGTTAGCAGGTTCACATAACTTTCAACTAATGGAGAGCATCAATCAATCGTTGGCAGGGCGTACAGCTATACTTAAACTATTGCCATTCTCACATGCTGAAATGAAAGGTGGAGATATTCTCCCCTCAGATATAAATAGAGAGATTTACTATGGAGGCTACCCACGTATTTATGATAAGGGGATAAATCCTGCTGATTACTACCCATTCTATATTCAAACCTACGTTGAGCGTGATTTGCGCTTAATGCGTAATATTGGTGATTTAAGCAAGTTTATAAAGTTCCTAAAACTTTGTGCAGGACGCATTGGGCAGTTACTTAACCTATCATCACTAGCTAATGAGTGTGGTATATCTGTTACATCAGCTAATAATTGGCTATCTATTTTAGAGGCATCATATATATGTTATACTCTAAAACCAGACCATAATAATTACGCTAAAAGGTTAGTAAAAACCCCTAAGCTATATTTTTACGATACAGGGTTAGCGTGTTCATTGCTAGATATACAAAATGCGGAGCAGATAGCAATACATTTTCTGCGTGGCGTACTATTTGAAAACTTAGTTATTAATGAGTTTATCAAGAGAGGATATAACAACGGAGTTGAACCAACACTAACATTCTGGCGTGATAGTACAGGCAATGAGATAGATTTATTACATACCATTAATGGTAAACAGTTAGCTTATGAGATAAAATCAGGAGCAACATTTTCACCCAATTTCTTCAAAGGTATCAGCAAATGGAGTAAACTATCAGGAGCAACTCCCGACCAATGCTACGCAATATACACAGGCGATAAAAACCTAATTACCTCGCATGGGTCGCTGATAGCGTGGGGTGGGCAGATCTAACGCTACATTTTCCAAAATATCTTTAACAAATATTAATTACCTCTATTAGCTTACTGATTGGGTTTTATATATCTTTGTAAACTAGAATTTATATAGTTATACACATGAAAATATTTAAAAGACTTTTTGCATTATCGCTGCTAATAGTAGCTACATTGAGTGCTAATGCTAGTGATGTTATTGTAGGTGCAGCATCTACTGATGAGTATATACCACTGTTAAAGGGTGAAAAAGTAGCAATCCTATCTAACCATACAGGTATGGTAGGGGATAAACATACATTGGATATAATGCTTGAAAAGGGGGTAGAGGTAACGACCATATTCTCACCTGAACATGGATTCCGTGGTGATGCTGATGCTGGCGAACATGTTTCTAGTGGTGTTGACTCTAAAACAGGTATCCCTATTGCATCACTTTATGATGGTGATACTAAAATGCCTGCTCAAAAGACTATGGATAATTTTGATGTTTTAGTGGTTGATATTCAAGATGTGGGCTTACGTTTCTACACTTATTATATCACTATGATTAATCTTATAGATGCATCAATACTTCATGACAAGAGTGTAATAGTCCTAGACCGCCCTAACCCTAATGGTATGTATGTGGATGGTCCTATCCTAGATATGAAAAAATATAAATCTGGTGTTGGTGGATTGCCTATCCCTGTTGTTCATAGCTTAACTATGGGTGAGATTGCCTATATGGCTAATGAGAAAGGTTGGCTAGTTGATGGCAAAAAGGCAGACTTAACAGTGATTAAGTGTAAAAATTATACTCACCAAACACGTTATGAGTTGCCTATCGCACCATCTCCTAATCTTCCTAATATGAAGTCTATCTATCTATATCCATCAACTTGTTATTTCGAGGCTACTCCTGTTAGCTTAGGTCGTGGTACTGATAAGCCATTCCAAGTGTATGGACATCCTAATATGTTAGGTTATGATTTTTCATTTACACCTCGCTCTATTTCTGGTGCTAAGTTTCCACCTCAATTGGATAAGACTTGTTACGGTGTGGATTTAACATGTTTAGAGGATGAAGATATTATTACACGTGGTATCAATATGGAATATGTGATTGATGCTTACAATAATTTGAATCTTGATGATCATTTCTTCCGTTCATTTTTTGAACTACTTATAGGTAATGGTGAGATACGTAAAATGATTAAAAATGGTAAGAGTGCAGCTGAAATTGAAGCTACTTGGAAAGATGATGTAGCTAAATTCACTGAAGAGCGTAAACCATACCTGCTTTACGCTGAATAAAATAGATATTAATACACAATCTAAATACATTTAAAATTATGACTCCAATGGTAGTAATGGCCACAATTATTGGCTACTTCTGTTTATTATTTGTAATATCTTACTTTGCTAGTCGCAATAGTAGCAGTGCTGATGCTCTAGGTGGAGCACGTAAAACCCCATGGTACTTAGCAGCGATTGCTATGGTGGGAGCAGCAATTTCAGGTGTTACATTCGTTTCTGTTCCTGGTATGGTTATGGCTAAGGGTTTCTCTTATCTACAACTTTGTCTAGGATTTGTCGTGGGATATTTTATTATCGCATTCGTGTTAGTTCCATTGTTCTACAAACGTAATCTGGTTTCTATCTATGGTTATTTGGAACAACGTTTTGGGATGAAATCTTATAAGAGTGGTGCATGGTTCTTCTTTATCTCTAAGATGTTAGGTGCATCGGTACGCTTCTTCGTGGTTTGTGTGGTTCTTCAAGGTTTAGTATTTGGTCCTCTAGGTATTCCATTTATCTTGAATATTGTTATCACTATTCTATTGATATGGTTATATACTGCTCAAGGTGGTGTTAAAACTATTATATATACTGACCTATTGAAATCGTTCTGTTTATTACTATCAGTAGGGTTAAGTATATTCTTTGTTTCTAAAAATATGCATTATGGATTTGGTGATTTAGTAAGTAATGTTACTTCACATGATACATTCCATATGTTCTATTTTGATGACCCTAAAGAGGGTACATATTTCTGGAAACAATTCCTTGCAGGTATCTTTATGGTAATAGCGACTGTCGGTCTTGACCAAGATATGATGCAACGTACACTAGCTTGTAAGAATTATAAGGAGTCACAAAAAAATATGATGGTTAGTGGTACAATGCAATTCTTCGTTAATGGTCTATTCCTAGTCTTAGGTACTGTTCTTATCCTTTATACTGATTTTTCAGGTATGGAGTTCCCTGCTAAGAGTGATGAATTATTTGCACAAATAGCTACTGACCCTTCTATGCCAGCTATCTTAGGTGTAGTATTTATCGTAGGTCTTATCGCAGCGGCTTACTCAGCTGCTGGTTCAGCCTTAACTTCTTTGACAACTTCATTTACAGTTGATATCCTTAATGTTGACACTAAGGGTGATGAGAAAAAATTGACTAAAACACGTCGCATGGTTCACCTAGGGATGTCAGCATGTATGGGTGCTGTTATCTATGTGTTCTATGTATTGAATAACGAAGATGCTATTAGTGCAGTTTACACATTAGCTAGTTACACATATGGTCCTATCTTAGGTATGTTCGCATTTGGTATGTTTAGCAAACGTAAAGTTATGGATGGAGCAATGCCATATATCTGTATTGCTTCGCCAATACTTTGTTTCTTTATTCAAAAAGGTTTATTTGCTTATTTCGGTTATGTAGTTAGTTTTGAGCTATTAATCCTTAATGCGATAATCACTGCCCTAGGTGCAGCAATTTTCTCTAAAAAGGGATAAGCGGAGTTTTAAACAATGTCAAAAGGGCAAATATCCAAATATATATGGATTATAGATACTATTCAGCGTTACGGGCGAATAACCCGTGACGAGCTGAATAGATTATGGCTTAAATCAAACGTCTCAGATGGTAAGCCATTGCCTAGGCGCACTTTTTACAGCTACCGTGAGGGGATATCTGATACCTTTGATATTAGCATTAACTACGATTCATCAACCTTTGAATATTACATCGAAGGGGATGGTGATAACAATAACAATAGCCTACGCAATTGGCTAATTGACTCAGCATCGTTAAGTGGAATGTTGAGTAATTCACAAGAGATAGCCTCCAGAATAGTTCTGGAGTATGTCCCATCAGCACGTGAACATCTACCTACCATAATAGAAGCGATAAAACGCGGTGTACGTATCCGATTCTCACATCGTGCATTTAACCGTGTGGGAGTATCTACTAATCTAATTGTTGAACCATATTTTGTGCGTATCTTTAAACAACGCTGGTATCTGATTGGGCGTAATGTTAAGGATAATATCATTAAAACCTATGGATTAGACCGCATCGAGGAGTTAACAATACTACCCGATGAATTCAAATTCCCAGAAGGTTTAGATGCTAATAGTTTCTTTAAAGATTGTTTCGGGATAATCCACACACGTGGCGAAGCTAAGGAGATTATTATCCGCACCAACAATAGCCAAGCTAAATATCTACGTGCATTGCCCTTGCACGCATCACAGAGCGAAACAGTGCATGACAACTACTCACTATTCTATTACAAATTGCTAATAACTTACGACTTTGTTCAAGAGCTACTATCGCATGGCTCAAATATAGAAGTTCTATCACCTCCAGAGCTAAAAGCTACAATCATCGAGGAATTACAAAAGTCACTAGCACAATACCAATCACAATAAAACACACCATATATAGCTATTTAACTATAATTTCCACCAATAAGTAGCTATATATGGTATTTTATTTATTAATCCCCTCTATCCCTAGACCAAATAGGGCGTAGTCATATAGTATTGGGTCGTTGGGGTTCATTTGGCGGAGCTTCTCGGTTAGTTCTATGACTGTGCGTTTATCATTGGCTTTGCGTGTTATCAAGCCTAAGCCACGTGCTGTGTTACCTACATGAACATCTAGTGGGATAAATAGCTGTGAGGGCTTAATTACACTCCATACACCCATATCAACTATTCCATCGTCACGCACCAACCAGCGCAGAGCCATATTTATACGTTTCAGTGCGGTATTCTCTAGCTTAGTAGGTAAGCATTGTGAGTTTGTTCCGCCATCATTAGCGGCTGAAAACTCCTGCTGCATAGCCTCAACCAACGACCATGATGGAGTAGCAGATTCACCTACACCGCGACTTGCGGCAAAATCATGTAATGAGCCATAAGCTGCATAGATACGATGTAATCCACGCAGATAATATATGAAATCACGAGCAAAGAATGTGCGATGGATATTCATATCCACCAGCTCCTCATACCCTCTCTCCATCACATAATGATATGGTTGATTATTCATCAGGCGCAACATCTTATCACAGTTGTTGCATATCATCTTACGGTTTCCCCATGCTATCGAGGCTGAGAGCAGTGACACAATCTCTATATCCTGTAACTGCTCATATCGACGTGGGAATTGCACTGGATCATTAGCGATGAAATCAACACTATTAATCCTGCGTGCCTCAGCATCCAAATACCCCTTTATCTGCTCAAAGTCCACCATTATTTTCTCTTTGCAGCTGATGCTAGTTTCGCTAGGAAATATGTTGTAGATGCTGTACCATCCATAGTAGGTTCATTAGTTGAGTAATCACAATAATCATCATGATAGACTACTGTATTGCTTTGGAACTTAGCATATTTATCATCATTACGTAGATAGATACCACGCAGTGAATTAAAGATATTAGTATAAACAGGACCATCCACAATACCACCATCAACACGGTAGCCATTAAGGTTGGTAAATGCTGAGTGTGGATCTTTAGGATAATCACCATCCTCAGGTAACCCAACTATCATACATTTACCCCAAGGGTTAACTCCAAATAGCCAGTCACGCATAGCAGTCTCTATCTCTTGGAATTGAGTATCACCCGTAATCTCACGATATAGCATAGCTTGTGTAACAAATGCAACAGTAAGGTTATTTGAACACCAAATAAATGGAATACCATTCATAAAGGCGTTACCCTCAGCATGATCAGCCACACGTTGCAAACCTGAGCGCATATTGCGTATAAACTCGTTACGGACACGCTCGTTCTCCTGAACTGTAAGCAGGTAATGACCAATATTTACAAATGGATACCATTGATAGTGATGTGCTGAGTCTGCTCCCATCCATGGCGTTACAGGCTCTAAGCGACCATAGTCTATCGCTTGTTGTAGATAATCCTTATCGCCAGTTGATTTGTATAGTTGTGCTGCCGCTAATTGCATATCGTCACTCCAGTTATCCTCTTCATAGTAGTATGGTGAAACACATGGTGCTGTTTGGCACGCTCCAGGGTTAGCAACCCCCACCTTATAAGCATCAGTAGCCTTAACGCGTAACATCTCAGCATACTCAGCATCTATCGTTTCAAATAAATCAGCTCCTAGTGAGAATGTCGATGCATATTTACCAACCGTTGATGATAAACCCTTACTATCATTAAGGTTTCCACGCAAGCCATAAGGCTCACCACAACATGGATAGACAGGACGCTCTTCACCCTCGCCCCAACCATAATCAACTAAATCATCACATGGCAATACCGCCATGCGGTGGTCACGATCATCAGCAATCTGATTAAAGAAAGTGTCTTTATCAGGGTTCATCTTAACCAACCAGTCAAGCCCCCATTTAGCCTCGTCTAGGATATCAGCTATACCATTAGCACCCTTTTCACCAGCCGCATTATAGTTATCTTCAAAAATATCAGGATTCTCTTGATACGCAAAAAGCATTTGATAAGTAGCATTAGCTGACGTTGTTACATATTGCAAGTAATCTGAAGCGTCATGCCAACCACCTACAACATCAACTTTCTCACCACCACGCTGACCATCCAAAACTATAATACCATCATCCAAGTGGCAATGCTTGCCAAGGAATGGGTTATAGCCACAACGCTGTTGACGCATATAACGCAATGGATACTCCTGCGCACCAGCATAAGAATCATTACCAATTTTAAACTCAACAGAACTAGCCCCATTAGCTTTAATAACATAGCTACCCTTTTTAGTAATTTCAGAAAAATCTAGACGAGCTGTTAATTCAAAAGGGTCTTGCTCAACCACATTACGTATAGTAGTTAGCTTAACCTCTTTACCTGTTTTACAGTTAACCACTGTAAATTCAGTAATAGGAGCTCTCTTCTCCATAAGTAGCACTGCCACCTTTATATCATCCTCCAGATAACCCATCTGGTTTACTCTAATCCAATTCTCAGATTTAGCTAGCATACTGACTGCTAGAAACATTGTTAATAGAAAAATGCGTTTTTTCATATATGTATTTAAGTTTATATTTTGCACTAAAGTTAAAGTAAAAACAACCCTATTAGCTGGTAACATTTTTGAGAACAGCCCAATAGCCATCATTGTTATCCCCAACACGATTAATATATCCTTTCTCCTTCAATAATTTTATATCACGGTTTATTGTTATTTTTGTAACATCCATTATTCCAGACAGTTGAGCGATTGAAATCATCCTATTCTCAGACATAGACTTAACTATTCTTAGTTGTCTAAGTGTTATATCATCGGCGTTTTCACTGGTAACATTGCTGGTAACATTACTGGTAACATTTTCTTTTTCGACAGATATATTTAGGTATCTATTTTTTAGGGGAGTTCTAAAAACTGATTTATCAATATTTAAGATGAGATTTTGAGCTAATTTTTTACCGCCTTTATCTGAGCATAGCGGGCTATGTGAAGATAAAAAGGTGAAAAAGTAGCCAAAATATCGCTTAAAGATTGATGAAACAGTT
>JAWXTT010000052.1:0-13694 GCA_044433325.1 Bacteroidales bacterium
TCATACCTTTGCACCCATAAACATCGCGGGATGGAGCAGTGGTAGCTCGTTGGGCTCATAACCCAAAGGTCGTCAGTTCGAGTCTGGCTCCCGCCACCAAGAGGATATAGCATAAAGTTTTAACTTTATGCTATTCTTTTTTTACTCCCCTTTGTTATTTTTAATTGTATATCTAAGTAGCTGAAACATTACATAAACACACGTAATTAGGACAATTGTCCACATCACAGTGATGATTTTGATAAAAAAACTACTTAGGTAAGCTCCTAAAATTATACCTATTGATATTAGGTAAATCTTAAAGATGGCATAATCTAGCGGATTAAACTTTCGTGCAGCATTGGTAATGCTAATAATAAAATCTTTCATAGTGGTTAATATTTATTCTTCAAATATAATGATTTTATGTAATTAAACAAAAAATATATACCTTTGTATCAATTATGGAGGTAGTTTATGAAGATAATCACTTATTAATTGTCAATAAAGCAGTTGGTGAGATAGTACAAGGGGATAAAACAGGTGATGAGCCATTGGTTGAAACCATGAAACGTTGGTTGAAAGATAAGTACTCTAAACCAGGAAATGTTTTTTGTGGAGTAGTTCATCGGTTGGATCGTCCAGTTGCTGGTTTGGTGATTTTTGCCAAGACTAGCAAAGCCTTAACACGCATGAATGAGATGTTCCGTAATGGGGATGTCAAGAAAACTTATTGGGCAATAGTTAAGAAACAACCAGTAAAGGCGGCTGATACCCTTACGCATTATATAACTTCGGTTGAACGTAATAATAAATCATACGCATCGCTAAAGGAGATTAAAGGTTCACAAAAAGCTATCTTAGAGTATAAAACATTATCACGTGGCGAGAATTATTCACTCCTTGAGATACGCCTATTAACAGGGCGCAAACATCAGATACGTGTACAACTATCAACAATAGGATCTCCTATAAAGGGGGATTTGAAATATGGTTCACAACGTAGTAACCCTAATGGTGGTATATCACTATTGTCACGACGTGTACAATTCATACATCCAGTATCTGGCGAAGAGATAGATCTGACTGCTCCACTGCCAGACGAGCCACTATGGCACGCACTCTATAAGGGTTAAAGAAAATCCTTTTTTATGATAAAATAGGGTCTAGCTATAATTTTGTTGCTGATTTATCGTTATTAATATTACAAGGATGATATAATTGGCAAATGAATTTATATAAATATATACTAGTAACTCTATTTGTAACTGTTTTAACTATACTGCCTACGCGTGGACAGATTAAGTTATCTGGTAGAGTAACTAATCAGAATGATGAACCTATTGAATTGGCAATAGTGCGTGTGAAGGGTACTTCACTGGGTACTATGACCGATTTAAAGGGACTGTATTCACTTAATATCCCTAAAGCAGCTAATGATAGTACCATAATAGAGTTTAGTTGTTTAGGATATAGTAATATTACACGTCAATATATTGATGCTAGGGGGGATATTAACCTAAATGTTAGGATGTATAATTCATCTCGCGCATTAACAGAACTAGAGGTCGTGGAGTATAAGAAACAAACCTCAGCAATGTCACTGATAGATGCAAATATTGCTAAACTTACTCCTGATGCTTCGGGTGGTAGTATTGAAGCGATGCTAACTACTATGGGTGGAGTCAGCTCAAAGAATGAGATGAGTTCACAATATATGGTGCGTGGAGGTTCTTATGATGAAAATAGTGTTTATATCAATGGTATTGAGGTTTATAGACCTTTGTTGATTAGCTCAGGTCAGCAGGAGGGGTTGAGTATTATTAATCCCGATATGGTAGGGCAGGTAGCTTTCTCGACTGGTGGTTTTTCGTCAGAATATGGGGATAAAATGTCATCAGTTTTGGATATTACTTATCGCGATCCTGAGAAGTTGGAGGGTTCTCTCTCAGCTAGTCTAATGGGTGGTAGTGTGTCGTTTGGGCAGAGTAGTAAAAATTTCTCACAATTGCATGGAGTACGTTATAAACGTAATACTTCACTATTGAGTACATTAGAAACTAAGGGGGAGTATGATCCTGAATATTTCGACTATCAGACCATTATGCGTTATTCTGTTAATAAAAAATTAGATATATCCTTCTTAGGAAATATCGCGGTAAATAATTATAGTTTTGTTCCGCAGGATAGAGAAACTAGTTTTGGGACAATGACTAATGCTAAACAGTTTACAGTCTATTTTGATGGTGAGGAGGCGGATAGATTTGAAACATATTTCGGTGCGTTATCTCTAGATTATAAGGTAAATGATAAAAGTTGGTTGCAATTTCTTGCATCAGGGTATCTGACTAATGAGTTAGTTACTTATGATATTGCTGGTGAGTATTGGTTGGACGAGGCTGGCTCTTCATCATACTCAGATGATGGCGCAGATGCAACCACTGGTGGTGAACTAGGTGTAGGTAAATATCATGAACATGCTAGAAATAGACTTAAAGCTAGTGTGATGGCTATGTCAGTTAAGGGGGCTACAACAATCAATAAACATACCGTTGAATATGGTGCAACACTGCAAAGCGAGTATATATATGAGAATGCGCGTGAGTGGGAGTGGCGAGATTCAGCAGGTTACTCATTGCCACACACAGGTAATGGTGTTAATGTGGTTTATAATCTAAACTCTAATCAAGAGTTAAACTCGGCACGATTTGCACTATACGCACAGGATAGTTATAAGGCGCAACATAGTAGTGGCTTATATGTCATTAATGGTGGGGTAAGAGCTTCATATTACTCTTTTAATAATGAGTTTCTGTTAAGTCCACGTGTTAGTCTTGGTTTTGTTCCTGCTGCTAATGAACAGTTCTCATTTAGATTAGCTAGCGGTATCTATTATCAATCTCCATTTTATAAGGAGTACCGTGTGTCAACTGTTGATGAAGATGGTAATACTCAAATCGAATTAAATGACGATATTAAGTCTCAACGTAGTATTCAACTGATTTTAGGTGGTGATTATACTTTTCGTGCTATGAATCGTCCATTTAAGGTATCAACAGAGATTTATTATAAGAATTTAGATAACTTAATCTCTTATGAGATTGATAATTTGAAGATTGTTTACTCTGGCTATAATGACTCACAAGGATATATTGCAGGAGTTGACTTTAAACTGTTCGGGCAATTTGTGCCTGGAACAGATTCATGGATAAGTCTATCTCTAATGAAAACTCAGGAGGAGTTAAATGGGGTTAAAGTGCCACGAGCTACTGATCAGAGATATAACCTTGCGGTTTTCTTTCAAGATTATTTCCCTAAATTCCCTCGTATGAAGTTTAGCTTGAAAGGGGTGCTTTCTGATGGTATGCCTGTAACAGCTCCTAATACTACTAGAGATGAAGGGTATTTCCGCACACCATCGTATAAACGTGTGGATATAGGTGTTTCATATTGTTTGGTGGGTGGTGATGAGCCTAGTAGTGTGAATACAGGAAGTGGCTTCTTTAGTAACTTTAAGAGTATTTGGTTAGGGGTGGATCTTTTCAACCTTTTAGATATCTCTAATGTTAGTAGTTATTATTGGGTGACAGATGTTAATGATAATCAGTATGCTGTACCTAACTATTTGACAGGTCGTCAAATAAATGTTCGTTTAAATATAGCTTTCTAGTATGGAGTGGTTAATTGAGTATGGTTATGTAGGGTTGTTTATTGGAGCTTTTCTGGCTGCAACGGTAATACCATTTAGCTCAGATGTTATGTTGGTGGCTCTATTAGCTGCTGGAGGGGATGCTGTAACTGCTGTTACAGTAGCAACAGTGGGTAATTGGATAGGGGGATTAACATCCTATTATCTAGGCTATATAGGTAAATGGGAGTGGTTGGAACGTTATTTTAAAGTCAAGGAGGAAACACTGATTAAACAAAAGGCTAGGGTAGATAGGTATGGAGCTGCATTAGCACTGATGTCATGGTTGCCTGTGGTAGGTGACGTGTTGGCTATTGCGCTAGGTTTTTATAAAACATCGTTCAAGAAAACTGCTATCTATATGTTTATTGGTAAGGGTGCGCGCTTTGTGGCGTGGGCTATCCTTTACTATTATGGTGTAGAGTTGATGGCTACTATATAGAATAGTATGCGATATGATAGCGGTATATGTGGGTAACGGCTAAGTATTCCTCGGTTAGTTTCAGGATATGTTTCGCGCCAACGACGATATTCACGTGGTGTGCCGCGTAACATTTTAATCTTGGCAGTGAATTTAAGAGTGTTTAGAAATTGGTCGTAATTCTTATCTAGACCATTTGCGCTGAACCATTCGATTAATTGGTCTGTGCAAATTAGATGATCATCAAGTATGCGCTTGTGGTTGCTACCTGTTAATGTGTTACTCTCCTGTTTATTGTAATGATAAAATGGCGTGTCATGTATGGTTATATGATTAGTTAATGCATATAGTTTAGCTACCATGGATAGGTCTTCCCAGCAGTTTACCCCCTCAAGTGGTTTTATCTTATGTTCAATTATTAATGAACGTCGTATTAATTTATTGCAAAGTGAGAAATATAATGTGTCTATTGGGATATTATTCAACCCTATAAACCTATCTGTATTGAATAATTGAGGTGTAGTTTTACCCTCTTTATCAATATAGAATGGAGTACATACTATATCTGAGTTGTTACGTTGCATTAGCTCCATCATTTGAGCATATGCATCTGGTTCTACCCAATCATCAGCATCACAAAATATAAAATATTCACCTGTCATATTATCAAGCCCTATGGTGCGTGCATGTGATGAACCGCCATTAACTGCTAGAGAAATTACCTTTATTTGCTCCTTACGCTGAGGATAATGCTCTATCACCCTATTTAGAATAGTAAGTGAATTATCTACACTAGCATCATCAACAAATATATATTCGATATTAGGGTAGCTCTGTTCCAATAGCGATTGCGCACACTTAGATATATACTTTTCACAGTTGTATATAGGTATAGATACTGATATTTTAGGTGTGCTGTTTCTCATCTGTGGTTAAAATAGATATCCTATTGATAGGGTTATTGCTGCGTTTGAGTAATCTTTAAGTAGTGAGTATTTACCCTCAAGTGATAGTTTAAGTGTATTAGTTGCCATAACTCCAGCCCCACCACCCAGGTTTAATCCGAAACGATTCTCCGATAATGCTTCCATTTTAAGGCTTTGATAGCTGACACCTGCTAGAGGATAGACATTAACTATTCTGCCTAATGTAAATGGTACATGTATATTACCATTAATCTCATAAGAGCTTAATCCATTATGTGAAAAGGCATATTGGAAATCGGGTGATACGCGAATATATTTACTAAAACGGTATTGGAAAAATGCTCCTGCTACCGCTGATTCAGTTCGGGTATTATAACCTGCAAGTACTCCGACTGTGTGCTCCCCTTTGTATATATCTCCAGCTAGTGTTGTTAGTGATATTGTTGCGATGATTGCTAATAATAATATGCGTTTCATATCTTATGGTTATTTGTTTTTTATTATTGAATCTGTTCTCTCTGTATTAACAGGTTCGTTGCTTTGGCTGTTCTGCTCTTTACGATTAAATATTTTATCAAATTCATATTTAACCATTATACCTACCCCTTGCGTATTTAATGCGTTGTTTAGGTAATAATTATTTTCGTTATAGTGATTATATGCTTTAAGACGTAGATTACCAGATTTGGTTAATAGGTATTCAACATCAAAATCACCAATGAAGTTACTACTAGAATTATTTAAACTCTGATCACGATAACCGAAGTTCCCATTTAATAGCAACCTATTGTTTAATAGTTGACTAGATAGTGCAACATCAACTTCGATATCTGAGAAATCTCCAGCATCTGTACGTAGGTCTGGAGAAATGCTAAAGTTTTCATTTATAGAACCTAGCATATTACTCAGCTGTGATGAAATAGTTGAGGATGCTACAGAGGCTAGTTCGTTACGACTAGTTGATGAACTAGCATAGTCAGGGGTGTAGAAACGGTTTAGTGCCAATAGATATATAATCTGTTGGTTCATCATATCTTCGGTATTGACTATGCTCATTACTTTACGATATATATCTTGTTCTAAGGTAGGGAAGTCTAAATCGAATGTTATTCCAGGTTCTTGGATATTCCCATTTAACTCAATTATGGCATGAACAGGTACAGTGGTGCGTGTCAAGTCGCTATCTGTACTAAAACTCTCATCCAAATCTGATAGGTTAGCTGTAAGTGAGTAATATGCATCAATATCCATTTGGGCATTGGTAGGATCTCCATTAAAACTAAGTGTGCTACCCTCCTTAATCGCGAAGTTCTTAATAATAATATCTTGTAATGAGAAACTGTAATTCCCTTTGCTAAGGGTGTATGCTCCAAACATTGTTATATTGTCAGTCCGAGAGTTATAATTTATGCGTAAATTACCTGTACCTTGTGCATCAATATGGTCACCAGCATCAGGGTCCATTACTAATATCATTTGAGCTTGTGGATCAACCTCTACTTGAATATCAACATTAAGTTCTGAGGTTAAGTTTGCATTTTTTTCTATACGTTCATTAAATTCGACAATAAAATCTGGTAGGGCATCTCTGCGTAATTTCTCAGCCGCTTCTTTACGCTTATCTGTAAAGGTTAAGAAGTTATAGTCATTAGCAGCTAATGTGTTAGATAATACAAAGGTAAATTTAGAAGTTGAGGATGTTAGCATATTTACATTTATATTTACCTTCTCAGGGTCACCCTCGATAAGAACAGACCCATTTCCAAAGAGTGTACCATACCAATCAGGGCTAAGTTTAGGGGTTAGGTCAAAGGCAAGGAAGTTATTAGCCTCAGTAATGGCAAAGTTAAATATTATATCTTTAAGGAAACGGTGATTAACCTCTCCATTTAGTTTAGCGTTATTACCAAATTTGTCATTAATTGTGATATTGTCGAATCTGATATTTCCAGGCTTTATCACTAATGAATCAGACATACTATAATATGTATTCAGATAGTCAATCTTGATGTCAAAATTATCAGCAAATAATTCCCCCTCTAAGTCAACGTTGTGAAGCGTTCCGAATAGAGTTAGCTGACCAGTTGCTTCTCCTCTAATATCTGATGAAACTACCTGTAAGAATGGTTGTAGGAATGCAACATTAACCTTATTGGTGTTAAAATCGAATCGTAATGAATCCCTTGTAGGGAATACAACACCACTAACGTAGCTATGTAGCTCATTGGGTTGTTTTATATCAGCATCTATAAATATCCCCATATCTTCAGTGCGGAGAGTGCTTTTTAGTACTCCATCACCTAGAATTGCTCCATTGTATGATAAATTCTTAACATCAATTTTAGGGGTAGTGATTTTTGGTGAGTCATCCAATAGTGATGATGCACTAATCTCACCAGTAGCAATTCCACCAAATGTGACATTGCTAATGTTGAGTGTTTTAAATAGATAGTCAAGATTGAAATTTTGAAGAGCAACATTTAGTTTATCTGAATCGTTTTCAGATACTATGCCATTAATTTTTACAAATTGGTCTTGGCTATCAATCTTGATACCTGATAGGTTTATATATTTAGGGCTTATATCAATGGTTGCTGGATTTATATTCCATATCGTATCATTAAAAATTAGCTCTGATGGATTAATATCTATTTTACTACAAATTTCGTTGTTATCATTAGTCGATAGTAGTGATGATAATTGGATATTTCCACAAAATAGATTTTTATCCTCGATATCCCAATTAATATTACTATTAACTCTATTATTGTGGGCTATGTTATCTAGGTTTAATGTTAAGTTACCCTTTTTCCGATGTAGAAGGGTTGTTCCTTTTATCTGATATAGGTTGCTATCATTGTTGAGTATTAATGAAAGATTACTCTTTTCAACTAATTTCCCCTTTTGGGTAATATATGGAGCATCTAGGCAGAGTGTTATATTTCCTATTGAATCATTAAATTCACCATCAATAGTGATTGGGTGTATAAAACGTATAGGAGTGTTGAAGAAATCAGTTAATTGGTTATTGTTATGAATAGTAAAACTATAATTAAATATATTACTTCGCTTAGAATTGCTTTCGGGGTATTTATGGATTACCTCGGGGAATGCTCCTGAAAGTACATTTAAGAAATCCTTAGTTATACTCCTAAATTCATACTCACCAGTAATTTTACCAGAAATCATATCTGAATCTAGTGTTATTAATTGTGGTATAGTATCGTTTTGTGTTGTGAGTTTAATTTTATTAATGTTAATACCTTTATTATTATGATCAACAAAATGAATATTATCGATGGCTAGTTTACCTGTTGAGTTATCAATCTGATTACCAGTGATAGTTGCATCTAAATCGAATGAGAGTAGGTGCTTAGGGTATTTATGGCTTATATTAAGAATGTCGAAATTAATAAATCTACCCTTAGCTATCAAATCTATTTTAGACTGTTCCTCCGCTAAATATGCGAACCCCTTAATATCTAAACTAATGTTGTCATCAAGTATATTTACCTCTCCTGAATAGCTATTATCATCAATAACAACATTAGAGATAATATCTTTATACCTATATCCATTGATGTCGATGTAATTAATATCACCATTAATACTACCCGAGAGGATACGCTCCTTTTGTTGAACTATTAGTTCTATATCACATGCTAGTTCATCTATAATATTAGATTTGTTGATTAGTTGTCCAAGATTGAATTTGTCAGTCTTGACTATTCCTGAGAATTGATTATCCTCCTTAGCAATCTTTATACTACTATCTAAAGATACTCCCCCTAACGATGTGCGTAAATCTCCAATAAAATGGATGTCAGGAAGCACACCAATCATTGAACCATTAAAATTTATATATCCACAGTTGGTTATAATATTCTTTGCGTCAGGAGTAAGATTGGAGAAATAGGATGTTAAAATCGCTACCTTAGATGGTTCAGCATCAACTCTGATATATGGTATATTTATCGCTCGATTATTATTATCTAATGAGTTAAATATTGTCCCTGTAATATTTAAGTTAAATAAATTGTCCATCGTATGTAGGGCAAGATATTTTACCTCAATCTGTTTTAGTTCACCGCTAGTTTTTATATTAATTGAGATAGGCTCATTAAACTCCTTAAAAGCTGGTACTATTGCCTCTAAATCGGATGGCGTGATATAACTATTTTTAATTGTTAGGTTAGTAGGCAGTTGATTTACATCACCACTTAATAGCTTCAGGCTACTATAACTTGTGTTAAAGGGTTCAGGGTTAATTACACTATTGGGTAGTTCTAATATAAGTTTCTCGATATTAATATGTTCAGATGTAATAGTCGTATGTAGCTTTAAATTGCGTAGCTTGAAACCTGAAATTTCATTAAAAGCTAATCGGTTGATACGTATATAGATATCATCCTTTTTGATGTGTGGTAGAGATATATCAGCACGTAAGTTAGTTATCTTTATGTGGTTAGGGTTAAATTTTTTGTATGTGCGAGGCTCAGACAGAACATCATATTTAATATTACCTTGACGGATTACAATATTATACAGCTTTAATTCAATCTTTGAATCATCTTTATCCTTATCTTTTGAGCTTAAAGCATCTATAATGAATTGGATATTTAAATCTGCATCTGGTGTCTGCTTATATATATTAGCATCTAATCCAATAATTTCAGCATAAGTTAGTACCAGTTGTCCATAACGTATTAGATTATAGATACTAATGCCAACTCCTAATTTATTGATTCTAGCTAAATGGTTACCATTTGTATCAGGGATATTGATATCATAAAGCTCTATTTTGTTAAATGGAGATATAGAAACACTTTCGATATTTAGCTTGACATCTAGCAATTCAGATAATTCACGTTCACTCCTCTCCTTAATGCTATTCTGTATAGATGGTATTGAGAGTAGTATATATAAAATAGCAGTAATTGCGATACTTAGCACAATTACTGACATTATAATATTGCTTATGATTTTATATATTAGTCTCATTAAGATTACAAAATTAATAATAAACTTAAACATTATTGCATATCTGGGTGTTATTATCAATCTGAATTGTTATTTTTTTTACTCTATTTATTATAGAGGTTGTGGTAATTAGGAAAAGTTCATGTAACTTTGCACTCGAAAACTAATTAAGGGTAGAATGAGCGCAATAATTTTAGGTATAGAATCATCATGTGATGATACATCAGCAGCAATAATTAAGGATTGTAACTTGCTCTCAAATGTGATTGCTAGCCAAAAGGTACATGAATTATATGGTGGTGTTGTGCCTGAATTAGCATCACGAGCGCATCAACAAAATATAGTACCTGTGGTGTCTGAGGCGATACGCCAAGCAGGAATCAACAAGGAGGATATTAGTGCCATTGCATTTACGCGTGGACCTGGTTTGTTGGGTTCGTTGTTGGTGGGAACATCCTTTGCTAAGGGGTTGGCTCTAGCTTTAGATATTCCTCTGTTAGATGTTAATCATCTGCATGGTCATGTCCTTTCACACTTTATCAAGGATGAAGAGGGTGTTGAAGTTCCTGAATTTCCATACTTATGTTTATTGATTTCGGGTGGAAATTCTCAGATTATTAAGGTGAATTCAGCTGAGTCAATGGATGTTTTAGGTCAAACCATAGACGATGCAGCAGGTGAGGCTTTTGATAAATGTGCCAAGGTTATGGGGTTACCTTATCCAGGTGGTCCATATATAGATAGATTGGCGGCTGAGGGTGATAGTTCACGTTTCAAATTCAATAAACCTAATATTGCTAATTTGGATTATAGTTTTAGTGGGTTGAAAACATCCTTTCTATATACGTTGCGTGATAACCTAAAGGTTAATCCTAATTTTATCGAGGAGAATAAAGCAGACTTGGCTGCATCTCTCCAACGTACTATTATCGAGATATTAATGAAGAAACTAGATTTGGCAGTTAAACAGACAGGTTTAAAACAGATAGCAATAGGTGGCGGTGTTTCAGCTAATTCAGGCGTGCGAGATGCAGTAGCTGATTATTGTGCTAAAAATGGTATCAAAGCATTTATCCCGAAGCGTACATTTACTACGGATAATGCTGCTATGATTGCCGTAGCTGGTTACTTTAAATATATAAAGGGGGATTTTTGCTCATTTGACTTAACACCATTCGCAAGAGTAGAATTGTAAATATGAAAATTTCAACAATAGCAATAGGTGATGAACTGCTGATAGGGCAGGTGACTGATACTAACTCAGGCTGGATAGCTAGGGAGGTTGCTCCTTATGGCTGGAGTCTCAATGATGTCAAAATTGTTAGAGATAACGCTCAAGAGATATTGAATGCTATCGAACGTGCATTTGAAGTTTCAGATGTGGTATTAACCACTGGTGGATTAGGTCCAACTAAGGATGATATTACAAAAGAAACGTTACGCGGATATTTTGGTGGCGAAATGATACATAATGTTGAGGTTGAACGAAATATTAATCGTATCTTTGCCGAGCGTAATATTAAGATGAATCATTTGACAGCAGCGCAAGCCATAGTTCCATCATCATGTGAGGTGATAAACAATAGAGTGGGAACTGCGCCTGTAATGTGGTTTGAGAAGGATGGTAAGGTGTTAATATCTATGCCAGGAGTTCCTTATGAGATGCGCACCGTAATGCGTGAGGAGGTAGTCGGTAGATTGCGTGAGCGTTGTTACGAGAACCAATATATAGAGCATCGTACCTTTGTAGTAATAAATTACACTGAGTCGTTGTTAGCTATTACGTTGGATAAATTTGAAATGGAGAAACCTGAATATATCAAGTTAGCATATCTACCTAAACCAGGTATTGTTAGATTACGCCTTTCGGGGGTGTCTGATAACCAAGGGGCGTTAAATGCTGATATGGATAGGCTGAGTAATCAGCTTACAGATATTTTAGGAAAGAATATAGTCAGTTATGGAGATAGAAGTATAGCTCAGATAGTGGGTGAACAGCTTATGAAACGTAACTGGAGTATGGCAACTGCTGAAAGTTGTACAGGGGGTAATATAGCACATCAGATTACTATGGTGGCTGGTGCATCTAATTATTTCAGAGGTTCAGTAGTAGCTTATAGTAACGAGGTGAAAATATCAATGCTAAACGTAGATGCTGACGTGTTAGCTAAATATGGAGCCGTTAGTGCTGAAACTGTTGCTCAGATGGCAATGGGTGTAGCTAGTGCGATGGATGCTAATTGTGCAATCGCTACATCAGGAATTGCTGGACCAGATGGAGGTACTGCTGAAAAGCCAGTAGGAACTGTTTGGGTTGGAATCTATTGTGATGGTGAGGTGTCAACGGAACTGATAATGCTGAAAGGCGATAGAGAGAGTATTATAGAGCGAACCACAACAAACACATTGTTAAAGTTGTTAAGAGTGCTATCTGAATAAAAAAGTAATAATAGTTACTTTAAAATTTGGATATTACGCTAAAAAGCACTTACTTTGCACACTGTTTTGGAGAGTAATTAAAAAACAATAAAAAAATTATATAGCCATGTCAAAAATTTGTCAAATAACAGGCAAGACTGCGATGGTTGGAAACAACGTATCGCACTCAAAAAGAAGGACAAAACGTAAATTTAACGTTAACTTGTTCAAGAAGAAATTTTTCTGGGTAGAACAAGAAGCGTGGATCAGCCTAACTATTTCGGCTGCTGGTTTACGTACAATTAACAAAGTAGGACTTGATGCTGCAATGAGACAAGCAGCTTCAAAGGGGTATTTAACAACTATTAAAACTGTAGAGGTATAAAAAAATGGCAAAGAAAGCAAAAGGTAATAGAGTTCAAGTAATCCTTGAATGTACTGAGCATAAAACTAGTGGTATGCCAGGAACATCTCGTTATATTACAACTAAAAATAGAAAAAATACCACTGAGAGAATAGAATTGAAAAAATACAACCCAATTCTACGTAAAGTAACAGTTCACAAAGAAATTAAATAATACTGAATCATGGCAAAGAAAACCGTTGCATCATTACAAAAAGGTGAAGGACGTACTTACAGCAAGGTAATTAGAATGGAAAAATCACCTAAGACTGGAGCATACTCTTTCAGAGAAGAAATGGTACCAAACGATGCGGTACAAGCACTTTTAAAGAAGTAATTAAACCCATATAAGCTACCCAAAGTAGCTATTAAGGTATTCAAATATAATTAGAGCTTTACTATATGTGTAAATAAGTTACACAATAGTAAAGCTCTTGTTGTGTTCCTAAGTTTGGATAGATGGTCTGGAAACTATATGCTAAAGTTTATTAATACAGAGCTATGTATGGTATAAAATATAAAAATATATTGTTTTTATATTGTGTGGAATATAAAAACATATTAGTTTTGTATTGTATAAAAAACAATATATGTTATGGATAGGGGTGTTATTAAACAAATTATATTAGATAATCAGTATGAAGTGCCTAACTATGAGGTTAATGTGCGTAATTTTAAATTTGAAGAGTTTGGAAATTATGTGTTGGTAGGTATTCGTCGTGCTGGAAAGTCTTTTCTGTTATATCAACGAATGCAAGAGCTTTTACGTTCAGGGATGGATTGGAGTGATATGCTATACATCAACTTTGAGGATGAACGTTTGGTGGGGATGAATGCTGAGGATTTAAACCTATTATTAGAGGTGCATTTGGAATTGTA
>JAWXTT010000053.1:0-13350 GCA_044433325.1 Bacteroidales bacterium
CAGCAAGTAATATCGATGATAAGATTGTGGCTGAGAATAAACTTTCAAGCGCATTATCAGGGCTTAACGTAACACTTGAAGCATATCCTGACTTGAAAGCTAACCAAAACTTCCTACAATTACAGAATGAGATGTCTGATATTGAGAATAAGTTAGCCGCTGTACGTCGTTTCTTCAATTCAGCTACACGCGAGTTTAATAACTCAGTTGAAACATTCCCATCTAATATGGTAGCTTCAATCTTCAAGTTTAATAAAGCTCCTATGTTTGATTTAGCTGCTGAACGTGCAACAATGGAGCAAGCTCCTAAAGTAAGTTTCTAATAAGAATGAAATATATAGGTATCCAAAAACAACAGAGTAGTAATAATTTTAAGACAATTTTATTACTACTTATGTTTCCAGTGCTAATCCTTGGGTTAGTATTTCTGTTCCAATATATAATGACTAATGCTCAATATCCTGAACTAGGGGATGCTGAGCTGTTAGATGCTACAATGCAACAATTTATAGAGGTTGTCCCTATGATATTAATAGGTGTAACCATTTGGTTTATTATTGCATTTGCCTTTAACAGTGCTATGATTAATAGCGCAACAGGGTCAAAGCCATTGGAGCGTAAAGAGAATATGCGCATTTACAACCTTGTCGAAAACTTATGTATGTCACAAGGGATGGATATGCCTAAGGTAAATGTAATTAATGACAACTCACTTAACGCATTTGCTAGTGGTATAAATAAAAAATCATACACCGTAACACTGACAACTGGTATAATTAGAAAACTTAATGACGATGAATTAGAGGGGGTAATTGCACATGAGCTATCACATATCCGCAACAACGATGTACGGCTAATGATTGTATCTATCATATTTGTAGGTATCTTTACATTTATATCACAGGTAGCGGCACGCTCGGCACTATACAGCTCATTCGCTGGCAGAGGCAATAGTCGTGAAAATAATGGTGCAGGTGCTATGGTCATGATGTTAATTATAGCAGTATTAGGTGCAATAGGCTATTTCGTTTCAGTGCTAATACGTTTAGCAATATCACGTAAACGTGAGTATATGGCAGATGCATCAGCAGCTGAGATGACTAAAAATCCATTAGCCCTAGCCTCAGCATTGCGTAAAATATCACAAGACTCACATGTTGAATCAGTTAGTCGTGAAGATGTTGCACAACTATTTATAGAGCACCCACTGAAAAGTGGTGTTTCAGGATTATTCGCAACCCACCCACCTATCAAGGAACGCATCCGCATTTTAGAGCAATTCTAATATGTAACACTAACTGCTTCTTTAAGTTACTATATATTAATTTTTCATAATATGTTTGTTTTTTTGATAAATATTCTTATGTTTGGAAAAATTTTAATTTATAAACTATGAAAATAATTATAAAACTTTTTTACATAGCAGTTATGGCAACTATGACTTTATTAGTTAGTAGTTGTAGCAACGATATTCCTGAGGGATTTATCCAAGGTGCTAATGGAGAACTATTAGAAGTTAATACTAACTTTCAAATGGCTGAATTTCTGAATGATGTATATGGAACAGAATGGGTTGCAGTAACTGTATATGAACGTGATGGCAATGAGACAGGTGATGATATTTATGAGGGAACGTGTGGATATTATGGCACACTATATAAATTTGCCGATGATGAAATCATAGGATTTATTAATATGATGCCTCTAGTAACTTCTGGTATTCCTAAAAATGGGGAACAATTCCTTTCGTCAGCTGACGCATATTCACAAATTGATGGTGAAGTAGCATTATATTATTATCCAGATCCATATATAGTAGATGAAAATAATAATATGTTATCATTCGCAGCTGATGATACATGGACTATAGCAGGATATAGCTCAGAATATATTATAATAGATTATGAAGATGATGGTCGTCCTTTGAGGCTAATTTTAGAATCATGCACATTTAATGACTGTCTTAAAGATGCTAGGAATTATGATGATAATTATTATACAGATTGGATTGAATATTTTGAAAAATATGATGCTGATTTTGTAGAGGATGCTATAATAGCAGCTGAGACTGAGAGCATCAGTACTTTATTTCAAATTAAAATAACTTATGATAAAAAATGGGGAACAAATTTTAGTGCTGGTAACAACGAAAATTTCTATAGATAATAGATAGATATAAGATGTTATTTAACGTGAGTTGAGTAACAGTAATAGAATGAAAGAATGACTAACAAGGGTGCTTGTTAGTCATTCTTTTTTTACGACAAAGAGTGTCTGAGCTAAGATTTTAGCTAAATTTAGTGAAATACAGAAATAAATCGTAATAAACGCACTAAAAAGGGAATAAAGAAAAAGCAAAAAACTTTTTTTTCAATATTATTTATTAAATTTCTCATATTTGACACTTGTAAGCTTCTAAAAGTGATGTAACAGGTTGATATACATCTCTTTATGGAGTTATAGAAATCTATGATTTTGTAGTATATAAAAGTCCTTTTTCATTATTTTTAAATATTTATATTTCTTTTTGATTTAGATATAATACTTTTTATTTTCTGCTTTGTAACTATTTGAGTATCTGTTCTAAAGCCAGCGGATTCATGAAGAACATTAGTTAGCTCTGTTCTAGTATAGGTAGGGATGTATCCTTCACCATTTATATTGACGAAGTTCATATCTACTAAAGTTTTAATAATTTTAGTAGGCGTGAATTGATAGCTGCCTTTATTAATTTTCTTTTCAAGATATTTATATATAAGCAAAGAGAGGAAGCATGTTAAAAAGTGAGCTTTTATTCTATCATCTCTATGAAGGAATACAGGTCTAGCATCAAAATCCGTCTTCATAATTCTAAACCCATTCTCAATAATCCATCTACCACTATTTACTTTGATTATCTCTAAAGCATTGTCTTTTAAGTCTGTACATACAGCGTAGAACCCATCAAATCTCTCCTCCTGCTCTATCATTTCTTTATTTAGAGCATAGCTAGAGAATTCTGCTACTTCTCCATCCTTTGTGCATTCAGTCTTTTCGATGAAGCGTTTAAAGTCATTACTTCTTTTCTTGTTTATTTTTGCACCTCCTTTTTCAATAAGATTTTCAGCTCTTTCTATTTGTTTGTTTCTAACTGACCTAATGTAGTTCTGATATTTGAATGAAAATGTTACTATTAATCTCTGTTCTAAGTTATTTTCATTAATCCATCTTTCTTTAAAAAAAAGAGTGTCTTTATAATCATAAGGATTTAGCTGGCTAATATCATAAGAATCATTAGAACCAGCAATACTCCATCCTGTGGAGTCTAATGACCAGTCTTGTAGATATTTCTTTATTTTTTTTAATGACTGAACAGTGATAAATGACCTCTCTGAATTACTGTTGTTTATACGATTATCATTTGATGATAAGCCAGCATCTGTACATACAACTACTTTTGATATACCAAATTTCTCATGTAGAATCTTCTCCAAAGGCTTTAATGTAACTTGCTCATTTGTATTTCCTGGATTAATATTAAAAGCTAATGGAATCCCATCCATATCCATAAACATACCCATTTGAACTATGGGATTAGGACGATGCTCTTTAGAAACACCATATTGACGAAGTCCATTCACCTCTTCACTTTCAAAGTAGTAGTTAGTACAGTCATAGTAAATCACTTGATCTTTGCGCTTTCCTAACTTTAAACTGTTTTTATAGACAGAGGCTTGAACCATATCCATTTCTTTAGATAGTAAGGATAAAGCCCTGTATATTTGGTGCAATTCCATCTTTGGCTGCTCTAAAAAACGTTTTGATTCTTCTAAGGATGAAAGTTTAGAGCCTGGAAATAAAATTCGAGTATATAATAATTTAGATAATATCTCATTCAAGTCATACTCATTCTTATACTTCTGAGATATTTTCTTACATATCTTATCTATTCCTAGTTCATTATATATTTTTTGTAGAAACAGATAACCACCATTGTAACAACGCTGTTCATTGTCTTTTAATGAGATATTAGGTTTGAATGTTATGTTAACTTCTTGCTTCTCAGCTTTTTCTAAAGCGGTTAATTCTTCAACTCTCTTTTTAGCCCATTCTATTGGGTCTTCTCCATTTAACTTGTCTATTAAATTTTCAATTGTACCCAATTTCTCAACAACTTTCGTTGTGCTTTTACCTTCATGTGTTCTAAAAGACTTTATTACATATAAATAAGTAAACCGTCCACTTTTTTTAATTTGTAGTTGCATAGTAGTATCTATAAATATATACTACAAAGGTAAATATAATATTTGACAAAAAAAAGAGATTTAACAATAAATCTCTCAATTAGTTACAAAAAAAATATTTTATGGAAGTGTCAAACTTCCGAATCCATTAGCTTTAGCCTCTGCTCTACGCAAAATATCACAAGACTCACAAGTAGAGTCGGTAAGCCGCGAGGATGTGGCTCAACTATTTATTGAACACCCACTAAAGAGTGGTGTTTCAGGGTTATTTGCAACTCACCCCCCTATTAAGGAGCGCATCAGAATATTAGAACAATTTTAATTGTAAATAATTTTGTAATTAAAATTATTATTTGTAAATTTGCTGAGAGCGTTTTTTAACAATTAACCTATAACTAAAACACCTATGAAGAAACACTTATTGCTGTTAAGTACAGCTGCATTATTATGCTTAAATTCCTGTTCTAACAAACATGCTGGAGTAGTAGCCCCTGAATCAAACCCAAATGGGGACAAAGTTTATTATGAAATTTTTGTACGTGCATTCGCTGATAGCGATGGCGACGGTATTGGTGACCTTAATGGTATCACCGAAAATCTAGATTATCTTACCGAACTTGGCGTTGGTGGATTATGGCTTATGCCTATTGCAACATCACCATCATATCATGGTTATGATGTAACTAACTACAAGGAGGTAGATCCTGATTATGGAACAATAGAGGATTTTGAAAGACTTACCTCTGAGGCTAAAAAACGTGGTATTGATGTTATCACAGACTTTGTAATCAACCATTCATCAAACCAACATCCATGGTTCTTAGATGCTATGAGTTCACCAGATGCAAAATATCGTGATTATTATAAATTTTTACCACAAGCAGATATTGAAAGAATGTGTCTAGCGGGTGAAGTTCCTATGGTCGATGACAAAATCTACGAAGAGAAAAAATGGAAAGAGCCTAAAATAGATACGACTGATAAGGACTACAAATACTTTTCACACTTTGGACCTGGTATGCCTGACTTAGAACATGGTGTTGTTCCAGATTTAAACCCTGTTTATTACGAAATAGTAGATGCAGCTAAGTTCTGGATGGAGCATGGAGCTGCTGGATTACGCTTGGATGCAGTAAGACACCTATACCAAGACTCGTTAGGAGTGGAAAATGTACGATTACTAGAACGTTTCTATAACGATGTTAACGATGCATACCCTGGCACATATATGGTAGGGGAAGTATTTAGCATCTCAGAGGAGGTTGCTCCATTCTTCGGTGGATTACCAACAGTATTCTCATTTGATTCTTGGTGGAAACTTGAAAATGCACTTATAGGAAGAACTGAACCTAAAAGCTACGCTGAGGAGATGGAGAGATTAAACAAAAAACTAGAAAATGTTAGCAAAACATATAACTCAGGTACTAAACTTACTAACCATGATGAGAGCCGTGCTATAAGCTTATTAGGTGAAAGTGTAGATAAAGCTAAAATTGCAGCAATGGCACTACTAACAATGCCTGGACAACCATATGTTTATTATGGTGAAGAATTAGGTATGGGTAACCTTAAAGGAGTTGGAAGAGGTGATGAATATGTACGTGAACCACTACTATGGGGTAACGAATATACAACCTCGTGGAAGGAGAATACAGCTCCAACTGCTACCGTTAAAGAGCAATTGGCTGATGAAAACTCTATGTTAAACTTCTATAAAACAGTTATTGGTATCAGAAATGCTACCCCAGCACTACAACGTGGAGCATTTACACCTGTACCATCTAAGGAATTACCTGCTGCACTTATGGCATGGAGTCGTTCATTAGGATTTAGTGAGGTTTACACACTTATGAATGCTTCAGAGGAGGAAATTAATTATACTATTGATATAAACCTTACGAATGCTAAGGAGCTATTCAAAAAAGGGGATGCTAAATTTATCGCAGATGGAGAGAAAACAATATTAACATTACCAGCATACTCAATCCTACTAATAGAAAAACTATAAAAACAACATATGAAAAAATTACTATTAGCACTATTTGTGCTTGCTACTGCTTTAAGTAGCTCCGCTATCAAGATTGATAGAATTGAACCCATCTCGTGGTGGGTAGGAATGAATACACCTCTTCAACTATTATTAAATGGTGAAGATATTACAGGAGCTACCGTTGAAGTAAACTCGGAGGATATTACCATTGAAAAAGTTATTAACGCTGATAGCCCAAACTATCTTTTTGTTGATGTTAAGATTAGCCCTGATACAAAACCTGGCAAATATACATTCACAGTAAAGAAGGGTAAAAAGAAAACTAAAGTGGATTATATGATTGAAGCACGTCGCTCTGATGCTGCTGCATTTAATTCTTTAACTCCTGCTGATGTTATATACCTATTTATGCCAGATAGATTCGCTAAAGGTGAATTACCTAAAGGACTTAGAGAGGTTGATGGATTAGTTGACCGTAATAATATACAAGCACGTCATGGAGGTAATATTCAAGGAGCTATTGATAACCTAGATTATATAGCAGATTTAGGAGCAACAGCAATATGGAGCACTCCCTTACTAACCAATCTTGAAGATATAATGTCATATCATGGATATGCTATTTGTGATCTATATGAAATTGATCCTAGATTTGGTTCAAATGAGTTGTATCGTGAGATGGTTCAGAAATCACACGCTAAAGGACTTAAAGTTATTATGGATATGGTTCCAAATCATGTGGGGATTAAACATTGGTGGATGAAAGATTACCCATTCACTGATTGGATGAATCCTAATGAGAGGACAATACGTGAAGCAACACTATTAACACAGTCAGATCCATACCGTGCTGAGTCTGAATTTTTAGTAAATCGTGATCGTTGGTTTGTTGAGACTATGCCAGATGTTAATCTACGTAATTCATATATGTTACAATATATGATTCAGAATGCTGTATGGTGGGTTGAGTACGCAAACCTAGATGCAATACGTATAGATACATACCCATATAACGATAAATATAAAGCAGCTGAATGGACACAAGCTATAATAGATGAATACCCTGGAATCTCACTAATGGGTGAATGTTGGGTTAGTGAACCATGTTTCGTAGCATATTGGGAGGGTGGTCATAAAAACAAAGATGGATATGACTCTAAGTTGCCTATGGCTATGGACTTTCCTCTACACCACACACTTATGGGCGTAATTAGTGGTAAACTAAAAGCAGCTGAATTATATTCACTTCTTGCTCAAGATATAGTATATGATAATCCTAACAATCTACTAATATTCCCTACTAACCATGACACAGATCGTCTAAGTGCATTTACTGGTAGTGATGTTAAGAAACAGATGTTAGTATATTCATTAATGGCAACTATGCGTGGAATTCCTCAGATATATTATGGCGATGAACAGATGTTAGAGGGCTTTAATACTGGTGACTTTAGTAGTTGGAGAACAGATTTCCCAGGTGGATGGGAAGAGGATGAACGCAATCTATTTACAGGTGAGGGTCGTACAGCAGCTGAAGATAGTATGTACCAATATACTAGAAGAATACTAAATTGGAGAAAAACATCTGATGCGGTAGTTAATGGTAAAATGACACAGTTTACTCCTGCTAGAAATGAAAATTTATATGTTTATGGTAGATATACTGATGATGAATTGGTAGTAACTATTCTTAGTTTAAATGACAAACCTGTTAAGATTAATTGGAATAAATATAAAGAATTATTTGTTGGTCGCCCAACTACAGGTTTAGATTTAGTTAGTAATGAAAATATTACTATTGGTGATGAAGTTATTCTTCAACCATATGGTTCTATAGTACTAAATCTAAAATAAATAATAGCTCTAAGTTAATACACTAAAATCTCCTCTGCACAATGCGCTGAGGAGATTTTTTATTTGGTGGTGAGTTCATATATAATAGATTTTTAGCAAAATTTAGCAAAAAAGAGAGATAAATAATAATTATCATGCCAAAAAGAGGATAAAGAAAAAGCAAAAAAACTTTTATTTCAATATAATTTATTAATTTTGTAGCAAAAATACGACCTAAAGATATAGATTGTGTTTATATATGAAATTAGTAATAAATTAAATACCATATATGTGGCTATCACTGTTTTGAGAAGTTTCAAAATCAGTTACAATATAAAATAAATAATTAATAATAATTTTATGGCAGAGAACAAAGAAAAATTGTTTGACCAATTTCCAGCTGTTTCAACTGCGGAATGGAAAGCTAAAGTAGAAGTTGACCTAAAAGGTGCAGACTTCCAAAAGAAATTAGTTTGGCGAACAAATGAAGGTTTCGACGTGCAACCAATGTATCGTGCAGAGGATATCGCAGACCTTAAAACAACAAACTCGTTACCTGGTGAGTATCCATTCATTCGCGGTACTAAAGATGACAACAACTGGAAAGTACGTCAAGAAATCAGTGTTAAATGTGTAGAGGAAGCTAACGCTAAAGCTAAGGATATCCTAACTAAGGGTATTACTTCAATCTGTTTCAGCGTTTGTAAAGAGAGTATTGATGCTAAATCAATCGAAGCTCTTCTTGCAGGTATCAACCTAAGTGAAGTTGAAATCAACTTTAACTGTTGTGCATGTAAAGCTACTACATTAGCAACTTCATTAGTTGAGTACTTAAAAGCTAATGACCTATGTGATACATTCAATGGTGCTATTAACTTTAGCCCATTCAATAAATTGCTTAAAAAGGGGAAAGAATTTAGCAAATCAATAGCTGAAGAGGCTATTGAACTAATCAACATCGTTGCTGACGTTAAGAAGATTAAAGTTCTTTCAGTTGATTCATATAAGCTAAACAACGCAGGTTCATACATTGCACAAGAGTTAGGTTACGCTCTAGCTTGGGGTAGCGAATGGATATCAATGTTAACTGAGGCTGGTCTATCAGTAGATGCTGTTGCTAAACGCATTAAGTTCAACATGGGTATATCTTCTAACTACTTTATGGAGTTAGCTAAATTCCGTGCAGCACGTATGCTATGGGCTCAAATAGTTAAACAATATAATCCTGAGTGCGAATGTTCATGTAAAATGATGATTCACGCATCAACATCTGAGTTTAACCAAACTATCTATGACGCTCACGTTAATCTATTACGTTCACAAACTGAGGCAATGTCAGCTGCTCTAGCAGGTGTTGACTCAATCACAGTATTGCCATTTGATATCCAATATCAAACTGCTGATGAATTCTCAGAACGTATAGCACGTAACCAACAATTACTACTTAAAGAGGAGAGCCGTCTTGATAAGATTGTTGACCCTGCAGGTGGTTCATACTACGTTGAAACATTAACAGTATCTATCGCTCAAGAGGCTTGGAAATTATTCCTAGCAGTTGAAGAGGATGGTGGTTTCTACGCAGCAGCTAAAGAGGGTAAAGTTCAAGCAGCTGTTAACGCTTCTGCTGAAAAACGTCTAGTTGACGTATCACGTCGTAAAGAGGTGCTATTAGGTTCTAACCAATTCCCTAACTTTACTGAAACAGCTAAAGGCAAAATTCAACCTAAATGTGCATGTGGTTGTGGTAGCGAAGCTGGTGAAGTTGCAACACTTTCTACTAAACGTGCATCAAGTGAATTTGAAGATTTACGCCTAGCTACTGAATCAGCAGAAAAAACTCCAAAAGTATTTATGCTAACTATCGGTAACTTAGCAATGCGTCTAGCACGTTCACAATTCTCAGCTAACTTCTTCGGTTGTGCTGGTTACCAAATCATCGACAACCTAGGTTTCAATACAGTAACTGAAGGTATCGAGGCTGCAATGGCTAAAGAGGCAGATATCATTGTACTATGTTCAAGTGATGATGAATATACAACACTTGCTCCTGAAGCATATAAAGTATTAGATGGCCGCGCACTATTCGTAGTAGCTGGTGCTCCTGCTTGTGCTGAAGAGTTAAAAGCACAAGGTATTACTGAGTTTATTAATGTACGCACTAATGTATTAAATACATTAAAGGCTTTCAACGCTAAACTATTAAAATAATTATGAGACCAAATTTTAAAAATATAGAAATTGCTTGTGATGCTTTTAATACTCAGCAAACAGCAATAACAGAAGGGGAAAAATGGTTAACACCTGAACTTATCCCTGTTAAATCAATATATACTAAAGAGGATCTTGAAGGGTTAGAACACCTAAACTATGTTGCAGGTCTTCCTCCATTCTTGAGAGGTCCATATTCAGGTATGTACGCAATGCGTCCATGGACAATTCGTCAATACGCAGGATTCTCAACAGCAGCTGAATCTAACGCATTCTACCGTCGTAACTTAGCATCTGGACAGAAAGGTCTTTCAGTAGCATTTGACTTAGCGACACACCGTGGATATGATGCAGACCACTCACGTGTAGTAGGTGACGTAGGTAAAGCGGGTGTATCTATCTGTTCATTAGATGATATGAAAGTTCTTTTCGATGGTATTCCATTGAACAAGATGTCTGTATCTATGACTATGAATGGTGCAGTACTTCCTATCCTAGCATTCTACATCAATGCAGGTTTAGAGCAAGGTGCCAAACTAGATGAAATGGCAGGTACTATCCAAAATGATATCCTTAAAGAATTTATGGTACGTAATACTTATATTTACCCACCTAAATTCTCAATGAAGATTATCGCTGATATCTTTGAATATACTTCACAAAACATGCCTAAGTTTAACTCTATCTCAATCTCAGGTTACCACATGCAAGAGGCAGGTGCAACAGCAGATATCGAGTTAGCTTACACACTAGCTGATGGTCTTGAATACCTTCGTGCAGGTGTTAATGCAGGTATGGATATCGACGCATTCGCTCCACGTTTATCTTTCTTCTGGGCAGTA
Organism: Bacteroidales bacterium; assembly: GCA_044433325.1. Lineage (GTDB taxonomy): Bacteria > Bacteroidota > Bacteroidia > Bacteroidales > Muribaculaceae > HGM05232. The sequence goes on from JAWXTT010000053.1 coordinate 11,097, forward strand.
GGTATGAACTACTTTATGGAGATTGCTAAATTCCGTGCAGCACGTATGCTATGGTCTAAGATTGTTAAACAATTCAATCCTAAGAACCCAAAATCACTTGCTCTACGTACACACTCACAAACTTCAGGTTGGTCACTAACTGAGCAAGATCCATTTAACAACGTAGGTCGTACATGTATCGAGGCAATGACTGCAACACTTGGTCACACTCAATCATTACACACTAACGCATTAGATGAAGCGATTGCATTACCTACTGACTTCTCAGCTCGTATTGCTCGTAATACTCAGATTTATATCCAAGAGGAAACATATATCACTAAAGAGATTGACCCATGGGCAGGTTCATACTATGTTGAGTCATTAACTAATGACTTAGCGCACAAAGCATGGGAACTTATCCAAGAGGTTGAAAAACTAGGTGGTATGTCTAAAGCTATTGAAACTGGTATTCCTAAATTACGTATCGAAGAGGCAGCAGCTCGTACTCAAGCTCGCATCGACTCAGGTAAACAAACTATCGTAGGTGTTAATAAATATCGTCTTGAAAAGGAAGATCCAATTGATATCCTAGAAATTGATAACACTGAAGTACGTAAAGAACAGATTGAACGTCTTAACGAAGTTAAATCTAAACGTGACGAGGGTGCAGTTAAAGCTGCTCTTGAAGCTATCACAGAATGTGTTAAAACTGAAAAGGGTAACCTATTAGACCTAGCAGTGAAAGCTGCATCAGTAAGAGCATCACTTGGTGAAATCTCTGACGCATGTGAAGATATAGTAGGACGTTATAAAGCAGTAATTAGAACAATTTCAGGCGTGTATTCATCAGAAACTAAAGAGGATGCTGACTTCCAAAAAGCTCAAGCATTATGCGAACAATTCGCGAAGAAAGAGGGTCGTCAACCTCGTATCATGATTGCTAAGATGGGTCAAGATGGTCATGACCGTGGTGCTAAAGTAGTAGCAACAGGTTACGCTGACTGTGGATTCGACGTTGATATGGGACCATTGTTCCAAACTCCAGAGGAATCAGCTCGTCAAGCAGTTGAAAATGACGTACACGTTTTAGGTGTATCTTCTCTAGCAGCTGGTCACAAAACACTTGTGCCACAAGTTATCGAAGAACTAAAGAAATTAGGTCGTGAAGATATTATGGTAATTGCAGGTGGTGTAATCCCAGCGCAAGACTATGATTATCTATACAAAGCAGGTGTAGCAGCCGTATTCGGCCCTGGTACTCCTATTGCAACAGCAGCTATCAAAATGTTAGAAATTCTTTTAGAGGAATAATAGTAACATTATAATCCAATATTTAAAACTCCTGAATTATCATTTGTGGTAATTTAGGAGTTTTTTTATTAAAAAGGTGAACGTATTTAGCCTGTTAGTAGTTATATATTAAATTTATATAACTATGCGAAGAGAGATACTGTTTACATTTATGTTAATGGCAAGTTGCGCTATTAACTTTTCATCCGCTCAGGAGAATAAATATCTCCGAGATTCAATTCCTGATGAGTGGAGTTACAATTCAACATTTAAGATGACTCCCCCTATTGTTGATGATTGGTGGAGTAAGTTTAATGACTCAACTCTTGATTCATTAATTGAACTTGCTACTCGTAATAATTACGACTTAGCTACTGCTATGGAGCGCATCTTGATAGCTCGTTCAGCAACTAAGGTAATAGAGAGTGGCTACTACCCTAGCCTGTCTGTCAGTGCTGGTTGGAATTACGCCGAATACCCATATAGTGTTAGTGATAAAGATTTGAGTGGATTTGCCTCTACAAATTATCTATCAACAACATTAGATATGTCGTGGCAAGTTGATTTATTTGGCGAAGTTCGCAAACAGGTCAAGGAGAGCAAATATAAACAGAGCGCAACACGTAGCCTATATAATGAAGTTATGCTTACCCTATGTGCCAATGTAGCTACTGCATATATTAGCTTACGCACTTTACAGACACAATATTTTGTAGCTACTGAACATTTAAGCTCACAGGAGAGTGTTATGGATTTAACCGAAGTTAGATTTAAAAGCGGTCTTGCCTCAATGCTAGATGTGGCGCAAGCTCGTACAATATATTATAGTACACTATCCTCACTACCAACACTATTATCCGCTATTGACCAAAATATTAATTCTCTGGCAATTATGATTGGTGTTTATCCATCTGAGATAGAGAAATCATTAGTTAACTATAAACCCCTGCCCGACTATCACGCTATTGTTGCAGTAGGTGTT
>JAWXTT010000054.1:0-13024 GCA_044433325.1 Bacteroidales bacterium
CATTAAAGCATCAGTAACAATGTACGATCGCTAGGTTTTTGTTCTAGAAACTGATCGTATGTTTTGATATCCTTTAATTTATCTCGATTCAGTTCGGTAAAACGGAATGCGAATTTCTGTAATAATCCCTTGTTTAATACATCTAGGTAGTAGGATGTTACCCCCATCGTATCGCTCGGTACAAATATATCTGGCATAATACCTCCACCACCATATACGGTACGTCCATGTGCCGTTTGATAGATATACTCTTCATTGAATTTGATGCTATCTTTAGTCATAAATTCACCATGATTGTATCTCTCTAAAATGTCATTTGAGTAGTCATAACCGTTACCTGTGTTATATTCTTTCTGAATACAACGACCCGATGGGGTGTAATATCGTGCTACTGTTAGGCGTATTGCGCTACTGTCAGGTAACTCTAATTGTTGTTGAACTAACCCTTTACCGAACGAGCGACGACCAACTATCAATCCGCGGTCATTATCTTGAATAGCACCTGCTAATATTTCACTAGCACTAGCTGAAAATTCATCAATTAGTATTATCACATCCTCGTTAGTAAATGAGCCATTGCCATCACTTAGGATATTGCGATTGTTGCTTACGTCACGCCCTTTAGTCATTACTATCGAGTTATTAGATGGTAAAAATTCATTAGCCATAACTATTGAGGCTTCCATAAAACCACCTCCATTACCGCGTAAATCAACAATATAGCGTTTAGCACCATCATATTTTAATTTGGTTAATCCTGTGATAAATTCTTTATATGTTGTAATACCAAATTTATTAACCTTGATGTAGCCTGTTTGCTCATCAATCATATATGAAGCATCAACTGAATTTAATGGAATTTCACCACGTGTAATCTCAAATGATAATAGCTTATCGCTAGTACTACGTTTGATACCTACTTTAACTTTAGTATTCTCCTTGCCGCGGAGATTTTTCATTACTAAATCGTTAGTAGCTTTTTCACCTGTGACGGTTGAATCATTAATAGTAACAATTTTATCTCCAGCTAGTAGTCCTATCTTCTCAGATGGTCCACCCGAAATAATCTCAACAACATTAATTGTGTCATTAAGTATCATAAAGGAGATACCTATACCGAAGAAACTTCCATTCAGTTCATCGTTAGTAATAGTTAAATCTTTAGCAGGTATATATGTTGTGTGAGGATCTAGTTTGGATAACATTTCTGGGATTGTAAGCTCAACTATTGAGTCAACATTTACACTATCAACATAACCTTTGGATACTAGGTTAAGTATTCTATCAATTTTGCTATACTCTTGATTAAATGGGTTAATATTAGTTTGTTTATCACCATTCCCAATGTACATCCCGATAACTAGTGTTATTGCTATTAGGAGTGGTAAGTATATTAGCGATTTTGGATTCTTATTCATAACATTAAAGGGTATCTTTGTTAGGGGTGTTCTAAAAACTGATTAAACAGTTGCATTTCTCTCATTTGTTTATTTGTTATTACTGCTAAGGGTCAGTTATTAGAACTCACCTTCAGAAAAACACATTCAATTCCTGCATTTTTAAGTAGATTAATTCCGTCACAGACATGATACATTTCAGAGTAAACTACACGTTTAATCCCTGCTTGGATAATTAGTTTAGCGCACTCTATACATGGTGATGTAGTTACATACATGGTTGCGCCATTGCTATTGTTGCTACTACGTGCTATCTTACTTATGGCGTTAGCCTCAGCGTGTAGTACGTAGGGTAGGGTTTTTCCATCTTCACCCTCGCAAATATTATCAAAACCTGATGGCGTACCGTTGTAACCATCTGAAATTATTGTGTTATCTTTAACTAGTAATGCACCTACTTGACGACGTTTACAATACGAGTTTTCAGCCCATATTAGTGCCATCCTTAAATAACGTGTGTCAACTAGTGTTTGTTTATCTATGTTGTTCATATTGCATATCTATTGACGAAGGTTTAGAACTCTCCTTTAATTCCTTATTACAAAAATAGTAATTATTTATGTAAATATAGGGTTATTTGTCAGAAATTGTTTCAATTCCATCACGTTTTAATAATGCATCAATAGTTGGTTCTGAACCTTTGAATTTAATATATAGCTCCATTGGGTCTATTGTTCCACCTTTGCTAAGGATATTATCACGGAAAGATTTAGCTGTTGCGGCATCAAACAGTCCCTTTTTCTTAAATACAGCATAAGCATCTGCATCTAGTACTTCTGCCCACTTGTAGCTGTAATATCCTGCGGCGTAACCACCTGAAAAGATATGAGAGAATTGTGGTGAAATCATACATCCATCAATCGGAGGGAATACTGCTACTTGTGCAATAGCTTGTTTCTCAAACTCTTGTGCGTCGGTGACTGGTTCAGCTATTGTGTGCCAAGCCATATCCAATAAGCCGAAGTTTAGTTGGCGGATTGTTTGGTAACCTGCGCCAAATTGTGATGATTCACTGATTTTATCAGTTAACTCTTGTGGTATAACTTCGCCTGTTTCATAGTGCGTTGCAAAGGTATTAAGAAATTCGCGCTCAGATAAGAAATTTTCATTAAACTGTGATGGTAATTCAACAAAGTCACGCGTTACGTTTGTTCCTGAAAGAGATGCATATTTAGTGTCTGCTAGCAGTCCATGTAGTGCATGTCCAAACTCGTGTAGGAAAGTTTCCACCTCTGAGTAGGTTAATAGGGATGGTTTACTATCTGTCGGACGAGTAAAATTCATTGTGATTGAGATATGTGGACGATGATTTACACTATCATCACTAATATATTGTCCTCTGAAATCTGTCATCCATGCTCCGCTACGTTTAGTTGCTCGTGGGAAGAAGTCTGTATATAGGATACCCATATAACTACCATCAGCATCAGTTACACGGTATGTTTTTACCTCTGGATGGAATAGGGCTATATCTGTTTGCTCAGTGAATTGTAATCCGTATAGTTTAGTTGCTAAACCGAACACTCCATCAACTACGTTGTCTAGTTTAAAGTATGGGCGCAACATCTCCTCACTTAAATCAAATTTGCTATTCTTTAATTTCTCATGATAATATGTGTAGTCCCATGCGTTTAGGGTTACTTCTCGCTTTTCATATTCGCTAGCAAATTTGGTTAATTCCTCTAGTTCTACATTTAATGTTGGGCGATAGGCATCCTTTAGTTGGTTTAATAGATTGTAAACATTCTCAGGGTTATGCGCCATCTGTTTCTTTAGGCTATGCTGTGCGTAATTCTCCGAGCCTAGTAGCTTGCTTAGCTCTAAGCGTATTTCAGTGATACGTTTTACTATCTCTATATTATTATATTCTCCAGATGTGTTACGTGTATTGTACGCCATATATAGTTTTTCGCGCAAGTCAGCACGTGACGAAAATTTCATAAATGGAATGTAGCTTGGAGCTGCTAGGGTGATTAGATATTCACCTTCACGCCCTTTATCTTTAGCTGCAAATTTAGCTGCATCTATTGCGCTTTCAGGTAATCCTGCTAGCTCATCTTCGGTTAGCCATAATTCATAAGCGTTAAGCTCTTTAAGTACATTCTGCCCAAATTTGTTGGTTAACTCAGATAGTTCAGATGATAGTTTGCGATATGTGTCGCGGTCTTTACCCTCAAGGTTTGCACCTGAACGAGCAAAACTATCATAGGTTTTCTGCAATAGCATACTATCCTCAGTGGCTAATTCAATTTGTTCTTTATGTTCATAGACAAATTTGATGCGCTCCCATAGCTTCTCATTAAGTGAGATATTGGAGCTATGCTCTGATAGTTTAGGGATTACGCGTGATGAAATCTCCATCATCTCATCATCACACTCTGCTGATAGTAGTGGGTAGAAGGTGTTTAATACACGATCAAGTATCTTTCCGCTATTCTCAAGAGCGATTATTGTATTTTCAAATGTTGGCGTTGAGCGTTGATTAACTATTGCGTTAATCTCAGCACTCTGTTGCTCAATACCTGCCTCAATGGCTGGTTCATAATCCGCATTTGTTATTTGCTCAAATGGTGCGGTGTTATATGGGGTGTTGAATTCTTGTAGGAATATATTTTCTGCTTTAGTCATAATCGGTAAAATTGTTAGTAGTATTAAAATTATCTTTTTCATAATTGATAATGGTCATATTTTAGTTTATCGCATATAATTGCGATGTCGTTGCTATTGATATTATGTTTTAATAGTTCAGAGATATCATTGTTGAAACTTTTCATAAATGTTTCAATGCTGTTGTCACTTGCGCGGATGCTATCTTTATATGAATTAATAGCTTGGCTGATATTTCCCATTACTAAGTTTAGGTGTCCTATATTTAGGTAGTCATTAGCTGTTGGGTTATCTGCAACTATCTTATTATAATATGCTTGGCTCTGCGTAAAGTTACCTATTAGGAATGAACACCATGCTATTGGTCGCCATGACTTGGCGGATTGATTGGTCAAGAAATCAACCTTAAAGTATTGTTTCAACGCTTCATCAATATTGCCTAGCTCTAATAGACAATGACCAATATTTAGGGTCAAGGCTACATTGTCAGGTTTAATCCGTTCGGCACGTTGATAGCACTCTAGAGCATTATCTATCAACCCTTTCTGTTTGTAGCAAGTGGCTAGGTTACGTAAGGTCCATAGGTCATTACTACTCAGTAAATCAGCACGTTTATAATTCTCTATTGCTGATGAAATCTGTTTAAGATTCTGATAACAGAAACCTATCTTTTGGTAAATATCTGCTGTTGGTGCTGTGCTTTCAACTATCTTATTATAAAATATTATTGCATCAGAATAGAAACTATTCTTCATATAAAACTCAGCGAATGGGTATAGTGTATCACTATCATTAAGGATAGAATCTATAAATGGTATAATAGTCAGATTTAATGATTGACTAAATGGATCACTGAACTCGCCGCGACGATTATATAGTTTATAGAAACGATAAATATCATGTATATATCTATTGGCTATAGTTTCACGTTCCTTGTCAGGGGTCATTATTTGTGCACTCTCTAACTCCTTAATTCCTGAGTTTTGTTCATCAAATTGTGACATTAGCATCCCTTTCTGACTATCAGGCATAGATGCTATGGATAGTGATAATGAATATTTGTCACTGTTACACATAAATTTAGAGTTAGTAATCAAGTCACTCTTGCTAGTTATACTACCTAAAGCACCCTTGACAGCAGTGTGCTGAGGGTTGTATGGCATAAACCAGTTAGGTAGCTCTTGGAAAAATGGAAACCCTTTAAGCTGTGCAAAGGTGCTAAGCATTACATCGCCACCCTCCATCTGTATTTCGTTTAGCTCCTGTATCTTCTTGGTTAACCCTTTATTCTCCATCATATCTTTCCATTCAGGATTCTCTTCAGGAGCTTCTAGGTCTATATCTGTACCTTTGAATTTTTTATAAATTTCAGGGCTTATCTTCATTAGCTCAGGCATCAGCTCTTCACGCATGATTTTTGTAATCTTTTCAGTGTTTCGACTGCGTATTAGCTGATTGAAGATAGTTCTAGTGTCAGTAATAAATTGTGAGTTCTCCTTTAGTAACTCAATCCTATTGCGCAGATTGATTGAAGTAGCTACACGCACGTTGTAACGATACATAACTAGTAATATTGATACTAATGAGCGTATTGCCAACTCAGGTGAATTAACCGAGTTGTTACTGTAAATATCGAATAGGATAGACAACTTATCATCATCATAAAACTCTGATAGGCTAAGGTATAGGGCTGAGATTATCAATCCACGGAAACCACGTGAGTAAATAGCATCGTCAAAGATACGACGAATGTTGTTAATATCCTCACTGCTAAGAGTTAGTGAGCACCATATTTGTTTAAATATATCTATCTCAAGTTTCTCAGCTTGTAATTTTAGCTCTTTTATTAACTGTTGGTCACTGCTTTCAGCCTTTAGGTTAGCTGTTAAAGATAGCTTCTCTAATATACTCTTATATTGCTCCAAAAGGTTGCTGATAGAGCTAATATTACCCTTGCTATAACGTATTGTTGAGTAATATAATTTGGGTGAAACAGGTGTTAATATTTTACGTGTAGCTATATCAGTTAATTTATATAGCGATGCAACAATCTGTGTGTGCATATCATCACGCATAGGGTCATTAATACCATCTGCCATATATTGCATCATATACTTATATGACTGCTCGATCTCGGTCACTTCGGTTTGGATATTCCATGACGATGATAGCTCAGCCATCTGCTTTAGCATACTAATAGCATTATATAACTCCCTGTTATCAATAAACTTAACAACCTCGGCACTATTCTTAATTATATCTTCTGGTGTATATATCATTTTACTTATAATTTACTATTTATTATAGAACAAATAATATGCCAAATATAATCATTCTATGCGATTTATTTATTAATTTTGGATTGTTTAATAAATAAATTGGGTAGTATGGATGGGTTGAGGATTGTTAAGGTTGCCTCCAGAGTGGATTCTATTTTAATTTCGTAATTTAAGGATGGGGTGGTTGGTTATTCTGAGATATTTTTGCCCCATTCGGCTAGTTGCATTATTATTGGTAGGACGCTCTCACCTTTGGGGGTTAATTTATATTCTACCATAGGTGGTACAACTGGATAGACTATTCGCTCAACTAATCCTGAATGTTCTAACTCACGAACGGCAAGTGTGAACATGCGATTTGTAATCCCTTTGAGTGTTCGTTGCAATTCGTTAGATCGTATTGCTCCATCCTTTAGATGGTATATAACCATGCTTTTCCACTTACCTCCAATTATATCCATTGCTAGGGCTAATGAACAATAATATTCATCGCCATTGAAAATATATTTTTCTCTATTATCTTGATTTTCCATAAAATACACATTTTTGTTACTATATATCAAAACTGTATGTACTTGCAAATATATATCTTTTGTCAGAACTTTGCAATTAATAATAAAGTTGAAGTAAAAAAAAGAGAAATGTTATGGAGAAGAGAGAATATGTTTACCCAAAGTCGTTTTCGCATATTGGTATTACGGTCCCTAATTTGGACGAGGCTGTAAAGTTTTATCAAGAGGTTATGGGGTGGTACGTTATTATGCATCCTACCGAGATTAAGGAGGAGAATGAAACTGCTATTGGTCAAATGTGTATTGATGTGTTTGGTGAGGGGTGGGGTTCATTTCGTATTGCTCATTTGGCAACGGTTGATAAGATTGGTATTGAGCTGTTTGAATTTCCTGTGATAAAGGGGGAGAGAGCTGAGTTTAATCCATTTAGAACTGGGTTGTTTCACTTTTCGGTGCAAGACCCTAATATTGAGGAGTTGGTTAAGCGAATAGTTGCAGCAGGTGGTAAACAGCGTATGCCTATACGTGAATATTATCCAAATGAAAAGCCATTTAGAATGTGCTATGTTGAAGATTCTTTTGGTGTAGTATTTGAAATTTACACTCACTCATACGAAATGACTTACTCAGCAGGGGCTTACTAATGTAGATAGTTGTGGAGTCCTGTGCTATGTAGTTGGGCATGTGGGTTGTCTGTGGTTGAGTATATAAGTAGGGTTTCTAGGTTGGGGGTGCTGTTGGCTAGCTCTAGGCTGCGTTCTACACCTAGTACCATAAAGGCGGTGGCATAAGCGTCGGCTGTGGTGCAATCCTCAGCGATTACTGTTGCACTAAGTAGATTATTTTCGGTGGGGTAGCCTGTACGTGGGTTTATGGTGTGGGATATGCGTTTACCATCTTGGATGTAGAAGTTGCGATAGTTCCCTGAGGTGGCTACTGCACCATTGGTTAGGTGTAAGATAGTTTCTACTTCGGTACTACCTATCTCAGGGGTGTTGATTCCTATGCGCCATGGCTCTCCTGTTGGGTTTGTACCATTGGCAATGACCTCGCCACCTATCTCTACTAGGTAGTTTTCGATTCCTTGTGATTGTAATAGTTGGGCTATTAGGTCACAAGCGTACCCTTTGGCTATGGCTGAGAAATTTAGGGTTGTGTTAGGGTTTACCTTCTCTATTGTGTTGTTGGTTAGGGTTATTTGATTCATCCCTACTGTTTGTAATAGGCTATTAATTAGGGTAGGGGTTACGTTATCAATGTTTTTAAATCCAAATCCCCATGCGTTGATTAGTGGGGAGATGGTTGGGTCAAATGCACCGTTGGTGGCGTGATATATCTCACGTGATTTATTGAATACTTGATTAAATAAGTAATCTGTTTGGTCGCTTTGATTAGTGTTTATCTTGGAGATTGTTGAGGTGTCATTAAATACTGATAGTGATGCATCAATGGATAATAGTTTATTATGAATACTTTCACCTAGATTCTCATTATGCTGGTAGGTGACGTGGTAGAGTGTGCCGAATATCTTACCTTGGTTCTGTTGATATTCAGTTGCTCTGTTACAGCTAAAAAATAGGAGTGAAGTTATAAGTATTAGTGCTAGATATCTTTTTCTTGTGGGCATTTACTCTTTAGTTTTTTGCATAATGGTTAGGATTGCTCCTGTTGGGCATACGAAACGACAATATGGGCGTGGCGTAAATAGTGACAATAGAATAAATATGGCTGCCATAATTAGTACTGCGGTTGAGGCTGAACTGATTAAAAATGCAGGGAATATCTCATAATTCATCAGATCGAAACCGAAACCTATCCACATTAATAGAAGTAGTGTTAATAGTATGTAGGTTCTAAGTTTGTTTAAAATCTGGTTTGCTTGATTGCTGAATTTGATTTTAGGGGTTGGTATTTTATTTAGCAATATCTGCAATGAACCCATAGGGCAATGGATGCTGCAATATGTACCTTTACGACCTAACAGTGGCATAATTATAACTACCACTAAGAGTAATATTGCCAATAGTGCTACTGAGAGATTAAAACCATTAGACATCCATGAAACAAACTGTGTTAGCGATAAGAAACTGCCACACCAAAATCCTAGTACTACGACATTTAGAGCTAGTTGGATAGTTTCAAATATCTTGTTTTTAGGCTTGACAAGTGTTATTGCAACCCCAGTTAGGATTACTATAATTCCAATGATGGTTTTAAGAGGTAGGTTGGTGAATGGGTTTGAGGTTTTGGCTTGCTCGATATTGGAGGCGTACGCTGCTGCACGTTGTACGTTGTCAATAATAGATTGGGATGTGTATGTTGCCCCTGAGATAATATCTACCTGAGTAGTTGATACATCTGTTAGCGGTAGGTTGTCCCAACGGTTGAATAGTTTTCCATCAATTAGTTGCTGAAAAAAACTTGGGGATTCACTATTATCAAGATATTCAACCTTAGTGATAATATCATCGTTGATATATAGTTTGATGGGTGTGCGCCCGCCGAAACCCTGAATATCTTTAGCTATTGAAGTGCTGTTTATCACTCGTGTTCCATCTGCTAGTATAGTTTCGATAGGGGTTTCAATAGCTGTGGAGTTATCCATGCTTGATACTAATTCAGTGACTGGCGAGCCTAGTAGCTTACCATCTTTATTGATGGCTATTGCTCCAAATAGCAATGCTACTATCAGGATATTTATTATATATTTGATTCTATCCATAAAAATAGTATTTAGGGTTAGAATTTATTGTAATGAACTTTGGCAGGTTTCCATTTATCTTTTATCACAGGCTCACTATTAGGATAACCTAAGACTATTACACTAAGGGCATATATATCATCAGGAAGAGATAGTAGGGTTTTCATCTTGCCTACTTTATCTTCGGCATTATTAGGATATGCACCACACCAAACTGCACCTAGTCCCATTGCGTGTGCAGCAAGTAGAATATTTTCAGTAGCTGCTGAACAATCCTGTACCCAATATTCTGGAACTAAACTAGCACTAGGTGAGCCACAAACTACAATAGCTATTTGCGCTTTGGCCGCCATATGCGCTCCTGGAATAAATGTTGGGATGGCATCAAGGATAGCACGGTCAGTTACCACTACAAATTCCCATGGCTGACGATTTCCTGCTGTGGGTGCTGCCATACCTGCGCGTAGGATGGTTTCAATCTTGTCTGATTCAACCGCTTGTGAGGTGTATGAGCGCACGCTGCTACGTGTCATTATAGATTCAAGAACTACCTGCTCGGTGTCAATAGGTGCTGCCACCTCCTGCTCTTTACTATTTGAAATTGTCACATTAATGGATAGTACTACTAGTGCTACTGCTAGTAAAAGAGTTAGTAATTGCCAACTATTTTTCATTTTCGTGTTATTTGTTTGTTTATAATTTTACAAAGATAGTGTTATATATTTACTTTTCAATTGTAAGATTATTGTTTAATATTGTATGATTATTGTTTAATATTGTATGATTATTATATTTATAACTATTTAATGTAATAACTGTTCAATATCTTTGACTGTTGTTATAACAAAAAGGTGTATCTTTGTGCTTTATTTACAGGGATTAATAATTTATAAATTTATATATATGATATTACAACGTTTACAGAGTGTGTTTCTTTTCTTAGCGATGGTGCTAATGGTGATTTTCTCGTTTCAACCATTTATGCAATTTGCTACGGGTGAGGGTGAGTATGTTGTCTCAGCATTGGGTGCTAAAATGCTAGGTGTGGCTACAACTGATAGTGAGGCTCTAAATGAGTCTTTAGCTGCGATGGATTACTCATGGGTGATTTTTGGGTTATCTATATTGGTGTCTATCTTTACACTGATTACAATTTTTAGTTTCAAGAATCTAAAGAAACAGAAGGGTTTATGTATGATTACTGTTATGCTAATTGTGGCGTTAGTCGCTTCAATAGTCTTAACTGTAAATGGTTTAATGGTTGGCTTAAATGTTGATATGAGTATGATTAAATGGGGGGTGCCTGCTACTTTCCCAGTGTTGGCAATTATCCTAATACTAATAGCGCGTGGTTACATAGCTAAAGACCAAAAGATATTAAGCAGCTATGATAGAATACGCTAAAATTGATTTTTCTAAAAACACAATATTTATGAAACGTAATTTTTTAAAAGGGGTGATGTTAATGGCTATGCTATTGGTGTCAGTTAATGTATGGGCTTATGATTTTGAAGTTGATGGCTTATACTATGAGATAAATACAGATGAGGATTTGACTTGTGCTGTAAGTGGTAATGATGACTATGTAGGTGAGTTGGTAATACCTGAAACGGTGGAGAATGATGGCGTAATATATACGGTTACCGCTATTCAATCATCTGCTTTTGTTGGTAATACAGCGGTGACTAAGGTTACTATTCCTGCTACTTTAATATCGGTAGGTGATGATGCATTTACTGGTTGTAGTAATATTACTGAGGTGATTTTTGAGGATAGTGATGAGGTATTGTCTTTAGGTTATAGCGATATGTATTATGCTATCTTTAAGGATGCTGCTATTGAAAGGGTTTATATAGGTCGCAATATGAGTTTTGGCTTTTCACCTATAAAAGAACAAACAAGTTTGACTACTGCGGAGATTGGTGAGCTAATAACTAGTATTGACAATAATTTATTTTGGGAGTGTTCAGCGTTAACTAGTATAACTATTCCTGATAATGTGAAAACAATAGGTTCACGTGCATTTGCTAGATGTACTAGTTTATCTGAGATAGATTTTGGTACTGGTGTTTCATCAATAGGAGTTTTTGCTTTTACTGCTTGCGATGGTTTAGTTGAACTTGTTATTCCAGATAATGTAACATTTATCGATGAATGGGCTTTCTCAAGTTGTGCTAATTTAACTACAGTCAGATTAAGTAGTACTATGGAAACGATAAGTAATTATATGTTCTATTTTTCATCTAAATTAGCTAATGTTACTATTCCAGAGGGGATAACTTCAATAGATGGAACATCTTTCTATAATTGTGCTGAAATCAAAAGTATAACACTTCCATCAACTATGTCTGCAATAGGTGCTAATAATTTCCAAGGCTGTGAAAAGATTGTTGAGGTTTATGCTAAAAATCCAACGCCATCAATGAATGTTGGTGCTAATTTTGAAAGTGATATTTATGCTAATGCTACGTTATATGTACCTATTGGCTCATTAGAATTGTATAAGGTTGCTAATGATTGGTGTGACTTTGAAAATATCGTTGAGAGTGACTTTAGTGGTGTTGAGAGTGTGACTAGTGATAATATAAAATTTGTGGTAACAGCTAATCAATTAGATATAAAGGGAGCTGAAGCAGATGCTGAGATTGTAATATATTCAATGAATGGTACAATAGTTTATAAAGGGATTGATAAAGTGATTACACTTCCTAATAATGGAGTGTATATCGTTAAGATTGCTACTGGTAAGGTGTTTAAAGTATTAATTTAGAATATGGGATTTACTTTTGTGGGGGTAAATTAATATGCAACTCTATTTTTATTAAAAATAGTTGACGTAATATTTGGTGAATATGTAAAATATTCATATCTTTGCACCCGTTAAAGGAATGGCTTCGTAGCTCAACTGAATAGAGCATCTGACTACGGATCAGAAGGTTACAGGTTTGAATCCTGTCGAGGTCACTAAGAAACAGCAATATCAAAGGGGGTGGTTAAGCCTTGGAGATGTTGCTGTTTTCGTATATTAAACTTTAAATTATGGAAACAAATCACGCTGTGGAGAGTAATAATCTGTGGAACAAAAACTTTATATTAGCATTTATATCTAATATGTTAATGTTTTTCTCCTTTTACATGTTAATCCCTATTTTACCATTCTATTTAATGGATGATATGGGATTGGATGAATCATCAACTGGGGTAGTGCTGGCTGTATATACAATAGCTGCTCTGCTGATAAGAACTGTATCTGGTTTCTTGGTGGATAAATTTAGCCGTAAGCCTTTATATCTTTTGTGTTACATTTTATTTACAATAGTCTTTGCTGGCTATGCTGTGACTAAGTTGCTGGCTATATTTGTAATATTACGAGTATTGCATGGAGTGGGATTTGGTCTTAGTACTGTTAGTAGCTCAACGCTTGCTATTGATGTAATGCCTGCTAAAAGGCGAGGTGAGGGTATTGGA
>JAWXTT010000055.1:0-13000 GCA_044433325.1 Bacteroidales bacterium
TAAGTATTGGGTGTGAGTGCATAAAGTGTGTTCCATCATACATACGATATGCATAACGAATAAAGAATGGGAAGATAAATTTATTCTCCTCAGTTACTTTTTCATTGATAAATTTATTTACTTCAGCAAGGGTATATTCTGTGAATAGGCTAATATAATCATTAATATCATCATCATCAACTGAGGATGATACATCCTCTAACGAGAAATTTCCATTTCGTGCTGATGCTGGAATTATATCACTGTCAACTGATTCATCAATAATGGTAAATTCATCACTAGCCGTAAAATGACCACTTAGTCCAAAGGAGATATTGGCTACTGGTGGTTTATTTCCTAATGGTAGATAGCAATCACTCTTAAATAGGGCATACTCTAGTGATTCTGTGTCACGTATTATTAATGTGTTACCAATTGAACTAATCTGCGGAGGAGTTTCTAGTGAGTAGCTTTTTAGCTGGATAACGTTACGTTCTGTGTCAGAGCTGTCAGTTGTATTTAAATAATATAAGCCTGTTTTGCTTAGTATTATATAGTGTTCATATTCTAGATTCTTATGTATATAGAGAACCCTTTCACCTTCGTTTAACGTTAATAGTTTATCAGGTGTTTTAATTGCGCGATATGCTCCTGTGTCGTTAATTAGATTAATTGCTGCTGATAGCTCTCCATCTGTCGATAGGTACTCATCATTTCTATTATTTACCCCTTGGTAGATTATTTTACTATGTTCCATAATTGAAATTTGTTGATTTAAATTTATTAAGGAACTAAAGTATAAAATATGGTGCGGATATGGATTCTACATATTTACTTGTGGGATGTACGGTAATCAAAATAATAGCACTTTAAGGTGTTTTAATCTCCTTAAAGTGCTATTAAATAGAGTGTTATGTGTATTATCTTTAAGCTTGAGTTAAAAGATAGTTTTTAAATGAAGTGAAGCCTGAGTTCATCTCAACTGTTTCTTTCGTACCTTGCATAAATGCTTGTAATTTAGCTGGTACTTTAACCTCCTCATTGATAATATGTTCAACGACTGCTTTAAACTTAGCAGGATGTGCTGTTTCAATAAATACACCTATCTCATCAGATGCTAATCCCTCAAGAAGTGAACGATAGCCTACTGCTCCATGTGGGTCTAGTAGATATTTCTCTTTCTTGAATGTTTCAAGTAGAGTTTCGCTAATTTGCTCATCTGTATATGTACAACCACTAATATCTGCTTTAATATCAGCGTGTGAGTTTTTGTAAATATCTAAAACGCGTGCAAAGTTACTTGGATCACCTACATCCATAGCATTAGCGATGGTTGCGATAGATGGTCGTGGTGTATATTCACCTGTATTTAAGTATTGTAGGAATATATCATTACGATTGTTAGCTGCAATAAAACGTTTAATAGGTAGTCCCATAGCCTTACCTATAATACCTGCTGTAATATTACCAAAGTTGCCACTTGGTACTGATATCACTAGGTTGTCAGGGTTAGGCGTTATCTTAGCTAGTTGTGCATAAGCATAGAAATAGTAGAACATCTGTGGAAGGAAACGTGCTACGTTAATTGAGTTTGCGCTAGTTAACATCATCTTCTCATTTAATTCAGCATCCATAAATGCATTTTTAACTAATGCTTGGCAATCATCAAATGTACCATTCACCTCTAGGGCTGTAATATTTTTTCCTAGTGTGGTAAATTGTGCTTCCTGTATTTTACTAACTTTACCTTTTGGATAAAGAACGAATACTTTAACCCCCTCAACCCCTAAGAATCCGTTAGCAACTGCACTACCTGTATCACCCGATGTTGCTACTAGTACATTTACCATTTTAGTATTTTTATTTTTGCTATTAAAATAGCCTAATAGACGAGCCATAAAGCGTGCGCCTACATCTTTAAATGCTAATGTTGGTCCATGGAATAGCTCTAAACTATATTTGTTATCAGCTACATGAACTAATGGAATATCAAAGTTTAGGGTATCATATACAATATCTTTTAATGTTTCAGGTTCGATATCTTCACCGAATAGTGTGTTTGCTACTGCAAATGATATCTCCTGAAGTGAAAGGTTCTGTATATTATTAAAGAATGCTTTAGGTAGTTGTGGTATGCGTTCAGGCATAAACAAGCCGCGGTCTGCCGCTAGTCCTTTTACTACTGCTTCCTTTAGTGATACATCCTCTGTACCATGATTTGTGCTATAATATTTCATATATAGAGAGGTTATTATTTTCTTAAAAATTCTTTTATAAATTCATCTTCACGTAATACTCCGTAATCACCATATCGAGCATTAAATTCATCGTATTGTTGAATCTTGTCAGGGCGTGTGCCAGGGCGGAATATGATAAATGGTACTGGTGAGTTGGTGTGAGTCTTGATACGACATGGAGTAGGGTGATCAGGTAGCACTGCTATGGCTACTGGTTCATCCATCTTTAGTGTTGCTTCAAGTACTGGTTTACAGATACGGCTATCAAGATACTCAATAGTGCGTTTCTTTAGCTCATAATCACCCTCGTGACCAGCTTCGTCACTAGCTTCGACATGTAAGAATACGAAATCGTTATCTTTCAGTGCTTCGATGGCTGCTTCAGCTTTCCCTTCATAGTTGGTATCGTATAGTCCTGTTGCTCCCTCTACGATAATTGGGGTTAACCCTGCATAAACACCTATACCACGTATTAAGTCAACGGCTGAAATTACTACTCCGCTCTCTATTCCGTATTGTTCAGATAGGGTTTCCATGCTTGGCTTATAACCTGGTGACCACATCCAAATGCTATTGGCTGGATCTTTCCCCTTGGCTATGCGTTTTAGGTTGATAGGGTGTTCTTTAAGCAGTTCTTGTGATTTGATAATCAGGTTGTTTAATAGGTCAGCTGTTCCTTGCGCTTCTGGCGAGTTGGCTGTTACCATTACCTCACTACATGCTACCCCTGGCACATCATGTGGAGGTGTGCAGGTCACATCTTTATTGCCTCCATTAATTTTTAATAGATGACGATATGATATCCCTGCGTGGAATTTTACTATTTCATTCCCTAATTTTTCCTCAAGGTAGTTGATTAGTTCAGTACCATCTTCGGTGCTGATATGACCTGCTGAGTGGTTTTTAATCTTACCATCTTCAACACATATTAGGTTACATCTTGCGGCTAATTGGTTTGGCTCTATCTCGACACCCATACTAGCAGCTTCAAGTGAACCACGCCCCTCAAATACTTTAGGTATGTTGTATCCTAGTAATGCTAGGTTAGCTATCTCACTTCCTGGAGTGTATCCATTAGGGACAGTATGTAGCATACCTAAACGCCCATTGTAGGCTAGCCAGTCTATTGTTGGAGTACTGGCTGCCTGTAATGGTGTTTTGTTGTCTAGTTCAGGGATTGGCTCATCTGCCATCCCATCACCTAGGATTATTATATATTTCATAATATAGTCCCGTTAATTTGTTTATTATCGGATATTTGCGATACCTATGATATCAGCGAATACACCAGCTGCTGTTACTGCTGCTCCTGCTCCGTAACCTTTGATTTCCATTGGATATTCTTTGTAACGTTCAGTTGTGATTAGGATGATATTGTTGCTACCCTCTAGGTTGTAGAATGGGTGTTCAATACCTACCTGTTGTAATCCTACTGACGCTTTGCCATGGTCAAATGTTGCTACGAAACGGAAACGTTTTCCCTCCTTCTCAGCTTTACGACGTATCACGTCAAATTCATCATTTACCTCAGCTACATTTACTAGGAACTCCTCAGTTGTACCTTGGAAATATTTATCTGGGATAAATAGGTTCTTCTCAACATCTGATTGCTCTATTTCATATCCTGCTTCACGAGAAAGGATTACTAGCTTACGGATTACATCTGTACCACTTAGGTCTAGACGTGGATCTGGTTCGCTGTAACGTGCTTCTCTAGCTTTGATAATGGCATCGCTCATCTTGATATCTTCGCTAAGAACGTTAAAGATAAAGTTTAATGTTCCTGATAGAACTGCTTCCATTTTAAGGATTTTATCTCCTGAGTTGATTAGGTTGTTGATAGTGCTGATGATTGGTAGTCCTGCTCCTACGTTAGTTTCAAATAGGAATTTCACACCTTTCTTATGTGCTATCTCTTTAAGCTCGATATAATTGCTGTAATCTGATGATGCGGCAATCTTGTTAGCTGCAACTACATTTACATTGTGGCTTAATAAATCTTTATATATACTAGCCACAGCTGCACTAGCTGTACAGTCAACAAATACTGAGTTGAAGATGTTCATCTTAATGATTTCATCACGGATTATTGCTGGTGTTGCCTCCTGTGTTGATTCTTTAAGAATTTCTTGATAGTTGTTGATATCTATTCCTTCACGAGAGAATATGCAACGGTCTATATTAGCTATACCTACTACATTTAGTGATAGAGATTTAGTATTGCGTAGTTTCTCTTGTTGAAGACGTATCTGGTCTAATAGGTCTGCGCCTACTGTACCTGTTCCTACTACAAATATGTTTAATACTTGTGTTTGTGATAGGAAGAAAGAGTCATGTATTACGTTCAAGGCTTTACGAAGTGATTGATTATTAATTACAAATGATATGTTAGTTTCAGATGCTCCTTGCGCACATGCTATTACGTTAATACCGTTACGACCTAGTGTGTTGAATAGTTTACCTGCAATACCTGGAGTATGTTTCATATTATCTCCAACGATTGCTACTGTTGCTAGGTTCTGTTCTGGCTCTATTCCTGAGATTGCTCCATTAGCAATTTCATTAGTAAATTCTGTTGTAAGTACTTTTACTGCTAAATCTGCATCGGCACTCTTAACAGCAAATGAAATATTGCTTTCAGATGATGCTTGTGATACTAAGAAAACGCTAATTCCGTTATTAGCTAATGTGCTGAATATGCGTGAATTGATACCAATAACACCTACCATACCGAAACCTGATAGGGTGATTAAGCATGTATCGTTAATTGATGAGATGCCTTTAATTGCTTTTGATGCACAACTTTTCTCATCATCTGAAATTAATGTTCCAGGTGCTGATGGGTTGAATGTGTTCTTGATAAGGATAGGTATATTCTTATGGAATACTGGATAGATTGTTGGAGGATATACTACCTTAGCACCGAAGTTACATAACTCCATAGCCTCTATAAATGACAATGAATCAATTACATATGCTGAGTTTATAACTCGTGGATCTGCTGTCATAAATCCATCTACATCTGTCCATATCTCTAATACTGTTGCATCTAGGGCAGCTGCAAGAATTGCTGCTGTATAGTCGCTACCACCACGTCCTAAGTTAGTGATTTCACTAGTTTTGCTATCTTCAGAGATGAATCCAGGAACTACTACTACTTTAGAGTTGTTATCTGCGAATCTTTTCTTGATTAATTCATTAGTTAATTCAACGTCAGCTGTATGTTTGTTGAATTTAGTTTCTGTTTTGATAAACTCACGTGAATCAATATGTATTGCATTGTCAATGATACGACTAATGATTACAGATGAAAGACGTTCACCGTAACTAACAATAATATCTAATGTACGTGTTGATAAATCTCTAATTAATGATACTCCGCGGAATATATTTCCAAGTTCTTCAAGTAGAGGATCGGTAATTACGCGTAAATCGGCTTGTTTATCTGCTGGTACTAAATTAGATATAATGTTGTTATGTCTTTCAACTATTTTAGCAGAGGTTTCAATGTAGGTTATGTCACCCGTTGCAGCTAAGTTTGCGGTGTTAATTAGTTGGTCCGTAAGACCACCTAATGCAGATACTACTACGATAGTTTGTTCTTCACAACTTTCAACAATTTGCTTAACGCTTTTTAGACTTTCAACGGTTCCTACTGATGTTCCACCGAATTTTAAAACTTTCATTCTTTTAAAATATATATAATTACTTTATTATGATTGGTTTACGTTGTTATTATTAGTGTAAACCAATTTTTTTATTTTTCTATGTTTTTTCGTCGTAAAGATACGATTTTTTTTGCATAAAAAAAGGAATTAAATCCATTGATGGGAGATAATTCCTTAATTTTTTCTTATTTGGTTTGTTTATTCAGCAATGCCTGCTAATTGTGGGTCGATCATGATACGTCCACAATACTCACAAACGATGATTTTTTTACCAATTTTGATTTCAGCTTGTCTTTGAGCTGGAATTTTGTTGAAACAACCACCACAAGCGTTACGTTGTACATAAACTATACCTAAACCGTTACGAGCATTTTTACGGATACGTTTAAATGCAGTTAAAAGTCTTGGTTCGATTTTCGCCTCAAGTCTTTTAGCGTTTTCACGGATGCTCTCTTCATCTTGTTTAGTTTCAGATACAATCTCCTCTAACTCAGCTTTTTTCTCCTCAAGGATATGTTGACGATCTGTAAGTATCTCTTTAGCTTTCTCAGTTTCGATATTTTTCTGTTCTATTTGTACTGAAAATTCACGAATTTTCTTTTGAGCTAGTTCAATCTCTAAGTTTTGGAACTCAATCTCTTTAGATAAGAAGTCAAATTCACGATTGTTTCTCACTTCGTTTTGTTGAGCAGTGTAACGTGTTATTAGTTCAGTGCTGTTTGCAATCTTATCATGAGTAGCTGTGATGTTGTTGTGTAACCCCTCAACATCTGCTAGATAGTTCTGAACACGAGTCTCAAGACCTACAATTTCATCTTCAAGATCTTGTACTTCAAGAGGTAACTCCCCACGAATAGTTTTGATTCTATCAACTTCTGATAGTAATGTTTGTAGATCGTAAAGTGCTTTTAAGCGTTCCTCTACTGTAAGTTCTTTTTCTTTTTTTGTATTATCTTTAGCCATAGCTTACAAATAATTTATCGGATTTTTTTCTTCTTCGGAATAATAAGCTACAAAGTTAGCTATTTTTTTGGTAATAATAGCATAAAATATCTCTTTTGTATAACGTTCGCTCTCATAATGCCCAATATCAGCTATAATTATATCATTTGAGCTGGTGATAAAGTCATGATATTTGACATCACCAGTAATATATAAATCAGCTTTGGATGTTTTGGCTTCATCTATTAATGAAGCTCCGCTACCTCCACATATTGCTACTTTGCTGACTGTTTTGTTTACATCTCCTGCATACTTTATGGTTGATAGGCTGAGTGTTTCCTTTATATATTTAAGATAATCTAAACAATTAGTAGGTTCAATATTGCCAATAACCCCTAAGCCTGTTTGCTCAGATGTAGGTTGGAGTGGTGATGTTACCTTAACGCCTATCTTATGTGCTAAGATGTGCGATACACCCTCCCACGCACTATCCATAGAGGTGTGGGATGAGTATATTGCTATATCGTTCTTAATTGCCTTAGTTATTATCTGTTCAGTTTCATTTACGCCTGTAATAGATTTCACCCCTTTAAATATAAGTGGGTGGTGTGATATTACTAGGTTGCAACCTCGGCGGATTGCTTCGTTAATTGTAGATAAGGTAACATCAACGGTTAGCAATGCTGTCGTAGCTGTCATATCTCTATCTCCAACTTGTAGTCCTGAATTGTCATAACTCTCTTGGAGGTGCAGTGGTGCATACTCCTCGATAGCGTTTATTATATCTGATATCTTAACTGTTGACATTTATATTAGTTTTCCTCTTTAGTAGGAACATTAGTTAATAGGCAAAGTTCATCTAATTGCTCCTGTGCAATAGGTGATGGTGCATCAATCATTACATCACGTCCCGAATTGTTTTTAGGGAATGCGATTACGTCACGTATAGAATCCAAACCTGCTAAGATAGATACGAAACGGTCGAAACCGAATGCTAATCCACCATGAGGAGGTGCGCCGAAACGGAATGCATCCATCAAGAATCCAAATTGTGCCTGTGCCTCTTCATCACTGAATCCTAATAGTTTGAACATTGTAGCTTGTAGTTTAGAATCGTGAATACGAATACTACCTCCACCTAACTCTACGCCATTAACTACCATGTCATAGGCATTGGCACGTACCTTAGTAGGTTCGCTCTCAAGTAGTTTTATATCATCTGGATTAGGTGATGTAAATGGGTGGTGCATAGCGTATAATCGGTTAGTTTCCTCGTCCCATTCAAATAGAGGGAAGTCGATTACCCATAATGGTGCATAGTTATCCTTGTCACGAAGTCCAAGTTTTTCACCCATCTCTAAGCGAAGTTCGCATAACGCTTTGCGTGTTTTGTTAGTTGCTCCTGCCATGATTAAGATTAAATCACCCTTAGTAGCTCCACAGCGTTCACCCCAAGTAGCTAATTCCTGTTCAGTGTAGAATTTGCTGGCTGAACTCTTGATGCTACCATCCTGTTCATATTTAACCCATACGATTCCTGTTCCACCTACTTGTGGACGTTTAACGAAATTGATAAGTTCATCAATTTGTTTACGAGTGTAGCCTGCGCACCCTTTAGCACATATTGCACCTACATACTCAGCGTTGTCAAATACGCCGAATCCTTTACCTTCGGTTAAATCTTTAAGCTCAACGAATTTCATATCGAAACGGATATCTGGCTTATCAGATCCATAATATTTCATTGCATCAGCCCAAGTCATGCGTGGGAATATGTCTGTGAAATCTAACTCTTTTACATATTTGAATATATGTTTTACTAGACCTTCAAAGGTGTTTAGTACATCCTCTTGTGAAACGAATGACATCTCACAGTCAATTTGTGTAAACTCAGGTTGGCGGTCAGCGCGTAAATCTTCGTCACGGAAACATTTTACTATCTGGAAGTAACGGTCAAAACCTGATACCATTAATAGCTGTTTGAATGTTTGTGGTGATTGTGGTAGGGCGTAGAACTCACCTGGATTCATACGTGATGGCACTACGAAATCGCGAGCCCCCTCAGGAGTTGATTTGATTAATACAGGTGTTTCAACCTCAAGGAAACCTAGTTCATTAAGGTAACGACGTAGCTCAAAGCCCATCTTGTGACGTAGCTCTAAATTTTTACGTACAGCATTACGACGTAAGTCTAAATAGCGATACTCCATACGTATCTCGTCACCACCATCAGTGTTATCCTCGATAGTAAATGGAGGTACTTCACTCTTATTGAGTAATGTTAGTTCTGTTGCTATTATCTCTATCTCCCCAGTAGGGATATTCATGTTTTTATTAGAACGTTCCGCTACTGTTCCTGTTACTTGGATTACAAATTCACGTCCTAGGTGGTTAGCTTGTTCGCATAACTCTGCATTAGTTTCGTTATTAAATACAATTTGAGTTACACCGTAACGGTCACGAATATCAACAAAGGTCATACCACCCATTTTACGTGAGCGTTGTACCCATCCTGCTAATGTTACTGTACTGTTAATATCAGTTGAGCGAAGTTCGCCACATGTTTTACTTCTATACATATATAATTGTTTAATTTTTTACTATTTAGTTCTAATTATCGTGCTGAGAATACTCCATAGCTATGACAAATTAGTTTTTCCGCTACAAAATTAACATAATAACTATAATAAACCATCTATTAGATGAAAAAAATAATTCTTTGCTTAAAAACTTATCTATTGATATTAAGAAAGTTAATTAATTTAGTGAAATTTTATTGAAAAAATATACACTAGAACGCTTGCAGATATGAAAAATAGGCGTATCTTTGCACCTGTATTTCGGAAACGAAATCATCGGGGTGTAGCGCAGTCCGGTTAGCGCACCTGCTTTGGGAGCAGGGGGTCCCAGGTTCGAATCCTGGTACCCCGACTAGAAAAAGGAGAAAATCAATAGCTGATTTTCTCCTTTTATATTTAAGGGGAGCTCTAAAAACTGAATAACTTTATTAGAAGTCCCCTTTAGTCTTCATTTTCTGTAACTTCCTCTTCAATAGTATTCTCCAACCCCAATAAATAGTTATATACATCTATATCTAGTTTCTTAACCGCATTTCTAGCCTTTTCTAAATTTATGGTTTTGTACTTCTCTTGCCCCAAAAAGTGTAGAAATCCAGATTTCTTACCTAGAACTTGCATTGTTCTGACGCTGTTGAATAGGGTATGTATATTATACCCACCCTCAGAACATAACTTATATAGATTGTTTTGTTCAAAGAGTAAATCAAAACATAACTTATTCTTACACTCAAATAAAGGCTCGGTATATGCACTATTCATTTTACATAGATTTACCATTTCCATATAAGAATTATAGTACTTATCTTTTAGCTCTTGATTGTTAATTCCAACCAAACCGCAATTAAATGCTCCTTTGCCAAAGTAGGATGGATTGAATTTCAAAATAGGTTCAGCTCTCTTGGTTTCAGTTGGATAATTACCATCATAAGATTGAACAACAACATCATAGTCTCCATCTAAAAGTTTTGAGAACTGGTTACCAAATATTATTACATCGCCATCTATATGTATGGTTCCTAGTGGTTCATTCTTTATTGCTTCAAATTTGCCCCCAGCCCATAGATATTTAGGTATATCTATATCCTCTAATGTATTATAGATATTATCATATGGCAATAAGCCTAATAGCTCTTGTCCTACATTGTCAGTGTGTAGGTTAATTGTTGCATTTGGATAATATTTCTTAATACTTAAAACACTCCAACTGAAGTACCAAGCATTTTTAATTAGGGTGTCTGAATAACTCCATCTTTCCCAATCAGTCATAGGAAGAGTTCTGAAACTATGTACAAAATGTAAATTATTATCTTTCATTGTTATCTTATATTTAATTTGTTAATTCAACGATGGTGTCGAAATTAGTATTCCAGTTACTCACGCCCTCATATGTATCCGTGCTACCTGCTGGCACATATAGTACAGCTGATTCACTAATTTCACCGAATGCACTATCACCAATTGTAGCAGCAGTAGAGCTATTTACTGTTACGGACTCTAAACTAGAACAGTTATAAAACGCATGATGACCAATCTCAGTAACCTCTGCTGGTATCTCTATTGAGGTTAGGGAAGTACAGTTATAGAACGTATAATAGTTAATTTCAGTTACACCTGAAGGTATCTCTATTGTTGATAGTGATTCACAGTTATAGAAGGCATGTGAGCCAATTGTGGTTAAATCCTCTGACATATCTACTGTGGTTAGTGAAGTACAGTAATAGAATATATAGGAACCTATTGAGCTTACTCCATCTGGAATATCTATTGAGGTTAGTGCGTAACAGTTATAGAACGTAGAATCGCCAATCTCGGTTACTCCCGTAGGTATCTCTATGGATGATAGATTAGTACAGCTATGGAATGTATAATCACCAATGGTAGTTAGCTGTGAATCACCATCGAATGTTACTGATTCTAATGCTGAACATTCGCGGAACGCATTATCACCAATAGAGGTTAACGATTCAGGTAATGTTATGGATGTTAATCCTGTGCAGCCATAGAATATCCCGTTGGTAGTAGTTGTTCCATCTGCAATGGAAGTAACATCAAAGCTTTCGCCATTTTCATCAGTTACTATGCTAGGTAGAGTAATATCTCCAGTTGGTTCTGTTGTGTATCCTGTGACAGTGACAGTCATATTAACATTGTCATAATCATAAGTTAGGTTGCCGAATACTCCAATAAAAACCATAGAATTAAAGCTATTCCAATTATCTTTACTACTGTAAAGACTCAAAGTGTTATCAGGTACATATAATATGGCACTCGAATAGGTCGAGAATACGTTGTTACTAATAGTAGGGATAACGTCCAACCAATTAACTACTACTTCACTTAACTTAGAGCATGCATAAAAAGCATAATCTGATATAGTCGTAACTGAACTAGGTATATTTACAGAGGTAAGATTACCGAATGCATAACTGCCGATTGAAGTTACTGAGTATGTAGTATCTTCATAAGTCACCTCAGATGGTATAACTAATGTAGTTTGATAATAAGAGGAGCCAATTATAGATAAGTTATTTCCATCTATTACATACTCAATACCATCTACTATAATAGAAGTTGTTATATCTGTGTAATCGAAATCTTCATATATCAATCTATTGGTGTAGTAGGTATTATAACTCGTATCATATGACAATGAATAGATATATTCATCATCTGCTGTATAGTTGTGATCGGAATTTGATTGATTCCTTTTCTCTATATTCACTATCTTAATATCACTATCTGTGCTTAAAAAATTAGGTGTTAAATATAATTCATACAATCTCTCTTCGGCATAAGATGGTGTAAATATATATGAATCCATTGCATCATCTATGGAGTTGTTAGTTGATTCTAAGAGATCAAGGAACTTGATATTATTATTATCTGGTTTTAACCAAATATTACCATTGTTAGAATTTATATTATTGAAATAAATAAGGTATCTATCATTAGAAGTAAAATCTTTATCTCCAAAGTTTAGAGTAATTTTTTTAAAATAAGCAGGTGTTCTAAATACAACGCATAACACCATACTCATACCATTAATACCATATCCTGAATCAAACGACTGTATAACTATCTCTTTAAATGAATAAGTTTCAGTTTCATTATTCCATTCATATATTGCACCTTTAAGGTAAATAAAGCCATCGTCATATATACAACTTTCTATTATAGGGACAAATACATTATCTGTAATAGTAGTCTCAGACGAAATGTTATCTGCTCTTAGATAATTAAGGAAAGTAACAGTATCTTCAAGATTCATTTGGTCAAGTATATGAAGAATAGATTTGATACTAGATTGATTATTATAAATATCAGAATCCTCGCTATAATTAAGGATACTATTATTTATAAGTAGTTCCTGAAATAATAACTTAGTTTGAAGTTTTAAACTCTCATGATAGGTTGAATCTGATATATATCCATTTAAATAATTGTCATATATGGATGATATATTACTATAATATGACGCATATTCGTCAGAATTAAAGTTATATATCCCATTACCATTCATAGCACAAGAAGTATATCCTTGCGTAACAATAGATGAATAATCTAATTTATCTCGATGGCCTCGGCGATGATCTCG
>JAWXTT010000056.1:0-12950 GCA_044433325.1 Bacteroidales bacterium
TTAGATATGGCATCACTAGTGGCAGGTACTAAATACCGTGGACAATTTGAGGAGCGCATTAAGGCTATCCTTGATGAACTAGCTAAGAATAAGAATATTATCCTATTCATTGATGAGCTACACACTATAGTTGGCGCAGGTAATACATCGGGGGCAATGGACGCAGCCAACTTACTTAAACCTGCATTAGCACGTGGCACTATACAATGTATTGGCGCAACAACTATTGATGAATATCGCAAGAATATTGAGAAGGATGGCGCACTTGAACGCCGCTTCCAGAAAGTAGTAGTTGAACCAACTACTGCCAATGAAACCTTACAAATATTGAACAATATTAAAGGGTTTTATGAGAATCACCACAATGTACGTTATAGCGAGGATGCAATTATGGCATGCGTAAAACTGACAGATCGCTATATCTCTGATCGAAACTTTCCAGATAAAGCGATTGATGTATTAGACGAAGCGGGCGCACGCTCACATATCCAAACCATAGTAGTACCTGAGGAGATTGAACAAATAGAGGATAATATACGCGAAGTTAGTCGTAAAAAGATAGATGCTGCCAAAGCGCAAGACTTTGAGATGGCAGCAAACTATCGCGATCAGGAGCAACACCTACAATCTGAGCTTGCCTTAGCTAACGAGCGTTGGGAGAAGAGCATGGCTGAGAACCGTGAGATAGTTGACACAGATCGTATTGATGAAGTTGTTGCTATGATGACAGGTGTACCTGTTAATCGTATAGCTAAGGGTGAGAGTGAACGCCTACTAAACATGAGCCAAGTGCTAAAGAGTAGCATAATCGGACAGGATGCAGCTATTGATAAACTATCTAAAGCTATCCAACGTAATCGTATAGGATTAAAAGATCCTAACCGTCCTATTGGCACGTTCCTATTCTTGGGACAAACAGGTGTAGGTAAAACACACCTTGCTAAGTCATTATCGCAGCTACTTTTTGACTCAAAAGACTCACTAATACGTATAGATATGAGTGAATACATGGAGAAATTCACCGTATCACGCTTAGTTGGTGCGCCTCCTGGATATGTAGGCTATGAGGAGGGTGGACAATTAACTGAGAAGGTACGACGCAAACCATACTCAGTAATCCTACTTGATGAGATTGAAAAAGCGCATGGCGATGTATATAATATGTTACTTCAAGTAATGGACGAGGGGCGTTTGACAGATAGTCTAGGTCGTCGCATTGACTTTAAGAATACTATAATAATAATGACTTCAAATATCGGTACACGTGAACTAAAAGATTTTGGCGCAGGTGTTGGATTTGATATTGCCACTAGTGATGATAAGGGTAAAAACTCTGAGCGAGTGATTCATAAGGCATTAAACCGCACATTCTCTCCTGAATTCCTAAATCGTATTGATGATATAATCGTCTTTGAATCACTAGACCGTGAGGCAATCAGCAAGATTATTGATGTTGAACTAGTTGCTTTCCGTGATAGAATTGAAGATTTAGGATATAAACTTATCATCAGCGATAAAGCTAAAGAGTTTATTGCAGATAAAGGCTTTGACCCATTATATGGAGCTAGACCATTGAAACGTTCTATCCAGAAACACTTAGAGGATGAATTAGCCGCTATACTATTACAACATATCGCCAAATATGGTGACACACTACAAGTGGAATATGATAGTGACAAGGATGGAATAGTAATAACACCCGCGTCGGCTGAGGAGAACGCGACAAAATAGCACACCCTTTAACTAACAATAAGATAAAATGTCATGCTTTGCAGTGTGGCATTTTTTTTGCTAAATTGTTTTATAGATTATAATATTAAAATATATAGATTATGCAAAAGGGAAAAATCGGGGTAACTACAGATAATATCTTCCCCATTATTAAAAAATTCTTATACAGTGATCATGAAATATTCCTACGTGAATTAGTTTCAAATGCAGTAGATGCAACCCAAAAGCTAAAAACCTTATCATCAGTAGGTGAATTTAAAGGTGAGCTAGGTGAACTAAAGGTAACAGTCACTATTGACAAAGAGAATGGTACACTAACCATCTCTGATAAAGGTATAGGTATGACAGCTGATGATATTGAGAAATATATCAATCAGATAGCATTCTCAGGAGCTGAGGAATTTGTTGATAAATATAAAGATTCAGCCAACGCCATTATAGGTCATTTCGGACTAGGATTCTACTCAGCATTTATGGTATCTAAGAGCGTTGAGATACACTCACTTTCATACAAAGATGGTGCTAAGGCGGTAAGTTGGTCATGTGATGGCTCTCCTGAATTTGAGATGAAAGAGATTGAAAAATCTCAACGAGGAACAGATATCATCCTACACATAGACGATGAAAATAAAGACTTCCTAGAGAAATCTAAGATTGATGGACTTCTAAAGAAATATTGCCGATTCCTACCAATACCAGTAATTAGTGGAAAGGAACAGGAGTGGAAAGATGATAAGTACATTGACACCGACCGTGATATGGTAGTCAATGCAACAGAGCCAATTTGGGCAAAGAAACCTAGCGAACTAAAGGATGAAGACTATATAGCTTTCTACCATGAGCTACACCCAGGCGAGGATGATCCATTGTTCTGGATACATCTAAATGTTGACTATCCATTTACATTAACAGGTGTTCTTTACTTCCCTAAGATTAAGAACAACTTTGACATAAGCAAGAACCGTATTCAACTATATTGCAATCAAGTATTCGTAACTGATTCGGTCGAGGGTGTAGTACCTGAATTTTTGATGTTACTACAAGGGGTTATTGACTCGCCAGATATTCCACTTAATGTATCACGATCGTATCTTCAGAGTGATAACAATGTTAAGAAAATATCAACATATATCACAAAGAAAGTATCTTCACGCCTAGAGGAGATAGCTAAAACATCACCAGCTGAATTTGAGCAGAAATGGAACGACATTAAATTATTCATTGAGTATGGAATGTTGACTAATGAAAAGTTTGCTGAGAGCGCGATGAAATTTATGCTGCTTGAGGACACTGATGGTAAATTCTTTAAGATTGATGATTATAAAACTCTAATCGAGGGTAACCAAACAGATAAAGATTCAAAGCTAGTAGTACTTTACACTACTGATAAAGTTTCACAATATAGCTATGTAAGTGCCGCAACCGACAAGGGCTACAGCGTACTAAATATGAGTGGTCAACTTGAGAACCACATCGTAGGAGTATTAGAGCAAAAGATTGAGAAAACAAGTTTCGTACGTGTTGATAGTGATATTGTTGAGAACCTAATCGCTAAAACTGAAAAAGCTACTGTAAACCTTGAGAGCAGTAGCCAGACAATCCTTACCGAAATGTTTAAAACTCAACTGCCTACAATTGAGAAAACAGAATTTATGGTAACCTTTGAAGCGATAGCCACTAGCAATAATCCAATCATCATCACACAATCAGAGTATATGCGTCGTATGAAAGATATGGCTGCAATGCAATCAATGATGAGCTTCTACGCAGATATGCCAGATAGCTACAATATGGTATTGAACACTGAACACGCTATTATCAAAAAAGTATTGGCAAATGCCGAGAGTGCATTATCTAACGAAGTAAAAGCACTAGATAGTGAACTAGCAGAGGTAAATATAGCTATTAAAGCTATCAATGACAAGCCAGCCGCAGAGCGCAGTGAAGATGAAAAGAAAACACTAAGCGAGCAAGAGGCAAAAGCCACAGCAATCCGCACAAAAGAGAGTGAGCTAATAGCCACCTACGCAAAAGATGACAGCACAGTTAAACAACTGATAGATATAGCACTACTAGGCAACAACATGCTAAAAGGAGAAGAACTAAACAACTTCCTAAAACGTAGCATCCAGTTACTATAAGGTGCAGAGGCTACACTCCCATTTATCACGCCTAGTGTAAACTAGTCTAGACAATCACAACCCACAACGGCTAAGAGCAACCCTCTTAGCCGTTGTCATATCCACACATTTCCAATAATCAATTCTAACACCATCAACTCATGCGCTGCCCGTTATTTGGAGGCATCCAAACGCAAAAGAATAAATATCAGGAACGTAAACCCCCACAGCGACGACCCACCGTAGCTGAAGAATGGTAGCGGAATACCAATCACAGGCGTTATCCCTATAACCATACCAACATTGATAAACAGATGGAATATCAGATAAGAGACAACTGAATATCCATAAACCCGTGCAAAGGTAGTCGTTTGTCGTTCCGCCATATTTATTAATCTAATTATAAAAATTAGATATAGTAGTAATACAGTCATAGAACCAACAAATCCATGCTCCTCACCTACGGTACAGAATATAAAATCGGTATGTTGCTCAGGCACATATTTAAGTTTAGTTTGCGTTCCATTCAAGAAACCTTTACCCCATAAACCACCTGAACCGATAGCAATCTTAGACTGATTCACATTATATCCAGCACCACGTAAATCCTCCTCAATACCTAGCGTTACCTTGATACGTTTCTGTTGATGCGGTTGCAGTACACTATTAAAAACATAGTTCACCGAGAACATAAACAATACCGAAGTAACTACAAACGCGGTTAGCAGATACACCTTCCGCAGTGCACGAAAATAAGCATAAACAATAGCATATACCAGTGAACCAGTAATAGTAACTCCGAAATATATATAAGCATTTATATCTATCTCAGTCCAATAAACAATAGCTGCATAAATAGCTCCTAACAAAATATTAGCAATAGCAACTCTACGCCAAGTTTTGTAATCTCTACAATAGAATAGTAATGCTAACGGTATTATTACAGAAACAAGAATAAAGATAATAAACTCACCCATCGGAATCATTTGCATTATCTGCTCAGAGTATTTAGCTGTAATTACAAATATAGTTACAGCCCAGACTGCACTACTCAGCACTAGACCACTCATCCCTTCACGATATAGAACTAACACCAATGAAAAATAGACTAGCGCAGAACCTGTTTCCCTCTGCATAATTATCAGCATAACAGGTAAAAGCATAATAGTAAATGCTAGCAAATAATTTCGCCAACTTTTATTAAGGCTAAAACTATAACTACTAAACAGTTTAGCTAGAGCCAAAGCGGTAGCAAACTTAGTAAACTCAGCAGGTTGCAAATTAACTGGACCGAGAGGCAACCATGACCGAGAGCCCTTTATATCAGGCGCAATAACAATAGTTACAATCAGCAACATAATCATCATCGCGTAAATTATATATGCTGAACCCTCATAAAAAGATTTATCCAACAGCAACAATCCGCCACCTAACAGTAACGACAAACCAATCCATACAAACTGTTTTCCTGAAAACTCAGCAAAGTCAAAGATACTAGCTTGATCATAGTCATAGCTAGCCGCATAGATGCTAATAGCACCTAACACTACTAATATCGCATAGATCATAATTGTCACCCAATCTAGCGAGCCTAACCCATTTAGATTTCTTTTAGTGTATCTTAACCCCACTGTAAATAATAGTATTTGCGTTAATCATTCTATCCTCAAGATATTTTCTATCCTCAGCTATCTCACCATTTAGGTATTTCTCAATCATCAATGAACCAATAGGCACACCATAAGTTGCACCGAAACCTGCATTCTCTACATAAACACATATTGCAATCTTAGGAGAATCCATAGGAGCAAAACCGATAAATGCTGAGTGGTCTTTACCATGCGGATTCTGTGCTGTACCAGTCTTACCACAAACCTCCACATTAGGCAGATTAGCTAGGAGGCATGTGCCTTCGGTAACTGCATTTCTCATCCCCTGAATTACAGGTTCAAAATATTCATATTTGACTCCAACAGACTTTTTAGTTCTGTATTGTTCATCAATTAGCGTATCAGCAATCTCCTTAACCACATGTGGAGTAATAAAATATCCGCGATTAGCCACCATAGCACACATATTAGCTACCTGTAAAGGGGTACTTAATATCTCCCCTTGCCCTATCGAGATAGATATAATAGTATTAGCTCGCCAACGATTCTCACCATAATATTTTCCATAAAACTTACTATTAGGAATAAAACCTCTACTCTCACCAGGTAAGTCAATACCCAATTTATAACCAAAGCCCATATTAACAATATGATTTTTCCACACCTCGAAAGCTTCTGAGATAGTTCCACCATATTTATCCTTACTATTATCTAACATATCCTTCATTCCCCAACAATAATATGCATTACACGATGTAGTAATAGCACCTACCAAATCAACAGGTGAACTATGCGCATGACACCCTAGCTTAAATCGTCCTGAAACGTAACCATTATGGCATGGATAATAACTGTTTTTAGTAATAATTTCCTCCTGTTGAAGTATTAAAGATTGAGGTATCTTGAAGGTCGAACCAGGAGGATAAGCACCCATAATAGCCCGATCAAAAAATGGTTTATATCTATCACTTACTAGCGATTTATAATTTAAACCCCTATCCTTCCCAACTAATAATCGTGGATCATATGTTGGACTTGACACAAGTGCTAAAATCTCACCAGTACTAGGCTCAATAGCTACAATTGCTCCAATCTTATTAGCCATTAGTTTCTCACCATATTCTTGCAACTTAATATCAATTGATAATTTCATGTCACTTCCTGCCACAGGCTCAATATCAAAAGCCCCATCCTCATGTCGTCCCTGTATCCTGCCATGAGCATCACGCATGTAAATCTCCATACCCTTTTCACCGCGCAATATCAACTCATAACTCTTCTCAATACCTAAATCGCCAGTATAGTCACCAGTAGTATAATAATCATCTCGTTTAATATCGTTTATATTTACCTCACGAATATTTCCTAAGAAATTGGCTCCCACCGAATAATTATAATCACGTAATACACGTTTCTGAATAAAAAAACCAGGATAACGATATAATTTCTCCTGCAAACGACCATAATCCTCAATAGATAGATGGGTCATAAAGGTCTGAGGTGTATAATATGAATAACCAGGATTCTTAGCCCTATTCTTGATATCTGCTACCCTAGTGTGATAATCAGCTGTTGTTATACCTAATGATTTACATAAATCTAGCGTATCAAATTCAGTAATATTCTTAAATACCAACATCAAGTCATAAGCAGGTTGATTATATACCACCAACTCACCATTTCTATCAAATATCTGCCCACGTGTAGGATAGATAATTTTCTTAAAGAAAGCATTAGAATCTGCTGAACTTTTATATTTAGTTTCTACAATCTGCAAATCAAATAGGCGCACAGCATATGTAAGGATGATTATTATTAATATCCCTATTATAACATATCTTCTACCACTCAATTTATAATCTCTTCCCGCCACTAGATATATTTATAGATTCAAAAGCAATTATTATTACCGTAGTCAACACTGTACTAAAAATAATTTTAAATAACAATGACCAAAAATCAAAAAGCGTAAATGATTGAATAACAAATATTACAAAACAATAAACAAAGGCTAATGTAATAGTATATTTCAAAAAATTCACAGCACCTCCACGTCTTATATTCACATCAAAACTATTCGTTTCAGTCTCATAGTCATAAAATATACGCATTATTGGCTTACGAAAATATAGTGTTAACACCGAAGCCAACGCATTCATCCCTAATGTATTTGCGAATATGTCAACCGACAATCCTAATAGAAAAACCACAGTTAATGCGTATATTCTATTCAGCTTGATAGGTAACTTAATAATATAATACACTATCATCATCGGAGTAGCAACCCCGAATAGCACAATCTTATTAAATATAACACTCTGAAGTATGAGTATTAAAATAAAAAACAATGTATATTTTACGACACTATTCATTCAACTCTAATTTATTTATCTTTCATGATAGCCACCCTATCGGAAAACTCCTCGAAATTTTCGTTCTTAATCACCATAACAGTACCTAAACTACTAAAATCGTTATTCAACGTTATACGCACTGAGTAAAAATCCATTCTCTTAGTCATCTCTGCGCTAGCAATAGTACCAACCATAACACCCTCTGGAAACATTTGCGAATATCCACTAGTCACAATAGTATCACCCACATTAAACATCGTATGTTTGGGCAACTCCTCCAATACAGATTCATAAATAGACACACCATCCCAAACTAAACTGCCGAAGAAGTCTGAACCCTTAATCTTACACGACAGCCGCATATCCATATTTAATAATGATATTACGTGTGACGCTCCTACTCCAACTGCATTAACAATACCTACAACTCCCTTATGATCAACAACACCCATAACATTGGTCACACCATCTTTTGAGCCTTTGTTTATGGTAATAAAATTATTTGATTTAGTTATACTATTATCAATAACATTAGCCATAATATATTTAGCGGGAATTAGTCCAATAGGGTAACTAGTCGAATCGTTAGACTTGGCTATTAGTTCATACTCTTTTATACGCTCATTAAGTTGATTTAAAGTCATTTGCAGATTTGCATTTTCACGTTGAAGCTCCTCATTTTCAGTACTTAACCCCACATATGACGTAATTCTGTTAACTCCATCAAATATTGTTGATGAAATAGCATTTGCCGAAGTAAAATACACATGCTGTTGGTACGGATTATTATTAACCAATAACGCCACACTAATCACCACGTACAACACAAGCACGATAAATGATAGTTTACGAACAATAAAATCAAACAGATTCCTCACCTACTAACCCCTACAAAAAAAGCTGATTACAAGACACAAACATCTCAATTCTTATGTTTATCCCCTGTAACCAGCCATATATATTATAAATTATATATTATTACTATTTAATCAAGAATAAGAACTTATGCACATTCTTCAATGCAATACCAGTACCCTTAGCTACCGCTAACAATGGATCTTCTGCAACATGAAATTTAATACCAATTTTATCAGTCAGACGTTTATCTAGACCACGCAATAAAGCACCACCACCAGCTAAATATATACCATTTTTAACGATATCAGCATATAGCTCAGGAGGGGTCTGTTCAAGTGCATTCAAGATAGCAGTTTCAATTTTCGAGATAGATTTATCAATACAATGAGCAATCTCTTGATATGAAACAGGCACTTCCATAGGCAATGCAGTCATTTGGTTAGGACCATGAACAACATAATCTCCTGGAGCTTCAGCATCCTCTAAGTCGATTAAAGCAGAACCTACATTAATCTTAATCAACTCAGATGTACGTTCACCAACCTTGATGTTATGGACACGGCGCATATGCTCTTGGATATCCTCAGTCAAGTCATCACCCGCAATACGGATACTACGATTACTAACAATACCACCTAGCGATATTACCGCAATTTCAGTACTACCACCACCTATATCCACAATCATATTACCCTCAGGAGCTTCAACATCTAAGCCTATACCTAGGGCAGCCGCCATAGGTTCATAAATCATATAGACATCACGACCACCAGCATGTTCAGACGAGTCACGAACGGCACGAATCTCCACCTCAGTGCTACCAGATGGGATACACACCACCATACGTAACGAAGGGCGCATCCACCAACGTGAACGTTCATTCACCATCTTCACCATACCTCTAATCATAAGTTCAGCCGCGTTAAAGTCCGCAATCACACCATCTCTTAGAGGTCTAATAGTTTGTATATTTTCGTGAGTTTTACCATGCATCTGTTTGGCTCGTTCACCAACAGCCAGCAACTCACCAGTCTTAGTATTAACTGCTACGACAGATGGTTCATTAATCACTATCTGATCTTTATGAATAATAATAGTATTAGCAGTACCTAAGTCAACAGCAATCTCCTGTATGAATGAAAATAATCCCATTGTAATTATTCTTTATTAGTGTTTAAAGTGACGAACACCAGTCATAACCATAGCCAATTCATTCTTATCACAGTATTCAACACTGTCATTATCACGAACTGAACCGCCAGGTTGAATAACCGCAGTCACACCAGCCTTGTGAGCAATCTCAATACAATCAGCAAATGGGAAGAAAGCATCCGAAGCAAGCACTGCCTCATTCAAATCAAATTCAAACGAGTTAGCCTTATCAATGGCTTGACGCAACGCATCCACACGTGAAGTCTGACCAATGCCACTACCTATTAACTGTTTATTCTTAGCTAAAACGATAGCATTACTTTTACTATGTTTTACAATCTTATTAGCAAACAATAAGTCATCAATCTGATCAGCTTTAGGCTCAACCTTAGTAGCCGTTTTAAGATCTGATGCAACTTCAGTTTTGTTATCTCTATCTTGAACTAAAACACCATTTAATAACGAGCGACATTGAGTAGCTCCCTTTTCAGATGGTTTACGTATCAGGATAATTCTATTCTTCTTCTCTTTAAGGATAGCTAAAGCATCCTCAGTATATGAAGGAGCAATAATTACTTCAAAGAAAATTTTATTAATACCCTCAGCAGCCTCAGCGTCAACCTCACCATTAGTGATTAGCACACCACCAAAAGCTGAAATAGGATCACCAGCCAATGCAGCTTCCCAAGCCTTAGCGATAGTTTCACGTGAAGCTAATCCACAAGCATTGTTATGTTTAAGGATAGCGAATGATGGCTCTTCAAATTCATCAATCAAGTTAACCGCCGCATCAATATCAAGCAAGTTATTATATGAAATCTCCTTACCATGCAGTTGGTCAAAGATAGCATCAATATCTCCAAAGAAAGTACCCGCTTGATGAGGGTTCTCACCGTAACGCATAGCCTTAGCACCATCAACCGCAATTCTAAGAGCTGATTTATTATCTTTATCAAAATAGCTAAAGATAGCACTATCATACCAGCTAGAAACAGAGAAAGCCTCCTTAGCGAAGAATCTTCTATCCTCTAATGTTGACACTGCACCACCATTAGCCACCATTCTATCATAGAGTGGAGCATATTGCGCTTTTGAAGCCACAATCACCACATCGTTATAATTTTTAGCAGCAGCACGGATTAGTGAGATACCACCTATATCAATCTTCTCAATAATATCAGCGTCAGCAGCACCCGAAGCAACAGTAGCTTCAAAAGGGTATAAATCCACAATTACTAAGTCAATAGCAGGAATTTCATAATTTGCTACATCCTTGATATCATTTTCATTGTCACGTCTATTTAAGATACCACCAAATACCTTAGGGTGTAAAGTCTTAACACGACCACCTAAGATTGAAGGGTAACCAGTCAAATCCTCAACAGCTTGAGATTCATATCCAAGACTTTCAATAAAAGTTTGTGTACCACCAGTTGATAGAAATTTAACTCCATTGTCATTAAGGAGTTTAAGAATACGGTCTAGTCCATCTTTGTGGAATACCGAAATAAGAGCTGTTTTAATTTGTCTCATTGTTAAATCGCTTATATATAGGATTATTATTATACATTTTATCTATCTTGCAAAATTATAAAAAATCGCTGAATAAATTAGCTCTTTCAACATATTTTATACGCTAAAAATATTATTTTAATATATGGGGACTTCTTAAAATTGAATTTTAACGCTTATCTATTTTGATACTTCATCTTCGCATTTTACAAAATGCACCGTAGGCACCGCTACGCTCACATTTTGTAAAATACAAATCTAAAGCATCAAAATAAATAATCGAATAAAACCAATTATTAGAAGTCCCCATATTATTTAGATATACCACCTTAGCGAACAATATAAGTATTCAAAACGTTCATTATAATACTTTCACTAAAAACTAAAATCATGACCAAAATTGGAATTTTCTACGGATCATCAACAGGAATAACCCGAAAAATATCATTAGAATTGGCTGAGATTCTAGAGATATCCTATTGCGACATTCACAACATAGCCAAAGTTAGTATCTCTGATTTATTATCGTACGACCTACTTCTACTAGGTTCAAGCACATGGGGAAGTGGTGATTTACAGGATGATTGGGAGAAATTCCTCCCACGATTAGAGCAAGAGAACCTTTCAGACAAAACCATAGGTATCTATGGAAGTGGTGATGAAACTATGCAATTCACCTTTTGTGATGCAGTAGGAATCCTTTATGAGCGATTACAACAGACAGGTGCAAAATTCATTGAGGGGATAGATGCCGACCCCTACATCTTCAGCACCTCAGCCGCCCTTATCAATGGTAAATATGTAGGATTACTCCTAGACAACATAAACCAACCCGACCAAACCCACAACCGCCTAATCCAATGGTCAAAAAAAGTTATGAGTTACATAAACACCAATAAGTGAACTATTTATGTTTCCCAAGTTTATTCTTTGATTTTTGAGAGGCGACTCCCTTCAGTCGGATAAAGTCCGTATAACAGGTCATAAACCTCAGACTTCTCACTAGCGGTAGCTTTGGAGTATATATTTATCAACTCATCCAACTTAGCATCCTTGAACATAGATAGCACCACACTCATAGGTGCGACTTCGTATATCGACTTCAGATTTTGTAATGTTTTAGTGATAGCTGCCCTACCCTTGTCAACACTCAGTGCCATTTCATCCAACCCTTTGCGATGATATTCATAGAACATATCACGTATTACATCCGTATTCTTCTCGGTATAGCCACTTAGCACCGAACTTCTATTCTTGTTATCTTGATACGCCTTCCAGCCACTCTCGCCAGTACTTTGTGCCATCTGCACCACATTTTTAGCTTTATCAAAGTAAAGTTCACCACCTCGCGAACCAAAAGAATCATAATCCAATGCAAGTATCATATAAGCATAAAAGTTAAGTATAGCTGTCAAATTACTCTCCATGCTCATATCTGAAAATACCAATTGTTCATTCTCCTGATATGAGAACTCTACATTTGAGTCCTTAAAATTTATCAGCGTAGTAGTATATATACTATTATAAACAGGGCGTGATGATTGCACCTGCAAGTCACAAGTAACCACATTATCAGCATACGCCTTAATCGTCAAGAATAGACGGCAATCAAT
>JAWXTT010000057.1:0-12935 GCA_044433325.1 Bacteroidales bacterium
TAAAAGAGTTATCACTACCAAAGGTGAATGAGAATGTGCCAGATTTAATACCTACCTTAGCACAATATGTATCAAGTTTACTTTCAACCTGTGATGTTGCTAATGAACCAGCTGCGCTAGTTAAAAAATTATCACTTTCTAATTCTACTGCTGAACCTGAATAGCTCCATTTCCCAGCTATTGAAGCAGCTGTTGCTGTTGACCCTGATGTTACAGCACTTACTACGGATTGTACTGTTGAAGAGTTAAGCAAATCGCCGATTGATGCGGCATTAGCAGATGTTGTACCTAAGAATGTAATCGCTGATAATAGCAGAAATTTTACTCGTTTCATAATATTATTTGTTTAATTAATAAGAAATCTAATTATTTATAACAAATATAGCTATTTTGTTGTTATAAGTGCAATCTAATTTGGATAAATTTATTATATATTTGGTTGTATGATTGGTGATAATATATTACTTTTGTTACGATTCACTTACACATAATTATATATGTTGTTTAAGATCTTAGTTTAATATTAACCTTAAAATAGTTTTTAATGAAAAGAAGAAATTTATTTATTGGTTTATCAGCTTTACTTCTAGGGGTGTCATGTACTCCTAATGTTAATATTGAGCTGAATAACCGTTTATCTAGTGTTGCTGCTATTGAGCAGGACTCTACTATTATTTACCTAACTGATTATTTCCCCGCAGTGCAGGGATTAGTTATTGCTGCACAATCAGATTCAACCCTAATGGTTGAGAGTAACGGAGATAATTCAATTTTAGTTATTGATAATGAAGCTCCAGTATTAGGGGTAATTGATTTGGTTAAAGGTGCTGATGTTGTATCTATTGTATATCAAAAAGCACCATTAAAATTGGTTTCAAATGATTTGAAATTATTTACTCTAAATCCAGATAGTGAGAAAGCTATCAAGGTTGGTTTTACTAAACAACCTGATAAGATTGTGGGTATGTGGCAAAATGAGGTGATTCCATCAGAATCTATATCTATCGTAGATGGTGCAATAGTTGTGAATATCCCTGCTAAAGCGAGCGCAATGGATCGTAGTTATATCCGTTTATATGCATCACTGGGTGATAACTTATATTCAGATATACTAGTACCATTGACTAATGGGATTGCTGTAAGTAGTGTTGATGAGATTACTAGACATGATCCACATGCACAGGTATTATATTCATTAATGATAGACCGTTTCTATAATGCTTTACCTGAAAATGATATGCCATTGAATGATCCAGAGGTATTACCAATAGCTGATTATATGGGTGGAGATATCAAGGGGATTACTGAGAAAGTTAAATCGGGATTCTTTACTGATTTAGGTATATCAACAATATGGATGTCACCTATTACTCAAAATCCTTATGACGCATGGGGCTTGTACCCAGAGCCTCGCACTAAATTCTCAGGTTATCATGGTTATTGGCCTATCTACTCTACTATGATTGATAAACGTTTCGGTACTGACGCTGAGTTGAGAGAATTATTAGACGAAGCACACAAAAGAGATATTAATGTGATACTGGATTATGTAGCTAATCACCTACATATAATGAGTCCTGTTATTAAGGAGCATCCAGATTGGATTACTGATAGTATCTTGCCAGATGGTCGCCGTAATTTTGAGTTGTGGGACGATGAGCGTTTGACAACTTGGTTTGACGTTCATATTCCATCTTTAGATTTAAGTAGAGAGGATATTTGTGACGCAATGACTGATTCTGCTCTTTATTGGATTGAAAATTATGACTTAGATGGTTTCCGTCATGATGCTACTAAACATATCCCTGAAGGTTACTGGAGAATGTTAACATCTAAGATGGTTGAAAGAACCGCTCCTGAGCGTAAATTATATCAGATTGGGGAGACTTATGGCTCACCTGAATTGATTGGATTATATGTTAAGAATGGTATGCTAGATGCTCAGTTTGACTTTAATGTTTATGATAGAGCTACATGGAGTTTTGGAGCTCCTGATAATCAGGGTAACTTAAAGGAGTTGGCTGAAGAGTTGCAACGTAGCCATGCAATGTATGGTGCTCATAATACTATGGGTTACATTACTGGTAACCATGACCGCCCAAGATTTATCTCATTAGCAGGTGGTTCAGTTAAGTGGGACGAGGATTCAAAACTAGCTGGTTGGACACGTGATATTACTGTTGGTGATTCTACTAGCTATGATAAATTAGCTATGTTAAAGGCGTTTATCCTAACTATTCCTGGTGTGCCATGTATCTATCAAGGTGATGAATATGGTATCCCTGGTGGTAATGACCCTGATAATCGACATATGATGGTATTTGATGGTTATAACGAGAAGGAGCAACGTAACCGTGATGCAGCCGCTAAATTAGCTAAATTGCGTGCTGAATCCCTACCATTAATTTATGGAGATATAATTCCATTGGTAGCTGAAAAGGATGTTATGGTATTTGCTAGAGTCTATGCAGGTGATGTAGTAGTTGTTGCATTTAATAAGGGAACTG
The DNA here is from genome assembly GCA_044433325.1 of Bacteroidales bacterium. Classification (GTDB taxonomy): domain Bacteria; phylum Bacteroidota; class Bacteroidia; order Bacteroidales; family Muribaculaceae; genus HGM05232. Next base: position 2,508 of record JAWXTT010000057.1, read on the forward strand.
AGGCAATGACAATAGATATTGAGTTGCCAGAGGCTATTGAGTTGTCAGCATTAAATCCTATTATGGGTAATGGAACTAGTGATGGTGTCAAGATTACTGTACCAGCACTATCGTATGAGTTATATAATATATAAGATAGAATAGTTTTAGATTAATTATGTGGCACCGATATTCTTAGGCAAAAGAGTATCGGTGCATTTTTTTATTGAAAATTATTCCTATTTATATTGTAATAATAACAATAATTAGTAAATTTGGGATTATTAAATATAACTATAAATTTGTACTGTAACTATGTATTTGGAAAATGACCTTAAATTAATGGAGAAAAAGGGTATAAGTAAGGAAACTATCGAGGCTCAACTGGATAGATTTAAAACTGGTTTCCCTTTTCTAAAAATAGACTCTGCCGCTACTGTTGGCAAGGGTATTGTGAAATTATCAGAGAGTGATGAACAGGAGTGTGTCAATATTTGGGATAATTATCTAGCTGCTGGTGGCGATGTTGAAAAATTTGTTCCTGCATCTGGTGCTGCTAGCCGTATGTTCAAGAATCTTTTTGAATTTATTGAGGTAGAGGATAATCAACCTACTAGTGATTTTGAAAAAAAATTCTTTGCTGAGATAACTAAGTTTGCTTTCTATCAAGCATTAGATAAAAAGTGTGTTGAAGTTAAGGGTAAATCAATAGCGGAATTAGTTGCGGATGGTAAATATGTTGATGTCGTTAAGTTGTTGATATTATCTGAGGGGCTTAACTATGGCAGCCTTCCTAAAGCGGTGCTTCAATTCCACAAGGATGGTGAGAGCGTGAAAACTGCCCTAGAGGAGCATCTGGAAGAGGGTGTACAATACGCGTTGAATAATGGTACTGTTAAGGTGCATTTTACTGTATCTCCTGAACACCGTGCTGAATTTGAAAAGATAATCTCAGTGGAAGTTCCTAAGTTGGAGGCTCTGCATGGAGTTAAATATATTGTTGAGATGTCTGAACAGAAATCATCAACTGATACCATCGCTGTGAATATGGATAATACTCCATTCCGTGATAATGGTGAATTGCTGTTCCGTCCTGCTGGGCATGGTGCATTGATTGAAAACCTTAATGAATTGGCTGCTGAGGTAGTATTTATTAAGAATATTGATAATGTTGTTCCTAATAAATTACGTGAAACTACTATTAAATATAAAAAGGTAATTGGTGGCTATCTGGTTAAAACTCAGAAACAGATAAAAGAATATATTGAGCTATTAGAGAGTGGAAAATACTCTATTGATGATGTACGTGAGATAATTAAATTTGTTCAGACTGATTTATCTATAAGAAATGCTGATATTAAACATATGGAGGATGTGGATTTAGTTCTTTACTTATTGAAAAAGATGAAACGTCCTATCCGTATCTGTGGTGTAGTTAAGAATGACGGTGAGCCTGGTGGTGGTCCATATATTGCATTTAATGAGGATGGTACTTCGTCGTGTCAAATATTGGAAAGTTCACAATTTGATATGAGTAAACCTGAGTCGGCTGAATTGATTAGTGGTGCTAGTCACTTTAACCCTGTTGACTTAGTATGTTTTATTAAGGATATAGAGGGTGATAAGTTTGACCTAAAAGGATATGTTGACGTTAATACTGGTTTTATCTCAGAGAAGTCTAAAGGTGGTAAGACGTTAAAAGCGTTAGAACTTCCTGGACTTTGGAATGGTGCTATGAGTGATTGGAATACTATATTTGTGGAAGTTCCGATTGAAACATTTAATCCTGTGAAAACTGTTAATGACCTGTTACGTCCTCAACACCAATAGTGTGCTAGATGAATAATCGTAAGGAGCAAGTTAAGAGATTATGGCAAACGGTATTTGATACTGATTCTGCTGAGTTTGTGGATTACTATTTTGGTAATATTTACGATGATAACGATTGCTTCTCACGAGAAAATAATAAGGGTGTGGTAGTTAGTGCTTTGCAGTCGCTACCATACCCTTTCTGTTATTATAGAGCAACGATTGGGATGCGCTATATAAGTGGAGCTTCAACTTATCAGGAGCATCGTGGAGTGGGGTTAATGGGTCAGTTAATGCGTGATAGTATCGTTGGTGCTTACGCTAGTGGTGATGCGTTAATGACACTAATACCAGCTAATAGTGGTTTGTATGGCTATTATGCGCAGTTTGGTTTTGCTCCTATATTTAAGAAATCGTTGAATACTCACCAATACTCAAATGATGATTCAGATGGATATACGATTCAATCCATAAGTGATGTTGATAGAGTAGAGATATATAAATATTTACACTATGAGCAGGGGTATAAGTTAGCTACTGTTTATCATAGTGAGAGTGGATTTGAACATATCTGTTTTGATTATAATCGAAGGGTTTATGCACTGTTTGATTCCGCTAATGATATACGTGGTGTAGCTTTTGTTAATGAAGATAGTCGTGTTAATATGATTATTGGTGATAGGGATAAACAGGTTGAAATATTTCTGAATTTGATATGTAGATGGTATGGATTAAGGGTGATTGACTATCTAGTAGCTGATGATAATGGAAATGATTGGGGGATGGGACGTGTAATAAATGCTGAGAAGATGCTGAGTATTTATGCTAAAGCTAACCCTAAATTTACCGCTAAATTATCTGTAACGGATGCTATTATTGATGAGAATAATTGTGTGTTTGAGGTGACTGCTGGTGAGGTTAAAGTCTCAGATTCTGCTATTGAGGCAACTGCTGTAACTATTCAGGAGTTAGCCGAAATATTATTTAAAGGTACCACAGCTGATTTATCTTTGATGCTGGAGTAAAAATAATGTGTTAAATATTTTGTAGATAATCTAAAATAGATTATCTTTGCAACGTTATAAAATGGATATAAAACTATTGGATTGCTAAGGCAAGCTGGTGTTTTATGTCCATTTTTTTGTGGTCATAATTCAATAGCAAGTAGCTCATTGACATACTTATATATTTTAAACTTATAAATATTTTAAACTTATAAATATTGAATTATGAATTTAACAAACAATGAAATTAATCTGAAATTATTCTCAGCTAATAGCTCGGGAGTAATAGTGAATAGAATAACCGATGCGGAATCTTTTGGAGAGTACGCTTTTGGTATTCGTAAACCTTATGATGATGATAAGGGTATATATTATTGGGAGCTTGCTGAATGTATGACTAATATTGGTGCTAATAGATTAGCTCTTAAATGTGAGATAAAAGCTCTATTGTGTGACTATACATCAAGTGGCTACGATAGTTATATTCCTATTTCTAGTTTTAAAAAAATGTATATTAAACTACTAGAGTTAGGATATGATGATTATGCTGAACGACTTATAAAATATCATATGCGTAAGGTAGAGGATGCTTCATATTTTGAACATCGAACTTTTTTTAAAGATACACCTGTTGATAAATGGGTTAAAGCTAATAATTTACTAACGAAAAATGGATATTACAGAGATGAACTAATATTTAGTGATGATTATGATAACCTATCGTTTGAACTTAATCCATATCAAGCCGATAATGGCAAGTGGGGATATAATGATGGTCATGGAGTATCTATTATCGATACTATCTATGATGAAGTTACTCCCTTTAATGTGTCAGATAGTTTTTATTCAGCTGTAAAGCTAGGTGGTAAATGGGGTGTAATTAACCGTACAGGTTACAGTGTTGTTGAACCTAAATATGATACAATGAGTGCTAATAGTCAGACTCATTTTGATATAACCCTAAGGGGTTGTAAAGGTAAGTTGGATCTGTATGGGAATGAGTATTGGTGCGTTACTCTAAAGATGGAAAGCTCTTCTCAATCTGAGAATAGTTATAATGTAGATGCGAAACTGAAAAACTATCTTGATGAATATATTATATCTAAGTATAGAAACTGCTATTGTTATCCACATGGGAATTATGTTAAAGGTCTTGTCGGATTAGCTATGAGTTCAACCTTAAAACTTGATGAAAAATATTTTGGCACTCCGATGATTAAGGATATTTGTGTATCAAAAGATCTATTATATACAGCAGTCGCTTTTCATAATATTAGTGCTACTTTAATAGATAAAAATAACTATTTACGTTCAGCGCAAATTATGAGAGATGATTATTATATAAGAACAATTCTTGATGATGATCAAATTGAATTAATAGCTGAGGCAATAGAGAGTTTAGCCTATCCTGATAAAGTGGAGTATAATTCATCTTATAGTAAGATTCTGCATGATTTAGTATATAGGCTGGGTTGTTAAAATCGAATAACATCATTCCTTAAATAAAAAAAGCCTTGAATCTCGTTTAGTAGATTCAAGGCTTTTTTTGTTATTGCTCAGCTATTTCGCTGAGTATTCTTTGTGATACCATTATGGTGGGGGATAGGTTTAGGGTTAGTTCTGTCTCAGCTATCGTTGCTAGCTTTTTGGTGTTGGTTAGCTTTCCTATTGTTAGTAGGTTTAGTGCTAATCGTAATGCTAGGTAGCGTTCCATCATGGTTGAGCTTTCAGATGAGTATTTATAAATCAACTCTTCGGCATACTGGGTATTGCGTAATAGCTTATGGCATAGGATATCAGCTATCTCATAGGTTGGTATCTCTGCTATCCATTGCTGTGCCGTTGCTTGGCTGAATTGTTCAGCTGGATATAGCATAGTGGCTATTATCTTGCTTTCACGTGTTGACTGATTATCCCACATTGCTTGAGCTAGTTGGGGTGTATGCTCACACCCCTTAGCTATATCTGTTATCTGTGGTAGGTTTAACCCAAAGATTATCTTGTGTGGGTCACCTGATTCACGTAATCGCTCACCAATCAATCCATTACGGAAGGTGAAGAATTGAAATTTGATCTCTCTAATTTGCTCTTTTAACATTACTTTTTAATTTCAGCACCCTCGCTGTTAGTTTCCTTGATAAAGAATGTACATGCAGCACCTATTAATAGGAATACACCTGCCATTACTAACATATTGATTTGCGCTCCACCTACTGCTAGTAGTAATACACCACCTAAACTAGCGGCTGCAATTTGTGGTACACATATAGTTCCATTGAATAATCCTAGGTATAATCCCATATTTTTGCCTGAGATAGCATTTGTTAGAATAGTGAATGGCATAGAAAGGATTGCTGCCCATGCAAAACCGATTACAAAATATGAACCAAATAGTACATATTGGTTGGTTACAAATAGAGTTGAGATAAATCCTAATCCTCCTAATGCTAAACTTACACAATATGCTAGTTTGTTATTTTTAAAGAATGGTATTGCTATTGCCCAAAGTACAGAACCTACTGCTTGTACGGCAAATAATACTCCTACCCAGTTACCTGCATCTTGGTAACCTGCTGATTTAACATCAGTTGTTCCCCAAACTGTATCAGCGATAGCTCCATTAGTGTATGTCCACATATACATAAATGCAGCCCATGAGAAGAATTGTACCAATCCTACTGTCCAGAATACTTTAGGCGCATTTACTAGAAGTTTAATGAAACTTGTCTTTTCAGTGGCTTCCTCTTTTTTGATACCATGAAATTCAGCATATTCTTGTGGAGGCATCTCCTTAACTTTAGCGAATGTATATAGTACACATAAGATTAAAATTGCAGCTCCTATATAGAATGAATATGTTACAGTTGGTGGGACTTGCCCCTCTGGTGCAATATTAGCAATACCTATTGCTGTTAATGCAAATGGAGCTAGGTAACCTACTATACTACCTGCATTACATAGGAAACTCTGTATAGAATATGCTAACCCTTTCTGCTTTTCATTTACTTGGTCGCCAACTAACATTTTAAATGGTTGCATTGCCATATTAATAGATGTGTCTAGGAACATCAAGGCAATAAATCCAAATATCATAGCATTTGCTATCGAGAACCCGAAACTTCCTGCATTAGGTAGTAAAGCCATTACTATTACTGCTAAAGTAGCACCAACTATTAGGTATGGTAAACGACGACCTAAACGTGTCCATGTATTATCACTAGCCCATCCTACGATTGGTTGTACTATAATACCCATAAGTGGAGGTAATATCCAGAAATAACTTAAATTGTGTGGATCTGCGCCAATTGTGGCGAAGATACGACTGATGTTTGCACTCTGCAATGCATAAGCTATTTGTACTCCGAAGAACCCGAAACTTAGGTTCCATAGACTCCAAAAGCTTTGATCTTTTTTTGCTTTCATGTTTTATGATTTATTTATATATTAATTATTTTTCTAAGCTATATAACCATTTTATTTCATCAGCCCAAATGGTTTCATCAGGGGTTTCTAACACTAATGGTATATTGTCAAAACGTGTGTCATTCATCATAAGTGAGAAAAATCCTTCACCTATCATACCTTTTCCTAGAGGTTCATGACGGTCAACACGTGAGCCTAAACCCTTCTTAGCATCGTTAAGATGCATAGCTGATAGATATTCTTTACCAACTATTTCATCAAATTCTTTCCAAACTGAGTGGTATCCATCTTCGCTAGCTAGGTCGTAACCTGCTGCAAAGGCATGACATGTATCAATGCAAATACCTATGCGACTTTTATCCTCAACTTTATCTATGATATGTGCTAGGTGGTAGAAACTATAACCTAAGTTTGTGCCTTGTCCCGCTGTATTCTCTATTACTGCCTTTACTCCGTTGGTTTTATCTAGGGCGATATTAATTGATTCAGCTATTTTATCTAAGCATTTATCTACCTCTATTAACTTCAAATGGCTACCAGGGTGGAAATTCAGTAGTGTCAGTCCTAACTGTTCGCAACGACGAAATTCATCAAGAAATGCTTCGCGAGATTTCTCTAACTTTTCATCCTCAGCATTTCCTAAATTGATTAAGTAGCTGTCATGTGGAAGTATTAGGTTTGGGGTGTAGCCATATTCAGCGCAATTAGCACGGAACTTCTCAGCCTCCTTTTCAGATATTGCAGGTGAAGTCCATCGCGATGGATTGCGAGTGAATAGTGCGAATGACTTTGCTCCTATTTTATTAGCATTTATCGGTGCGTTAGATACACCAGAGGTTGCACTTACGTGCGCTCCAACATATTTCATTTGCGAATCATTTTTAGTTATATATAAGGTGTGTTATCTGTAATATCACAAGTAAATACAATTTATTGTACAAATATAATTCATTTTTTATTAAAACATAATTTTAAGGTTGTATATTTGTTTAATAAAATAGAATTTAATGGAATTAACTAAGAATATTATAAAGTTTATCTATTCACTTGGTCAGAAAAAGAATCGTGTGGAGCATAACTGTTTTGTCGTAGAGGGTACTAAGGCAGTGCGTGACACGTGGGATTATTTTGATTGTAGGATGATTGTTGCCACTAATAGTTGGTATGAGCAGTTTGGTCATTCAGGTCACTTGGATAAAATATATATAGCTACTAAGAGCCAAATGGAGCGTGTTTCACAATTCAGTACCCCCCCAGATGTGGTGGCTGTTTATGAAATGCCTAAATATGAATTGAATATTAAGGAGATAGAATCGGGGCTGAATATTATTCTTGATAATGTGCAAGACCCTGGTAATTTAGGGACTATAATACGTGTGGCGGATTGGTTCGGTGTTAAGCATATAATTTGTAGTGATACTACGGTGGATTTATATAATCATAAGGTTATACAAGCGACGATGGGTGCTATATCAAGGGTTCAGGTTCATTATGTCGATTTAGAACAGTTTTTTGCGCGTGATTGGAATTTACCTGTGTATGGTACATATCTTGATGGAGCTAATATTTATCAGCAGAAACTCTCAGATAGGGGATTTATAATATTTGGTAATGAGGGTAGAGGTATTTCTCCTAAGTTGGCTGAGTTCGTTACAGATAGATTGCTTATTCCATCGTATCCTAAGGATTGTGAAACATCTGAATCATTAAATGTGAGTATTGCTACTGCTATTACTTTATCTGAATTTAGAAGAGAGGGTTAATCGATTATGAGTAAAGCTAAAACTGTTTTTTTCTGTAATAATTGTGGAAATGAATCGGCTAAATGGGTCGGTAAATGCCCTAGCTGTGGTGCATGGAATAGTTATGTAGAGGAGCGTGCAGTAAGTAAAAAGAGTGGCAAGGGTTCATCCTCTGGTGGTGGTCGTGAACTGTATAGTTTATCATCTGCGGATAGTAAACCTGTTAAGGTGTCAGATATTGAGACTGTTAATCAACAGCGTATAATACTACCTAGTTCGGAGTTGAATCGTGTGCTTGGTGGTGGATTGGTGCTAGGCTCAATAGTTCTGTTAGGTGGAGAACCAGGTATAGGTAAGTCAACGCTGGCGTTGCAAAATATGCTGAGGATTAGAAGTCGTAAAGTATTATATGTGTCGGGTGAGGAGAGTGCGCAACAGATTAAACTCCGTGCTGATCGTATAGGTGGCGAAACGGGTGAGTGTTATATAGTTTGTGAAACCTCCTTGGAGCGTATCTTTGATTATATTAATGAACTATCACCCGATATTGTGGTGGTGGATTCAATCCAGACGGTGGCTACTGAGAGTATGGAGTCATCGGCAGGTAGTGTAGGTCAGGTGCGTGAATGTGCTGCTATCCTACTTAAATATGCTAAGGAAACTAATACCCCTGTGGTGCTGATAGGTCATATCAATAAGGAGGGGAGTATAGCTGGTCCTAAGATTCTGGAACATATAGTGGATGCAGTTATTCAGTTTGAGGGTGATAGACATTATATGTATAGGATTATTCGCTCTATTAAAAACAGATTCGGCAGTACTTCGGAATTGGGTATTTATCAGATGGATAACTCGGGGTTACGTGAGGTGAAAAACCCATCTGAGATGTTGATTTCTAATTATGATGAATCGCTTTCGGGGGTTGCAATTGGAGTTTCAATGGAGGGGATTCGTTCGCTGATGATAGAAACGCAAGCGTTAGTAACTAATGCCTCGTATGGTGTTCCGCAACGTTCAGTAACTGGTTTTGATGCTAAACGGATGAGTATGCTGTTGGCTGTATTGGAGAAACGTGTCGGGTTTAAATTGGCTCAGAAGGATGTTTTCTTGAACATTGCTGGGGGGATTAAGGTTAATGATCCTGCTCTGGATATGGCAATTGTTGCATCTATAATTTCATCAAATATAGATGTTGCTATACCTAAAGGGGTGTGCATGGCTGGTGAAGTGGGTCTTAGTGGCGAGATTAGACAGATTACACGCATTGACTCACGTATTATGGAGGCTGAGAAACTTGGATTTAAACGTATCGTTATCCCTAAGAATAATCTGAAAGGGATTAATCAGGAGAAATTTAATATACAAATTATAGAGGTTGCTAAGGTAGAAGAGTTAGCGCAAATTTTATTTAGATAGTATGAGTATGTATTGTAGAAAAATGGTGTTAATATCTCTATTATTGCTACTGATTGGTTGTGATAGTAATAATGGTAATGAATTAGATTATTCATCAACTGATTTATGGTTTGATTTACCTTCAGTAAATGAATATGATGTGGATGTTTTTTATGTTTTGCCTACTTGTGTTTGGGATTGGAGTGATAGTAATGATAGTAATGGGGTAATTTGTCACTATGCTGATGTTTATAATGATGAGCAACGTGCGGCTATGATACCATCTTATGAATTGGCTAGAGATATTTTTGCTGAGGGTAGTTGTAACTTTTACGCTCCATATTATAGACAAATAACGTTAGAGTCATGGATGGAGGGGGATAGTCTGGTTGACGCTAGATTTCCAAATGCTATGGCAGATATTAATTCTGCATGGAATTATTATTTGGAGAATATTAATAATAATCGTCCATTTATCTTAGCTGGTTATAGCCAAGGTGGTAAGGGTGTTGTTGAGTTAATGAAAGGTCTTACTGATGAGCAGTCTGAAAGAATGGTTGCTGCCTATGTTGTTGGCTATCGTGTAACTGAGAGTGAATTGAATAGTTATACGACTATTGTGGGTGCTAAAAATTCTGTTGATACAGGTGTTACCGTTTGTTATAGCTCGGTGGAGTCACCTGAGTGTATGGCAGCGGTTATATCTCCTAGTGCATTGTGTATTAATCCTATTAATTGGTGCGTAGATGAAACGCCAGCACAGCTGAATGATACAACAACCGTAACGGTTGATACTATTAATAAGGTGTTATTGGTCGAGGGTTTGGATAGTGAAGAGTATTATCTACCTATCTTAGGTAATCTGTTTGTCAAGGGTAATTATCACCTTCAAGAGCTTACATTTTATCAAGATTACCTAAATGAAAATGTAAAGGTTAGAATTGATAGCTACTTACAATAGTAAGGATAATAATATATAATGGGGACTTCTAATAATTGATTTTATTCGATTATTTATTTTGATGCTTTAGATTTGTATTTTTCAAAATGTGAGCGTAGCGGTGCCTACGGTGCAT
>JAWXTT010000058.1:0-12845 GCA_044433325.1 Bacteroidales bacterium
GATGTAGTGGTTTTACTGGTGATTTAACTATCCCTAACTCCGTTAATTCTATTGGGCTTTCTGCATTCTCAGAATGTAGTGGCTTTACAGGGGAATTAACTATAGGTAATTCAGTTACTTCTATTGGGTCAAAGACGTTTTATAACTGTAGTGGCTTTACAGGAGGGCTAACTATCCCTAACTCCATTACCTCTATTGGGGTTGCGGCATTCGGTTTGTGTAGTGGTTTTACGGGTGAGTTAATTATTGGCAACTCCGTTACTACTATTGGAATTTCAGCATTCGAGAGTTGTGATAATTTTAACAAGATAAGTTGTTATGCTACTAATCCACCTAGTTGTTATCCTGGTACAACTTTCTCTGTTGATACTGAATCTTGTGTTCTTGTTGTTCCTGCTGGCACATTAGACGATTACAAGATGGCTTCAGTTTGGAGTACATTTATTAATATAGTGGAAGATAGTACCCTAGCTGTTGAGGATAATTTGGTTAATGATATTATGGTGTATGCTGTGGGTAGCGAGCTAATGGTTAGTGGTGCTGTGGATGGTGCTGTGGTTAAGGTTTATAGCCTAAATGGTGCGGTTGTGGCTAATGGTGTGGTGCTAGATGGAGCGGCGCAAGTTGAGTTGCCTGCTACTAGCGGTGTTTATATTGTTTCTGTTGGAAACCAATCGTATAAGGTAGTGCGCTAAGTGCAGTTGTAGATAAAAAGTATAAAGGTGTAAAGGTGGTTGCTTTTACACCTTTATACTTTTATTCATCCATTCTTCTATGCTTTCCACCCGCATGGTCATCCCCAACCCCGATCGGGGACCCTTTCAATTGGTAGCGAAGTTAGTAACTTTAGATGTTAATTGCTAAGATTCCCTGTCGGGACAGGGAATAACACGCCTAATGGAATTATGAAATTTGTGAGGTAAGTTAAATGTTGCAGGTTGTGGGTGTTTACCCATCAACTTGCAACCTTACTTGTGTTTAATTATATAAACATCTACGCAGACATAAAGTTATTAACCATGCTCCCAACTGGAAAGGTGCTGAATTAAATTCAGCATGACACGTCTGGAGAAAAAACTTCCTCAACATACAACACACAATAACAAATCATTAATCATTATCGGCGTTAATCATCATCCTTTCAATTTTTTTTTGTATGTTTACGGATAAATTAATATTAGGGGGTGATGAAGATATTATTTGTAGGGGATGCTAGCAATTTTCACAATACTCTTTCCGATGCGTTGATGGCATTGGGAGATAGCTGTGTTGTTGTTTCGGATGGCTCACGATGGATGGATACTCCTAGAGATATCAATATTAAACGTGGTAAGGGGGGACTTGGCACAGTGCGTTATCTTTTTGATATAGTGCGTAACTTACACCGTATGCGTGGTTTTGATGTTGTGCATATTAGCAACCCTATTTTTTTTAATCTTAAACCTAACAAGGTGCGTAAGATTTTTGACTATCTGAAACGCCATAATGGTGCTATATATCTTTCGGCACTAGGTACGGATAGCTATTATGTTGAGAGTTGTTTAGATGGTAAGGAGTTTCGCTACTCTGATTTTATGATAGGCAATCAACCATCTCCATACGCTAAAGAACACCCTGAGATAGCCAAAGCATGGCAATCGCCACTATTGGCTGAACACACACGCTACATAGCAGATAATGTAGATGGGATAATAACTTGCTTATATGAATATTATCAAGCATATAAGCCATCGCATGCTAATAAACTATACTATGCTGGGATACCTATTGATACAGCGTTAAATGCGCCAACTATACCTATTACTGAAACACCTTACAAGGTGCGTTTCTTTATTGGTATTCAGCGTGACCGCTCTTCATTAAAGGGTACAAATATAATGCTAAAAGCTCTGCAAAGGGTAGTTGCTAAACACCCTAACCATTCAGAAATTGTAATAGCTGAGAATGTTCCATACTCCCAATATTGTGCGATGATGAATAGCTCACATGTGATACTTGACCAGTTATATTCATATACTCCTGCTACTAACGCGCTATTGGCAATGAGCCGTGGATTAATAGCTATTTCAGGTGCTGAACCTGAATATTACGCTTTTATTAAGGAGAATCAGAATCAACCAATAGTTAATGTAACTCCTTTTAATAATATTGAGGAACAAATTGAGTATTTGATAAATAATAGAGATAAGATACCAGCATTATCGCAACAGAGCCGCGAGTTTGTAATAAAGCATAATGATGCAGAGTTAATAGCAAAAAAACATCTTGAGATATGGCAAAATTGCAAGTGCTAATATGCACCATTGATAACGGAATAGATAAGATAGCAAAGCTAATACCATCACCTAGTGATAATATTAGCTATCTAATATCGTGGCAACAAAGCAATCCTACATGCAATATCACAACTCCTAGTGAACTACTCCGTGAGGACATCAACATTATAACCTTAAATCAATTAGGATTAAGCCGTAATCGCAATAATGCACTTAAACACGCTACTGGTGACATATGCCTAATTGCTGATGATGATATTAAGCTGTACCCATTGGGATTGGAGCAGATAATCACAACATTTAATCAACACCCCGATTTAGATCTTGCGGCTTTCCGTTTCCACTCTGATAGTTTCCCAAAGATATACCCTGAGCAAAGTTTTGACTTAGCTAATGAACCTAAATTTTATTATACTAGCTCAATCGAAATAGCGTTCCGCCGCAATCGCATTTTAGAGAAAGGGGTTGGCTTTAATGAGCTATTTGGCATAGGTGCGCCAGTACTAAATTCAGGCGAGGAGGGGATATTTATCGTGGATGCATTACGAAGCAACTTGACGTGCCTATTCTTCCCAATAACCATAGCTGAACATAACCAAGCAACAACAGGTATAGGAGAACCAACACCTCAAATACTGATGAGTAAGGGGGCTTATATCTATTATAGATACACCTCACATTACCACATTCGCATACTACGTGTTGCATTGGGGATTGCACTGCGCCAAAAGATAAACCTATGTTATATTTTAAAATATCTATTAAATGGTGCTAACTACATGAAAAAAAATGGATAATCTGGGAAATAATCTCTTTTTATAGCTACTTTTGCAATTCTCTATTAATTATCAAATTATATTAACCAAATCAATATGGTATAATGAGAGAATATTTAACCCATATTTTTTAAACCGATAAAATATGTTTCTGACACCAACTAGAATATTTATTATGGTTAGCAGAACTCTAGTTGATGGATATCTAGAGAATCGCAGGATTGCAGCTAATGAGCTTGCTGAATACCATAAAGTTAAATTACGTACACTTCAACCAACGCTAGGTCAATTAGTGCAAGCAAATATACTTAATAGTAAAGTTGGCGGACGTAATCGCGGATATATATTTAGTCGTCACCCTAGCACAATTACTGTGTATGATATAACTAGTGTATTACAAGGTGATATGAAAATGCACTGTTCTAAAGAGGTCATTGAGGGTATTAGATGTGAAATAGAGGATTGTTGCGACTGCCTAATGTTCTCAAAATTCAGTGAAATTATGCAGGAGGCTAATAATACAGCTAAATCATTAACTCTAATGGAGCTGTACAATGATTACACTACAAAAAAGGGAATCTGCACATCTGATGAGGTAGGGTAAACAGCTTTAGTCGGCAGATATAATAGTTCCAATAAAATAATAGAGGGTGGTAAACAATCTAGTTTTTTTTGTTTACCACCCTCTATTATGTATAAGAACTCCCCTATAGATATTTCTTTATTAATTTATCTAATTGTGTTAAGTCAGTTACACGCTCAACTAATTCACCTTTACGGTCTATAATAAATGTTGTTGGTAGTACCCCTACGTTATATTTACGTAGATTACGTGACTGCAATCCATAAGGATCATAAACAGTTATCCAAGGTAGATTGACAGCAGCTGTTTTCCACTGGTATTGATTATCATCATAAGCAACTTGATAAATCTCTAAACCACGTTTCTTATATTTTGTATAAGTGTCTGATAATAGCTTATTAAATATTGGAGATTCTTTAGCTGCATAGGTAGTAAAATTAAGCAACACTACACCACCTTTGGATGAAACATCAGCTAAACTATATTCAACACCTGTATTATCTTGAAGAGTAATATCAATAATTGGCACTTCATCTACAATTAATGTATCAGCAGGTGTATTCAACCCCCTAGCGGTTACCACCATATCAACCATAAATTTAGTACGTGGATCATTAGGACGGTATGTATTAAAAGCATTAGCCACAGCTCCCATAATCCTTAAATCCATCTTGTCAGTAGCACGAAATAGTGGCTCACGACCTATATATTTATTAACGGCATAGTACGCGATGATGCTTGATGGATCAGCCACTATTAGCTCCATCATCTGCTGTTTATAAGCCTTGTATTCAGGTGAATCTTTATCTGATTTTAGTATTGCTCTAGCTCCTTTATCAACCTTGCTAATTGCGACTGCATTATCTGAGCCTGAAAGTTCATAATCTGAACTAAATCTCTCAGCATTTGAGTTTAAAGTCAATACATCTAAACTGTCAATAGGGAAATAAACCGACTTCCCATTCATCGCAAAACGATATATTTCAGGAAATTTAGGAGCTGTGCGTGAGAATGAAAAATCTCCATCGCTATCAGTCTTTACTGAGTCCAATCTGAACCATCGTCCATTAACCGCTCCCTCAAAATATAAAGTTTGTTCATCGGCACCTCCAATAGTACCATTTACCTCAAATTTATTATCACTACAAGCCGCTAACAACAGTGTTGCCGTAGCCGCTAAAAAACCATATTTTAATTTCATATTCGATTAAATTTCTAAAATTGAGCCAAAGATAATGTTTTTCCCATAATAGTAGGCTCATTTATTAAATTAAAGTAATAAAAAGTAGATTATATCCTTAATATTTAGTTATCTTTGTCTCAATTTTGAAAGAAGAAAAAAATAATATGTTAACACCAATCAAGAAGACCATCGATTTAGGAGATGGACGCACCATTACACTGGAAACAGGTAAGCTAGCAAAGCAAGCAGATGGAGCAGTTGAACTACGTATGGGTAACACCATGATTTTAGCAACAGTAGTTTCAGCTAAAGACGCAGGAGAAGGCGTGGATTTCATGCCTTTACAAGTAGAATACAAGGAAAAATTCTCATCAGTGGGTCGTTACCCTGGAGGATTCCTTAAACGTGAAGGTCGTGCATCAGACTATGAAATTTTGACATGCCGTCTTGTTGACCGCGCTTTACGTCCATTATTCCCAGAGGATTATCACGCAGATACATTCGTTACATTAACTATGTACTCATCTGATGGTGTGGATATGCCAGATGCATTAGCAGGTTTAGCAGCATCAGCAGCTATCGCTGTTTCAGATATTCCATTTAATGGTCCAATCTCTGAGGTACGTGTAGCACGTATCAATGGTGAATTTATTATTAACCCTACATTCGCACAACTAGAATTAGCTGATATAGACCTAATGGTTGGTGCAACACATGATAATATCATGATGGTTGAGGGTGAAATGTCTGAGGTTTCAGAAGCTGAACTACTAGAAGCACTAAAAATTGCTCACGATGCAATCAAAGTACATTGCAAAATACAATTAGAACTAGCTGAGGCAGCAGGTAAAACAGTAAAACGTACATATTGCCACGAGAAAAATGACGAAGAACTTCGTCAAGATATCTGGGCTAAATGTTATGACAAAGCATACGCAATTGCAAAAGCAGGAAATGCTGACAAACATTGGAGATTAGACCAATTTAAAGCAATTGAAACAGAATATATAGCAACACTTGATGAAGCAGTAGCAGCTGAAAAGGGTGGTTTAATCAAACGTTACTACCATGATGTAGAGAAGGAAGCAGTTCGTCGTTGCATCCTAGATGAAGGTATTCGTCTTGATGGTCGTACAACTACACAAATCCGTCCTATCTGGTGTGAAACAGACTATATTCCAGGACCTCACGGATCAGCAGTATTCACACGTGGTGAAACTCAATCACTTTCAACAGTTACTTTAGGTAACAAGTTAGATGAAAAAATCCTTGATGATGCTCTAGCACAAGGTCGTGAACGTTTCTTATTACACTACAACTTCCCTCCATTCTCAACAGGTGAGGCTAAAGCTCAACGTGGTGTAGGTCGTCGTGAAGTAGGTCATGGTAACCTAGCTCACCGCGCATTGAAACGTATGTTACCAGATAACTACCCATATACAATACGTATTGTATCAGATATTCTTGAATCAAACGGTTCATCATCAATGGCAACAGTTTGTGCAGGCACATTAGCATTACTTGATGCAGGTGTTCAAATGAAACGACCAGTAACAGGTATAGCAATGGGTCTAATCACAGATAAAGGTAATGTTAAATTTGCAGTACTTTCAGATATCTTAGGTGATGAAGACCACTTAGGAGATATGGACTTCAAGGTTACAGGTACTGAAAAGGGTATCACTGCAACACAAATGGATATCAAGTGTGACGGATTATCTTATGAAATTCTAGAACAAGCACTTAACCAAGCTCGTGAAGGTCGCTTACATATCTTAGGTATAGTAAATGATTCAATAGGTGCTGCACGTGAAGATTACAAACCTCACGTACCACGTATCGTTACTATGGATGTGCCTAAAGACTTTATCGGTGCAATCATCGGCCCTGGTGGTAAGATTATCCAAGGAATCCAAGAGGAAACAGGTGCAGTAATCACTATCGAGGAGGTTGATGATCATGGACGTGTTGAGATCTCAGCATCTAACAAAGCATGCATCGACGCAGCAGTAGCACGTGTTGAGGCTATCATAGCAGTTCCTGAAGAGGGTGAAACATACCGTGGTCCTATCAAGAGTATCTTAGAATTTGGCGCATTCGTTGAATTTATGAGTGGTAAAGATGGACTTTTACATATCTCAGAGATTAGCTGGGAACATGTAAGCAGCATGGAAGATACTAACCTAAAAGTAGGTGATGAAATAGAGGTTAAGCTAATAGAAGTTGACAAACGTAGCGGTAAATTCCGTCTATCAGCTAAAGCCCTACAACCTAAACCAGAGGGTTACGTAGAGCGTCCACGTCCAGAACGTAGCAACAACGACCGTGGTGATCGTCGTAATGGTGGTGACCGCCGCAACGGAGGAGATCGTCGTGGTGGCGACCGTCGCAACAACGACCGTAACGACCGCAGATAATAAAGAGGGCATACACCTCAAATAAATAAGCAAATGGTGGCTAGTGGAAATCTCTGCTAGCCACCATTTTTTCTGCACTATTACCGTTGCATAGTAAGAGAAGAAAGAAGGGTTGCAGAGAAATATAAATTTCAATCTGCAACCCTTATATTTATAGGGGACTTCTAAAAATAGAAAAGCGTTAAAATTCAATTATTAGAAGTCTCCTATAGGTAGTTGATAATACCTTTATAACTTGGCTTGTATATCTTGAGCAATCTTTTGCATCTGCTCTGGAGTGGCTTTATAACGTTCATTGGTGAAGTTTAAATCTCCCTCGGCGTTGATTGGAACTAGATGGATATGTGCGTGTGGCACTTCCATTCCTATTACTGCTGTTGCTATGCGCTTACATGGAATTACTTGCTTGATAGCGTGAGCTACCTGATACGCAAATCGGTTCATCGCTGCATATTCATCCTCGGTTAAGTCAAATATGTAGTCAACTTCACGCTTAGGAATTACTAATGTATGTCCTGCGTTAAGTGGGTTAATATCTAGGAACGCGAAGAAATCAGTATTCTCAGCTACCTTATAACATGGTATCTCACCTGCTATTATTTTACTAAAGATTGTTGACATATCTCTATCCCTCCCTATTCTAGTTTTAGATTAGAATTTCTAACACTTCAAATGAGATTACTCCAGATGGTACTGTAATTTCAACTACATCACCTACTTTAGTACCTAACAAACCTCGACCGATTGGTGTGCTTGATGCTATTTTCATCTCCTTTAGGTTAGCTTCTGCTTCTGTTACAATAGTGTATTTAAATGTTGCACCATTTGTGACATTCTTAATTACTACTGTGTTAAGTATCTGTACTACTTCAGTATTCAAATTACTATCATCAATAATACGTGCGCTAGCTACTAAATCTTTTAGTTGCGAGATTCTCATCTCTAACATTCCTTGTGCCTCTTTAGCTGCATCATATTCAGCATTTTCAGAAAGGTCACCCTTATCACGAGCTTCGGCAATAGCGCGAGAGGCTTCTGGACGTTTTACATTCTCCAAGTAAGCTATCTCAGCCATTTTCTTATCGTAACCCTCTTGGGTCATGTATGAAATTGCCATAATTCTTTATTTTTTTAGTTTATAGTTAATGATTTTTATTGAAAAACACCCACTTTATCAGCGAGTGAGTAAAAATAAAAGAATCTCAAATCTTATATATATAAGTGAGATCCCCTTCTTTCGGTCTTTCAATAACAATCTTGTAATAATGCAAAGATATAGAAATTATTTACTTTTGCAAAATATTAATCGTTTATTTACGCTTTTTATTAAAAACGTCTTAATGTTTAAATTGTTTATATATAGCTATCCCCGATAGAGAGGTTACTGTCACCATCATCAATAATGCACACCAGACCCATCCTGCTGAAACCAACCATAGAGTAACTACTGAAACAACTAATGCTAAGAGGGTTAATAACAATATGGAGTAATGCAATCTCAACCTATAATAATATTTATATATAGCTAATGTAATTACACTATAAATAAAATACCATACAATAAATGACACACCTAATCCTACTAATCCGTAGTAATGGTAGGATAAGATATTCAAAGCCAACCCTATTGCAGCACTTGTTAATTCGGTAACTAAGTATATTTTCCCTGAACCTTTAGCTATAATTACAAAGGCGGCACACCATGATACAGCACGAAAGATAGTAGCTATTATTGCTCCTGAGATAAATGGAATTATCTGATAAAATTCACTTGAATATAATATGGTAACTATCAACTCGCGAAAAACTAAGAAGGCTGAAATTATCGGAATTAAAATCAATAGTAAAAGTTTAATCTGTTGCGATACGAAAACGCTAATACGCCTTGCGCTATCCTTAACACTTGCCAATCGTGGATAAAATTCCATCCCAATAGATGCAAAAATCAGACCTACATATTTATTTACTAAGGTGTAGCCTGCTTGGTAGTAACCAACCTCAACCGTGCCACTCTTATTATTGAGATATGCAATAAATATATATGATGATAGGATAGTTACAAAACTACTAATAGTCATTAATATCCCTAGGCGTATAAACCCACCTCCTAACTTCAGACTATCAGCAATTGACTCTTTAGGTGCATCATCAAAACTACGCTCTCGATACACCAAAATAAATACCATTGTCACCAAAGAGTAAATTACGATGGTTGGAACAACACTATCAATTCCCCAGAAATAGTATAACGGAGCTGATATAACCAACGCGATTACCATACCCCAAATTGATGCGTTAGCTAATCTCTTCAGTCGGCGCATCCCTTGCAGAATAGCCATCTCACCAGCCGTTATAGCATTTATAAGTATTACCACCGAGAGTAAAATAAATGCAAAGGTATGACTATCATCACCAAAGGTAACTTGACTTAACCATGGTGCTAGCAACAGCGTTATTAATGCACCAAATATACCTACACCCCATGACCAACGACGTACAGCTTGTACTATCGCACCTAACTTATCTGTAAATTTACTATTAGATGATATATCCCTGACACTACTATTACGGATACCTAGTCCAGTAGCGGAAGATATCATCTCAATAGCGGAGTTATACACACCTATTAACCCTACACCAGCAGGTCCAATCCATAGCGCAATCAGTTTAGTGCGGATAACTGAACAAACGATGTTCAGTACCTGCACCCCACCAAAAAGGCTCATTGCCCGTAATATCCCTTTGGATATATTTACGCGATTTTTACTTTGCAATAGTTATAGTTTTATCTGGTAAGTGTTATATATTATGGAGCGTGCGCCCATCCCCTCTTTCTGCTGTATTAACCCTTCATTAAGATAACTTCCATTATTTTCATTAGATGTACCGAAGTCAAAATATCGCACATCGGCAAAAATGCTATCCATCAGGTAGCTAAAAATCATAGGTAAAACCTTTAATTCACGACCCAACTCTGAGGCTGAGATATATTGTGTATGACATACCTGATTAGTTACGTATGTTACAACACCTGCTAACATCTTCTCACCCTGATAAGCTGCAAATAATCTAATATTGTTAGGAAAATATTCACGCAACATCGTAATTTCAGAAAGTGAATGTACTGGAATTGCACCATAACGGTTATTTAAATTCTCGGTTAAGATTTCCCAAAACGAAACATAATCATCACACTCCTTAACGCTCACGCCACTAGCTATTGCATATTTAACAGCACGCCTAGCATTTTCATTAAATGGTTGACGATTATTCATATCCACCACAGCAGCTACTGAAC
Source organism: Bacteroidales bacterium (assembly GCA_044433325.1). Taxonomy (GTDB): domain Bacteria; phylum Bacteroidota; class Bacteroidia; order Bacteroidales; family Muribaculaceae; genus HGM05232. The sequence goes on from JAWXTT010000058.1 coordinate 10,534, forward strand.
TTACTACAATAGTAGCTTTATTACGGAATAATGCATATAAATCCTCCTCAGCTGGGTATTTATGGTATATATGCGGAATTGCTTTATATTGAAGTGTGGTTATACCAACGCCAGTTAGATATGCTCGCATTGCACCGAAAATCTCTAACATAATCTTAGCACCAACAGACTTAACTCCTGTAATCCATCCTCCATAGGTTAATCCACGATGTGAGTAAAGCGTTTCACCATCAATATTAGCTGGAAGCAATGCAACGACCTTTCCATCTCTCTCTGCTATTAATGAATAATCCTCAAATCTATCAGCATGATAATCAACATAGTTACGCAACAGAATAAATGGACCGTTGCGTGAGGTTAATATAAATTCATCCCACAACCGATAATCACTATCCCTGTTATATCTACGTATCTCAATCATACCAATATATATCTATTTCACCCACTGCTCTGGGTTCAGTTTATCCTTCTCCTTACGTATCTCAAAGTGCAGAGTAGTTCTATTTCCATCATCTGGATCTGAGAATATCTTACCTATCTTCTGACCAACCTTAACATGCTGTCCACTATTTACATATATATCACCCAGATTAACATATATAGATAAGTAACTACCGTGACGTACCATGACTACTGTATTAAAACCCTCTTGACGGAATATCGCTGACACTTTGCCATCGCAAACGGCACGTGCATCAGCACCATGTGCAGTTTCAATATCTATACCACTATTATTAGTCTCGACATATTTAAGCTGTGGATGTTTATGCTTACCAAACTGTCTAACTATACGATATGTTCCTGATACTGGGAATAACAATTTACCCTTGCTCTTCTCAAACTTCTTAGTCAACTCATCATCGGATATGGTTAACTTAAAGTCAACATCCTCAACATCACGTTTCTTAGGCTTCTCTTCTTTTTTAGGCTCATCCTTAACCTTTTCCCCCTTTTTGGCAAGCTCCTCGCGCTCTTTTCTAGCTTTCTCCTCAGCTAATAATCTTTCGCGTTCCTTTCTGGCACGCTCCTCAGCTAAACGTTGCTCCTCAGCGATAATACGTTCTAACTCTTTGTCTAACTCCTTAGATTTACGTTCATTCTCAGCCAAGATAGTTTTTAGTTGTTTACTCTCCTTTTTCAGCTTATTTACAGCATTATCTTGTAATTTTTTCTGACTCTCTAGTTTAGATTTAGCATTACTTGCTAGAACTAGATTAAGTCGTTTAGAGTCTGACAAATTTTTCAGATGCTCACCTTGACGTTCCAATTGCGCTTTAGATTCCATAATCATCTCTGATTGCTCCTTGCGCCATGCAGTAAACTCCTGTAAATAGCGCATTCTTCGATACGCCTCTTTAAACGAGCTAGCTGAGAATAGGAACATTATCTTATCATAAGAACCTGAGTGCGCACCCATCTTTTTTATTGCATTAGCATATTTAGCTTTTAGCTCCTCCAGCTTCTTCTGTTCAATACGGATTGAATCATTAACCCTGTTTGTCTCCCTATTTATTGAATCTAATTGGGCTGATAAATCCTTTAAAGTTTTATTTTGAGCCTTAATTTCAGCTGTAACCAATTCTAAATCTTTCAGAGTACGTGATGTTTTAGCTTGATTAGATGATATTTTTTTTGATGTTTCAGAGATAGCTTTCTGTGCATCAGCCTGCTCCCTCTTAATTGAAGATTTCCTATTATTATTGGCAGCAACATCCATTGACAATAGCGAGAACGCTACCACAACCACCATTATTATATTAATTCGATAATTACGCATTTGCACCATTTATTAGCTGTTTTACATAGCTCTCTTTAATAAGCTGAGAAGAGAACTACCACTCATTTGGGTATAATTAGAACCAATCTTAAACTCCTCAGTAAACTCTGAATCATACACAATAGATGATGGTGTTACTGTGACATTAACCCCCATGCTTTTAGTACCTACAACCATTGTTGCATACAGTGTCGAGGCTATCACACCATACGTACTATCTTCAAAATCACTATATTTTATATTTAAGGTAGGGTTACTATTTTCATTAGGCATGGTTACATTCAAATCTACTAAATTCATATCATCAAAGATGAATTGATATTGCAAGTCACTGATAATATTAGCAACTACTGCACTCCAATACTCAGGACTGCTAGCTTGGGTAATATCAAAATCACGTTTAACCTTAGTAATATCACCATTAGGTATAAAGACTCTATTCATAAGCATATCTTGAATAGAGTTAATATCAATATTTAAGCCAGCTGAGATATCAGCCAAATTCTTAATCAAATATCTCCTATTCATCTTATCC
>JAWXTT010000059.1:0-12181 GCA_044433325.1 Bacteroidales bacterium
ATATGATTGATAGCGCAATAGGTGGAACTGAGGAGAAGATGAAAGAGCTAATAAATGCAGCTCATGGAAATATCCTATTTATTGATGAAGCATATACCCTATTTGATGAAAGTGGTAAAGACTATGGGAAGAATGCTATTGAGGTTCTATTAGACACCCTAGGGAAAGAGATAACTGATATGATAGTAATATTAGCAGGCTATCCTAATGAGATGGAGAAATTACTTAATATAAATCCAGGGCTAAAGGGTCGTTTCCCTAATATTTTCAACTTTGAAGATTATAATGAAGAGGAGCTATTTCAGATAGCTAAAGGGGTGCTTTCTCGCAATAGCCTAACTATAACCAAAGGGGGTGCTGATGCGTTAAAGGCTATAATCCGTAAGGAGTGTAAGCAGAAAGATAGTAATTTCAGTAATGCCCGCTTTGTAGTGCGTCTAATAACTACTGAGATACTGCCTAATATGGCTCGCCGATTAGAGGGGGTAACTGATCCATCTAAACTTAAACGAATACTCCAACGTGATATCCCTATTGAACATAAGGATATTAAGATGATTAATGAAAATATGTTTGATGAAGATTTAATAGATGACACCTTAGAACGATTAGACAGTTTGGTTGGCTTAACTAAGGTTAAGATAGCCATTCATCAATTTGTTGATTTTGCAAGAGCTCTCAATCGTAAAGATCCTAGCTTAATTGATAAATACCCATTAAAATGGAATTTCGTAGGTAATACAGGTACAGGTAAATCATCTGTGGCACAAATATTATCAGAGATTCTAAAGGCAATGCACCTTATAGATAAGGGACATACTGTTGAGATAGATGCTGAGGAGCTATACCATATATCAAACAATAAAGCTGATGAATTAATGCAATCTAAAATGAGAGAATCACAACAAGGATTATTATTTGTAGATAGTGATTCGCCACAATTTAGTTCTCCGATATCTAAATATGATCCTCAATATCTACGTATTAGTTTAGCAACTAATACTAAAGAGGTACATGGACGATTTGCAGTAGTTATAGCCGAGAACGAATCACCTCATGTCGGTTTTGCTAAGAAACTTAATCGTATAGGTATTAATAATTACAATAATATTCTACTATTTGATGATTATACCCCTGAGGAGCTAGCTGCTATACTTGCATTAAAATTAAAGAAACATGATTTATATCTTAGTGATTCAGCAGCAACTATAATGTATAATTATATCAAGAAAATAGATACTGAGAGTTCGGCCTCTGAAGCTAATGCTCGTACTATGAAAGATTTATCCCTAGCTATTTTCCGACTAGCAGCCACTAATAACATTACTAGTGGAATCATATCCGATGATATTATTGCAGATTTTAAAACTCTTCAAGCTCCTAGAACTAAAATTGGATATTTCTCATAACCCCATAAGGGTTAATATAACAATGCACTACCCAGAATATACTATTAGGGTAGTGCATTGTTATAATCAACTATTGACTTTATATCACAAAATATCTAGCTATCATCAGTGCAGCTATTATATATATTGGGAGTGATAGCTCTTTATATCGGCCTGAACATGCTTTAATTAGCACGTAAGAGACTACCCCTGCTGAGATACCCTCAGCTATTGATGATGTAGCTATCATCATTATAATCGTTAAAAAGCCTGGCATTACCTCACTGAAATCATCGTTTGATAGCACCTTGATATCACCTACCATCATTACACCCACTGATACCAATGCACCCGTTATAGCCACAGCTGGGATTAACATAAATAGTGGAGCTAAGAATAGTGCCAATAGAAAGAATAGTGCGGTTGAGAGTGCTGTTAACCCTGAACGTCCCCCCTCGGCAATACCGACGGTACTCTCTAAGAATGTAGTAACGGTAGATGTTCCTAATATCGAACCTACCGTAGTACCCACAGCATCTGATAGCATTGCTTGTTTAACGCGCGGAAATTTCCCCTCCTCATTAGGCTTACTCAATTTATTTAGTGTTGCCACCAATGTACCAATAGTATCGAACATATCCATAAACAATAGCAATAGAATAGCAATCACCATATCTAATGTAAATATCTGGCTAAAATCAAATTTAAAGAGTGTTGGCTCTATTGAGTGTGGCATCGAGAATATCGCGAACCCCTCAGGAATTGCCACTACTCCACATATCAACGATACAATAGTAGTAATTATAATACCTAGAAACAATGCTCCCTTAACCCTCAACGTTAACAATATCCCTGATAGAACTATACCCCCTAGCGCAATTAATACAGCTGTTGTTAACTCACCCATAGCTATAAAGGTGCTCTCGCTAGCTACTATTATTCCTGCGCTCTCCAGTCCTATAATAGCTATTAGGAAACCTATACCTATCCCTACTGTTTTCTGAATAGTTGTAGGGATTGCATTCATAACCTTTTCACGAACATTAAAGACTGTGAGTAGTATAAATATCACCCCCTCGATAAATACAGCAGCCAGTGCCTGTTGCCATGAGTAACCCATCCCAATCACTAGGGTGTATGCAAAGAATGCATTTAATCCCATCCCAGGAGCTTGTGCCAATGGTAATTTCACATATACAGCCACTAACAATGTTGATATTGCAGCTGCTAATGCTGTTGCGGTAAATACTGCACCCCAATCCATCCCTGCATCAGCTAGCATAGCAGGGTTAACAGCTAGGATATATGACATAGCTAGAAAGGTGGTTAATCCTGCTAATAGCTCACGTCTTACACTAGTAACCTTTGGGTCATAACCAAATAATCGTTTCAACATAATCTTTTAATTTTTTCCAAAGATACAAAAAAATTAAAGGGGAATGTATCACTACACTCCCCTTTATGTTAACTATCTAATTTATTAATCTATTTTCTCTTATATTTTATTCTACTACTGTTAGAACTACAATAGATTCGTTAGTATCAACAGTAAAGTCGTATGTTCCTATTGGAGCCATAAATGCGCCTTGGTTACCAACTGTTATCTCGAACATAGCTATACCATCTGCACCAACTTCTACTAATTCATTTTCAGATGTAGCAGTACCTATTGAACCGCTATCCCAGTCACCAGTAAGATCTTTATAGAAACGGAAATAACTATATTCACCATCACCTGAATCTGGTAATGTTAATGTTCCTGTATAGATACCATTGTCAGTAGCTGATGCTAAAGCACCATCTTTAGCTCCTTCAGCTGTACCATCAGTAGTCCAACCATTGATATTACCTACTGCGTAGATATAAGCAGCTGAACCAGCAGGAACTATCTTCAATGTCATAGCTGTTAGGTTAGCAGTTACTTTATATACACCCTCAGCAGTTAATGGAACGATAAAGTTACCTGAACCATCTACCAATGTACCACTATATTCACCATCAACCTCTTCAAGAGTTATATTTACGTCACCGCTTGCATCAGCACCAATTGCCGCTGCATCCCAGTTACCTAACTCTTTATAGAAACGGAAGTAGTTATCTTCACCTAGGAATGTAAATGTACCTACATAGATATTATCTAAGTCAACAGACTCTAACATACATGCGTCGCTATCTATATCCCAACCATTAGGTGTACCTATTAGGTATAAGTATGGTTGAACTTCGCTATATGAGTATGTTCCATCCATCATATTTATAGTGAAACTATATATACCAGCCTTCTCTATCATACCAGCTTGTGCATCTTCACTAACTATTGTACCTGAAGTTTCAGTGCTACCATTTTCCTCAACACCTAACAGACCATCCCATGAACTAGCATCAAATGATGATTTAGGTACGATTTTCCAGTAGCTATTATCTGAAGTAATCTCTACTACCATACTAAATACTGGGTCATCATATACATCCTTATCACTATGTTCAAATGGTGTAGGAGCAGTTATATCCCAACTACAATGGTCACCTATCAAGTAGTAAGCATCCTCAATAGTAATATCTAATGGAATAGGAGTTACAGATACTTGTGTTAATGCAAAGTATGTGTCTGAGCTACCAAAGCGTACTTTATTATCTCCATCAGCTATATATGCTGCGAATTGGAAATATAAATCTTTAGCTGAAGGTGATTGACCATAGAATGTACGGAATTGTGTATCAAGGTCAGCTACTGCTATCTTGCCATTAGTTGTCTCAAATTTTACTGCATCGCTAAAATCTTCAGAAGTTGCAACGTATGCAATATATTCAATTGTTTGTCCCTCCTCTAATTCAGGAGTAGCAGATGTGCTTATAACAGTAATTGAATCTGACGCTAGGCTAAGGTCTAATGCTGCTGAGATATCCGATCCAACAGCAACTGTTAGCCCATCAAAACTAACCAAAGCCTCTTGAGGATTTGATTGTGGTTCAGCAGGGATTAGCTCCTCTTCACATGAAGTGGCACAAATCATTGCTAAAGCCGATAATAATAATATGCTAAATTTTTTCATTTTAATCATCTTTATTTCTATTAGTAAAATTATCTTTTGCTATGTGAGTGGGTTTTACCACCCACATAGTTTCAGATATTTTCATTTACTCAACAATTGCTGCTCCTGTTGCGAAGTTTAGTTTAACTTGACCTGCAGCACTACCAACACGTTCTTGGTCATCACCATCAGCGCGATATTCGATTACTCCATCAAAGAAGATAAACTCAGATCTCCACCAATCAAATCCCCAATCAGGACAAACACATAGACGTAAGCAACTATCATCAGTACCATCAGTCGCTAATACAGTTGGAGATACAAATGGATATTCTGCATCAGGATCATCTATTACCTCAAATTTCCACTCGTCTAGTGATTCCCAATTTCCACCATTAGCAGGACCATATACATATACATCTGGTGCATATATAGATAGGTTGTGTTCAACACTTGCGCCATTAACTATATTTTGGATAGCAATGATATACCAACCACTAGTTTCTACTACGATATTACCATCATCATCAGCTGAAACTTCACCTGCGGCAGATGTAACTACTGTAACATCGTCATAACCATATTGGTTACCATCCCAAGATTTTTCAACATTGAATTTGAAACCATCACCAGCAGTTAGGTAACGAACTGTCCAGAAATAATCTAGATTATCATTAACAACAACCATACTAGCCGATGCGTCCCATTCCCAATCACAGAATTGTCCAACCATATATACCGATGTTGGTAATGTAGCAGCTGTAACTGCATAATATAGTTTTACCTTTTCTAGCTTAATACTATTTGAATAATAAGCTGATTCAGCAAATTCAGTAACTACTGATTTAACTCTCACCCATACTGGAATATCCCCTTCAGGAAGATCTTCAACGGTATTAACCTCTAACATCTCACATAAAGCTGCTGCTAATTCTTCAGAGCTAAGATCAACCTTACATAGATTATATGTTGTTGACAAGAAGGTTGATTCATCTGTGAATGTTCCATCTAATGATATCTGTAAATTGTAATCTACAGCCGCTGCAAAACCATAATCAGGTTGCGACCATGACAATTCTATACCAGCTGTATTCTCTAAGTCATAACAACCGCTAGATAAAGCAGGTGTATTTAGAACAAATTCAGTTGGATTGTTATAAATTGGGTCCCTTTCTGTCATATCTTCACAAGATACCACCATAAATACCCCCAATAAGCATAATAATATTATATTAATCTTTTTCATTGTTATTTGCATTTAAGTTTATGATTAATAACCAGTGTTTTGTTCAAACTCAGGTTGTACAGCAATAACGTTAGTAGGTATTGGGAATAGATCACGATAGCTAGAGATTGATGTGCCTTCAAAAAGACCACCTTTCCAACTCCATATGTAATCTGAACCTGTAAATTTACCGAAACGTATTAAGTCTGTACGACGTGTATTTTCCCAATATAGTTCACGAGAACGTTCATCAAGGATAGATGTAGCAGTCATATCTGATGCACTCCATAGAGTAACACCTGCACGGCCACGTACATTATTTACATACTCTAATGCTGTAGCAGCATCACCCTGTCCACCTACTATATAACATTCAGCATACATTAGGTAAACATCAGCTAATCTTATTAATGGAAGGTCAGTATCAGGGAATGATTCACCACGAGCTGAGATTGTACCTGTTGGATCATAGATACCACCATTTTCAGCACTCCAAGCACCATCTTCACCTGCAATTAGATTAGTGAATTTAATTGCAGCGAAACCATCAGTGAATGTTGTAAAGCCTGTATTTTCAATAGAGAAACCATTAGCTTCTTTACACCACATAGACCAACGAATATCTGCATCAGTGAATTTTTGTGAAAACTCTTTACGTGCGTGCATACAACCCCATTGACTACCTGAACCATAATCTAAGGCATTCATGTATGGAATTTCAGGAGCATCATCTAAAGATTCACCTGTATTAGTCATTGCACCAGCAATTAAGAATGTAGTACCACCATAAGGTTGAATATATTCACTATCAAATGGAATACCCCAAAGGATTTCATTTTCATCCGATTTAGAACCACCAGGCATATAGACATCATTATCTCCACAGAATAGATATAAATAATGCTTAGCTAGACCTGTTCCATTATAACCACCACCTTTGCGACGATTGATAATATTTTGACAACATGCTTGACATTCTGCAGAAGCATCAACACCTGCAAAAACCTTAGCATTTAGATATGTACGAGCCAATAGAGCCTCAACGCCATCAATACCTACACGACTATAAATAGGAGTAGTAGTAGGAAATTGTGATACAAGATCTTTTAATTCATCAACTAACCAAGCATATAACTCAGAACGTTTCATTTGTATTGGGTCTGTACCTGAAGCCATGTTGTCATCTATAAACCCTGTGTTACCGAATAGGTCAAGAGTATTATAATAACTCATAGCACGTAAAGCACGAGCTTCAAGACAATATTGATCTATAGTTGCTTGTAGTTCATCATCAACTGAAATCTCTAATAATTCCAAATTTGATGGTTGAACTAATCTTAAGAACTCATTACAGATAGCTATATGAACATATAAACGACTATATGAACCCTCGATAGCAGTAGCATTAGCACCCCATGTGCCTAATACTAACTCGTTAACACCTGAGTCAGATGAATACATCCAGATACATTCATCTGTAGTAAACTCATTCATCATAAATAGTGTTCTAGTATATTGACTAGTACCACCATCTAGACCTGATATATCTGAATCTCCATTAGGTCCTGTTTGACCCGATACAGCCATACCTGAATAACATTTAGCCATTACAGCCATTAGATATTCTGATGGATTCTCTTTAAACTTATCAGAAGTTAAAGTATTTGGATCATTAGGAACTAGATCCAAATCTCCTATACATGACGTCATGCCTAACATCAACGCCACACATAGTAATGTAAATATTTTATTGATATATGATTTCATTATCTTATTCATTTTAATTATTTATTACTAGAATGACGCTACAAGACCTATTGTGTAAGTTACAGGAGTTGCATAAACATCATCATCAATACCGCTATATACCTCAGGGTCTAAACCGCTATAACCTGTAATTGTAAATGGATTTTGTACAGCACCATATACACGAAGTCTAATATTCTTAGAGGTTAAGTTTTGCCAAGAATAACCTAGTGTGATGTTATCACATTTTACGAAACTAGCATTTTCTAAATAATAGTCACTTTGACCTAGTGATGAAGTACCTCCTTCAAAATAGTAATCACTCTTTATTAAGTTAGTAAGGTTAGTATTTTGGTATGTAGTAGATAGTGTAGAGTATGATGATAATACATCATTATATACATAGTTACCGATATTAGCTCTGAATGACATGCTAAAGTCCCAATTCTTATAATTTAATGATGTATTAAGAGCCATAGTGATATCTGGTGTACTGCTGTGATTCATCACTTTATCATCAGTATTGATTACACCATCACCATTTTGGTCAACATAAACACCCTCAATAGGGAATCCATCAGCATCATATACTTGTTCGTATAAGTAGAATGTATATGCAGGGTAACCTACCTTATGTGCTTGTACTGTCGAACCTGTACCACCACTAATACTACCAGTTGCAATATATGTGTCTTCGTTATCAGTATTATTTAATTTAGTAATTAAATTTTCGTTATATGAAATGTTATAACCTAAGCTCCAAGTTAAATCTTTAGTGACAACAGGTTTAGTATCAATAGCAAATTCAATACCTTTGTTTTCAAGTGAACCTACATTTAAGTCTAAGTAGTTAGTAGTTGTACTACCTGGAGCTACTGGTACATAAGATAGTAGGTCATCAGTTACTCTATAATAATAATCGATAGATGCAGTGATACGGTTATTTAAGAATCCAAAGTCTAAACCACCATTCCAAGTAGTTGTTTCCTCCCATTTGATATTTGCATCATAACCTTCAGGATATAAAGTAGAGATAAAATCACCTGAACCATCTAAGCTATAATAGTATGAACCTTGAGTTGATACTGTATATACTGCCATATATGGGAAATATGAACCGATATCTTGTTGACCTGTTATACCCCAACTAGCACGGAATTTTAAATCATTCATTACACCTTTTACACTCTCCATAAATGGTTCTTCTGTAACTTTCCATGCTAGTGCAACTGATGGGAACATACCCCAACGGTTTTCAGCACTGAAACGTGAAGTTGCATCAGCACGCATTGTAGCTGTGATTAGATATTTATTTAAGATTGAGTAGTTAACACGACCGAAGAATGAGATCAATTGTAATTGAGTAGCCCAGTCATTAGTACTAGGATCTTCGGTATATGTAGTTCCAATTCTGTCAGTTGTTGAATCATTAATTGTTAATGTATATACTCCATTAGATGAAGTTACTGGATTGTAACCTACTGATGTATATTCAGTACCATTGTTACCACCTGATGAAACAAATTTTTGCCATGAGTAACCTGCAGTTGCATCAATGTTAGATTCTAAGAAGTTGAAATCCTCTTTATAGTTCATGTAGAAGTCAAGAAGAGTATTTGTTTTGTCTTGATAAACTTCATAATGAGTAGCAGCACCATCCTTAGCAGTATTACGCCATGCTGTAACACTATTTTGTGCAACATCAGAATATTCATCTGATCTACTTATATCATAACCTAGATTTAAGTTGAAATGTAATGCAGGTAAGAAGTGTAATGCGTAATCTAATTGTAAATTACCATTACTTCTTAATACAGTAGCTTGGTTATCTTTATCTTCTAATAATGATAATGCATTTTGAGTTGAATTGGTATTCATTGTACCTGCGTTCAACCAAGAGGTGTATCCATTATAGATTACTCCTGCTGAGCCTTCAGACATAGGATAATCAGTCATAACTGAACGTGTAGGGTCACTACCAATAGCAGCACCAATAGCACCTGTATCAGAGAATGTATTATGTATATAATATCCCTTAGCATTAGCTGCAACACTTAAATGATCATTAAAGAATTTAGGTGTTAAGTTGAAACCTAATGTAGCACGCTCCATAGATGAACCCACTAGGATACCATTATTTTTAGTATAGTTAGCAGCTACACGATAAGGTAAGTTCCCTGCTGTACCACCGATACTAACATTAACATCTGTTGAGATTGTATTTCTATATATCTCATCTTGCCAATCTGTATTATATGAACCTAATGCTGCCGCTGCTTCGCTATCAGCTCCATGGTAATCAATAATTAGAGCTGAATACTCATCAGCATCTAATACACTCCATTTTTTAGCAGCTGTATTAATTTGCATATTAGCAGACACATTAATTTGTGGTTTACCTGCTGTACCCTTTTTAGTAGTTACTATAATTACACCATTAGATGCACGAGAACCGAAGATAGCAGTTGCCGAAGCATCCTTTAGAACTGTCATAGTTTCGATATTATCAGGAGCAATCATTGATAATGGGTTAGCCATACCTTGAACTGAGTTATTATCCAATGGCACACCATCAATTACGAATAATGGGTCATTACTTGCACTAAGTGAAGAACCACCACGAATACGTATTGTAGCACCACCCTCAGGTTGACCACCACTAGTTGTAACTACTAGGCCTGGAGTTTTACCAACTAATAGATCTTGAGCAGAAGTAGATATACCAGCTTGAATCTCTGATGGTTTAATCATAGAAACAGCACCTGTTGCATCCTCCTTCTTAATTGTACCGTAACCGATAGCTACGACTTCATCAAGTTTAATAGCTCCCTCATCAAGAGTTACGTTAATTTCTGACTGACCATTAACAGCAACATCTTGTGCTGTATAGCCCACATAAGACACAACGATAGTTGCATCCGATTCCACTTTCAGTTGGTATTCACCACTGAAATCAGTAATAGTACCAACCGTAGGGTTGTCCTTTACCATCACGCTTGCACCAATTAATGGTTCTTCAGCTGTGCCACGAACGATACCTTTAATGGTAATCTCCTGAGCAATAGCTGGTAGAGCTAGGCATATCAATAATAAAAATGATAGCCATCTCCTCGAATTCATCTGTAAACAAATGTTCTTCATGCAGATTGTTTTTAAAAAGTTTTACATTGAGTTATTTAATTATTTTTCTTATTCACGGCATAAGTTATAACATCTGGATGTGGTTTAATCATTAGATATAAGCTAGTTTTCATAGTTAGTAATCATTAGGTTAAAACATATATGCACATCAAGTGTATCAACAAATATAACCAGATGCAAAGAAAGTATATTTTTTTATAATACACTCCTTTTAAATATTAAATTTTAACCAAATCCTAATGTTTAACAATGGTTAAATGGATTATTGATGGTTTTTAACTATTCAATAATCCATTTTCCTATCTATTTAACTTCGTAGCCATACTTTTCATATACTTTGGCAACAGCCTTTTTACGCTTAGATGGATAAGTTTTAATTACACTTGCAACCGTTACCCCATTAACCTGCATATATGGGTCAGCCCCTAAACGAAGCAATCCATCTAACAAATCAGAATCAAGGACAAGCGAAGCAGCAGTAAACAACAAAGGCCAACCACTACCAGGGTGAACAGTGTTAACATCGACACCACGCTTAACCAACACTTCGACAGTTTCAGCATTTATACATGTGCAGAAAACCGTTGCACCCTTATCACTATAATATTCATATTTTGCACCCTTTTGGATTAAATAATCCAGAATCTCACCATTACCTCTCATCGCAGCATTCATTACTACTGACGAGAACATATATTTCTGATTCTTCTCGTAAGCCGCGATAGTAGCAGCATCAGCATATTGACGTAAAGCCGCTATCCCCGTATCTGTAGGTTTCCAGAAAGTTTCAATCTTAGCACCACGATCAATTAAGCTACGCAATACATTATTATATTTATATCTATCATCAGCATCGTCACCAATAGCACGTGAAATTAGATTAGCATCAGGAATTGCTTCATAGGTAAATGTGCGATTGATATTGGTAGTCTTATCAGCAATCTGCTGTACCACCTTTTCAGCATCGTCGCTATACTCCAAATGTAATGCTGATAACAAAGGCGTTGTATCAGAATGGAATGAGCCATCAGCATAAGTAGTTTTGCTATAATAATCAACATTTGCACCCATATCCAATAGTGTTTGGATTAATTCAATCTCACCACGGCCAATAGCTGATAGTATAGCAGTCTTATAAAGACGACGACCACCTGCCCCAACACGCACATCATAATATGCTACGTTTATATCAATATCAGGGCGAGAAAGTAGATATTCAACAATCTTATCTTTTCCTAACTCAATAGCTAATCCTAGAGGAGATATCTCTGTTGACATCTTGTTAACATCGACAGCACCACTCTCAACCATCTCCTTTACGATATTCAACTTATTAGACCTGATAGCTATACCAAAATCATCATACTGTTCATCCACGGCATAGGAATTAATAGAGAACATTGCAATAAAAGTTAGAATCAGTAATACTTTAATCTGTTTCATGTTATTTTGTTTTTAAAGTTATTATTCAAAGGTAGTAACAATTTTAATTTCACCCAATTATAACATCGAAAAAGATATCTGAAGAATAGCACATAATAGTTTTTAGAAAAAAAAGTACTCCGATTATTTGCACAGAATATAAATAACCCCTATATTTGCACTCGAATTACACGGACAACGTGTTTTCAAGACCAGAATGGTGTGGT
>JAWXTT010000060.1:0-1095 GCA_044433325.1 Bacteroidales bacterium
CAAAATCTATCTATCTATCTATCTATCTATCTATCTATCTATCTATCTATCTATCTATCTATCTATCTATCTATCTATCTATCTATCTATCTATCAGTGTATTACCTTAAAGCGATTTTCAATCTCACAATCTGCTCAAATCGACAAAGATTGTAAGTTAGGTTGATAAGACCAATGATTCCTCGTGCTCTTTCCAGTCCAATAGAACGCAAGTGTAACCCCTGCATCGTTTGCTCCATAAAACCGAAAACGTGCTCAACCCTCGCTCTAATTTTTGACTTTTCTCGATTCAATGCCTTCTGTTCATCGGTAAGTGGACGACCACGATAACCCTTCTCACACACTTTGTTAACCATCTCATATTTGGCAATCGTTGCATCTTGTTTTTCTCCTGTATAGGCACTGTCTGCATACAAATCTTGCTCTTTGTCACGATCGTCAAGTAGATCATCAAGAGGCTGAGAATCGTGTACAGAAGCATCCGTAACTACGTATCCATCAATAAGTTTGCTCTTGGCGTCTACTTTGGCGTGGTTTTTATAGCCGTAGAAAGTCTCTTGGTTTTTCTTTGTCCAACGTGCATCAATATCTTTGTGGCGTTTCTTGTGGGGCTGGTCATTCCACAAATCATCACCCTCGCCATCCTTGATTTTCTGGTTCTCATCACGAGTATTGCGCTGGCGTGGCGCAGTGGTGAAACTTGCATCTATCATTTTACCCTCATTTACAATTAAACCCTTGCTGTTTAGGTGATTATGAAACATCGCAAACAGCTCCTCGACAACTCCATCTTTGGTTAATCGCTCACGAAATAACCAAACACTCTTCTCGTCAGGTACTTTGTCTCCACTGCTCAACCCTAAGAACTCCTTGAAACTCAGACGATCTGTGATTTGATATTGCACCTGCTTGTCGCTAAGACCAAACAAGCGTTGCAGAATCATTATCTTGAACATCATAACATAGTCGAATGGGCGTGCACCTGCATTTGTCTTGCGATTAACCGCCCTCAAACGCTCCTCAAGTAACGGTCGAAACAGCTCAAAATCAATTACTTTATTCAATCTCTCAAGAGAATTACCCATCTCTGACATC
>JAWXTT010000060.1:1105-12159 GCA_044433325.1 Bacteroidales bacterium
TCGAACAATCCTCGTTTACCTGTACTCTTAAAAATCATAGTGGTTGTACTTTATATTACACTACAAAGATAGTGATAATTTATTGAATATCAAAACTTTAATTTTTAGAAGTCCCCTTAACAAAATCATCAGAATCGTCACTAAAATTATAAGCAGCACGAATAATTACCTCTTTAAAATCTTCATATCCTTCGTCTTTGATGAAACTATTAATATCAGACATTACTCCATTGGTAAACCCTATTTTCAATGTGTATCTATCACGCTGTTTTTTTTTGATCTGAGCCTTTATTCCATCAGCAGATTTTGATTTAAGCCACTTAATGTAATTGCGATCAGGGCATTTTTCTATTAGTATTGTTCGGATATAATCCAATATCTCATTAGATTCCTCCTGGTCAAAATTTTCCACTACATGTGAAGCTCCACTCAGTGTTTCATTTAATGCAATCCTACCAATTGTAATTTTCTCTGCTTCTTTGTTCCATCCACCTCCATTTATATAAATAAATTTATCTTTATAAATCCTTAAATTGCGAACTTTAGGAAATTTATCTTTCACAATATTGCTTAACACATTTAAGAAGAAATTATCCTCGTAGTGAACTTCATTTAAAAGCTCGTTTACAATAGATATTTCTCGTTCTATTCCCTTGAAAGCATTTCTGTAAAAATCATAATTAGTATAAATATCACAAGGATCGTACAATATGGAGCAAATAGAAGGGTTTCCATCACGACCAGCTCTACCAGCTTCTTGGTAGAAACTCTCTACAGAATTCGGAAATGAATAGTGTATGGAATATCTAATGTTTGGTTTGTCTATTCCCATTCCGAACGCCTTTGTGGCAATCATTAAATTTGATTCATTTCGCAAAAATTTTGTTTGATTATCTACAGAATCGGCTGCTATATCATCAATTTCTTTAGTTGCAATTACCTCCTTATCACCTCTTCCAAAGAAAGTTGTAAGACTCATCTCTGGCAACTTTTCTAATTCTTTGCTTATAGATAATACTCCGTTAGCTAATTTATCTGATTTTGTTGGACAAAATATCACTCCTGCATTTTTATATTCTCCGTTTTCACGACGAAAAAATTTCGCATTCGTATTTAAATATCCATACGTTCTTTCTTTCTTGGAGATCTCGCTTGGTAAAGATTGTATAAAGTTTTTAAGTATGGGATATTTTGCATATCCTATTTCCCTTTCACGTTGCCAATAATCATTAATGTTTTTTACACTTGAATTAATTGGGATAACATTAAAATTCAATTCTTTCCTATCTATTGCTTCAGCAGGAAGGCTGACAATAGCATTTTCATCAAGGTTAAGTTCTCGTTGAACATCTGCTAAAACATCAAAAGAAGCAGTTGCAGTTAATCCGAAAAGAGTAACATCATTTTCTTTTGAGACACAAAATGTTCTAATGTTTTTTGCCAAATTTAGGTACACATGTCTAAAATCATGCCCCCATTCAGACACGCAATGAGCTTCATCAATAACAGCATAGCTATAAAAGACTTCATTATTTTTGCAGAGTAGTAGTGCTTGTCTAAAATCCTCTATTTGAAAGCGTTCCGGAGAGATGAAAACGATTTGAGTTAGTCCATCTTGCAACTTTTTTGTGTTTTTAATTTTTTCTTCTTTTGTATTGAAAGAATTTATAAACGAAATTTTTGAGATCCCATTGTCTATTAACTTGTCATATTGATCTTTCATCAATGAGTTTATAGGATCTATTACTACCGTAATGCCAGGTTGTAAAAGAGCGCAAATTTGATAAGTTAACGATTTACCTCCACCTGTTGGTAATAATCCAATGACATCTAAGCCAACTAGTGCCCTGTTAATTATTGCTTCCTGGCCCGGCCTAAATTTACTTTTGCGAAATATATTATTTAGGAAATATAATAAAGCCCTTTCTTGTTCTTGCGTTTTGTATTCAAAATGTTGGATATAATTACCATCTTTTTCTTCTTCAATTACTTTTCCAAGTTTTTTATATAAAATTTGTCTATCAGTTAAAATCTGATTGAAAGTATTTGTACTACCCAAATTTGTTTGCTGAAGAGAAACGACGTTATTTATTTGTTTGTTTACTGATATTATAAGACTATTTCCTTTAAAGTTAGATCCCAGTTTTAATAATTTTTCTTCGGAGTTGTCAGCTAAATTATTTATAGCCTCAAACATATTATTTAAATCTTCTATTGCTAAGTTTTCAATCTCTTTGTTGGTGCCAATTATCTCAATTGAATCTATTCCTTGGTTTTGCATTAAAAGTAATAGAATAGCTCTTTGTAGCTGTGCTATAAAAATTAAATCTTTCAGACAGTGATAAAGTGAAAGAATTTTCGTGTTTTTATCTGCAATAATATTATCAGTATAATTTTGAAAATTGGATAGTAAATCTTGGATATCTTTCTTCTCAAATTTTAGATCACAGATGAATTTAATTTCAGGGCTATTAATTGAATAACCTTTATAGTTTCCTTGAAAATATTTTGTCAAAACATAATCACATATTTTGATACTAGCTCGTGTTGTATCTCCTCGATTAAGTAAATTCCAAGCAACTTTTAAAAGTGGATTTACCTTTTCAAATTTAATATACTCTTGAATGTTATCTAATTCGAATCCAATCGACAATGCATAAAATTTACTCACAGTTTCCTCATCAGAAAGATTGATCAGAATCTGTCTAAGCTCATCTATATAGTATCCTCCTTTTAGGTTTAGTCCCATTATATCTTAAGGTTTTACAATCTCAAATATTATAGTTTTCTTTTTCAGCGTATCTTTGTTAAAATTCATCCAAAATCCAATAGTTAGTATTGCTAGAAAATCAAAAATTCCAAAATACTGGGTCTAGTTCAATCTGTTTATTGACTTGTTTAATACAATTGTTTTGGCTTTTATACAAAGATATTGAGAATATCTTAAATAACCAAAATGTTTCCGATAAATTTATTATAATCAAAGCTCTGTATTATCGTCTAATTCACTGATTTATATGTTGCATGGATAAACTCAAATATTGCTCGTAAATAACGATTATTTTAGTTGCGATATAGGTGAGTTTGGAATGGTTTCTATTTTCAAACAGAAGTAGGGTTAGGCTTTTTCGGATAGCTCTAGCCAGCGCATTTCTTTCTCGTCTAGCTCGTCGGTGATTTGGGCGTGACGGATTGATTTTTCGGCTATGTCGGGTATTTCGGTGCCTGAATTGAATAGGGTTTCTAGGATGGTTTTCTCCTGCTCTAGCTCTGCTATCTCTGTTGTTAGGCGTTCAAACTCACGTTTCTCGTTAAAGGTTAGCTTGGTTGGTTTATTGCTGTTGTCTTTGTAGCTGGTTGTGGCTTTTGGTGCTGTTGTGGTTGTCTTCTGTGCTGCTTCTGCCTCGGCTTGCTGTGTGCGCCACTGTTTGTAGTCGGTGTAGTTACCGGGGAAGTCTTTTATTGCGCCTGCTCCCTCTAGAGCGAAGATATGATCAACTGTGTTATCCATGAAGTAGCGGTCGTGTGATATTACTATCAGACAACCTGTGAAGCGTTCCAAATACTCCTGCAATACCTTCAAGGTCATAATGTCAAGGTCGTTGGTAGGCTCATCAAGGATTAGGAAGTTGGGATTGCGCATTAGCACTGTGGCTAGGTATAGGCGACGTTTCTCCCCTCCACTTAGCTTGGAAACAAATTTCTGTTGGTCAGCGGCTGGGAACAGGAATAGTTGTAGAAACTGTGAGGCGGTGTAGCTGGTTTTCTCATCAAAGGTGATTACTTCGGCTACATCTTTGACTATATCTATTACCTTTTTACCCTCGTCAAACTCTAAGCCCTCTTGGCTGTAATAGCCAAACTTAACGGTTTCGCCTATATCAAAGTAGCCGCTATCAGGGGTTGCTGTCCCTAATAGTAGCTTTATAAAGGTGGATTTGCCTACTCCGTTTTCTCCTATGATTCCTAACTTTTCTTTTCGTGAAAAGGTGTAGTTGAAGTCTTTTAGGATTACTTTTTCGCCGTAGCTTTTGCTAATGTTTTTTGCCTCAAATATCTTAGAACCTATATAGGAGGATTTGATATTTATATCTAGGGTGGAGTTATCGCGTTTATTGGCTGCTCTCTTCTCAAGATCATAGAATGCATCGATACGGTATTTAGCTTTTGTGCCGCGTGCTTGTGGTTGACGGCGCATCCAGTCAAGCTCGGTTTTTAGTAGGTTGCGTGCCTTGGCGGTTTCGGCCGTTTCTGCCTCTATACGCTCTTGGCGTTTGGTTAAGTAGTAGTTGTAATTACCCTTGTAGGTGTAAATTTCGTTACTATCTAGCTCAATTATCTTGTTACATACGCTATCAAGGAAATAGCGGTCGTGGGTTATCATAAGTAGTGTTATACGGCTCTTGTTGAGGAATTTCTCTAACCACTCAATAATCTCTATATCAAGGTGGTTGGTTGGCTCGTCAAGAAGTAGCATATCTGGTTCGTTGACAATAATCTGTGCTAAGGCTATGCGCTTAACTTGTCCACCTGATAGTTGTGAGATTGGTTGCGCGAAGTCTGTGATTTTAAGATTGGTTAGTATCTGCTTTACACGTCGTTCATAATCCCAGCCATCTAGGTGGTCTAGTTTGCTACTGTATTCAGCTATGGCGGCGGTGTCGTTATTGTCAAGGGCTATCTCATAGTTGCGGATGGCTGTGGTAATCTCGTCATTGTTATTTAGACAAGCTCCGATAACTGTTTGGTTGGGGTCAAATTCAGGTATCTGTTTTAGATAACCTATCTTTAGGCTATTTGCAAAGGTTATTTTGCCACTATCAAATTGTTCATCTAAACCTAATATCTTTAGTAGGGTCGTTTTACCTGCTCCATTTTTGGCGATTAATCCTATTTTATCCCCCTCGAAAATGCCAAAGGTTATATCTTGAAATAATATTTTGTCACCAAATGATTTGGTTAGATTCTCAACTTGTAGGTAGCTTATCATATCTGTTTTTTTATTGCGATGTAAAGATAATATAAAGTTGTGGTAAGTTACTTTTCTTTATGATTAATTTATATTACTTTTGCTAAAGATATAAACTTAAAGATATAAACTTAAATATATAATTTACTGTAATGATGAAACAAATTAAACTTTTTAGAAGAGTTGTATTAATAGCTGTGATGGCTATGTCGGTGTTAGCAGCTAGTGCTACACGTATTGTGGTGTTGGCTGATACGCATGTTCAACCTGGAAATCCTAATGATATTAAATTGCGTGAGGCGATAGTTGAAATTAATGCCTGTGATGCTGATGCTGTGGTGTTAGCAGGTGACCTTTCAGATGAGGGTAGCGATGCTGAGTTGACTAATATTAAGGGGATTTTGGATCAGATTGAGAAACCATTCTATATTATACCAGGTAATCATGAATTGAATTGGTCACAGAGTGCTACTAAGACTTTCTTTGACTTGTGGGGTGATGATAAATTTATTACAGAGATAGATGATTTAGTTGTTGTGGGCATTAGCTGTGGTCCATATATGAAGATGGGTGATGGTCATATTAAGCAGGAGGATTTGACTTGGTTAGATAATCAATTAGCTAATTATAAGGATAGTGGCAAACGTATCGTTTCATTTAATCACTATCCAATAACTGCTGACTTAGATAATTATAAAGAGTATATTAAGGTACTAGAGAAATATAATGTTATTTCGCACGTTTGTGGTCATCACCATAAATTTTTGTACTATAAGGGTGGCGATATTGATGCGGTGATATGTCGTGCTTTGAATATGAAGAATGGTGATTTTGGTTACTCTTATTTAGATATTACTGAGGATTCAGTTTTGATATATAACAAGGAGGTGGGTGTTGAGCCTGTCAAAGTTATCTCATACAAGATTAATGATAATTTAAAACCATTAGTGGATGATGAAGTTAAGGAGGTTGTTAATATCCCTGAGGGTTACAAGGTTGAGCTAGTTTATAAGGATGATGCTTCTATATTTACTCGCTTAGGTATTGATGATAAGATGGTATTTTTTGGAAACTCGTTAGGCTATGTTAAGGCTGTTAATGTTAAATCGGGCGAGGTTGTTTGGTCTTATAAAACTGATGCATCACTATTTGGTCGTCCTGCTGTGATGGGCAAATATGTGGTTATCCCTTCGGCTGATAAACGATTGATATGGTTAAAAAAGAAAACTGGTGAATTTGTTAAGGAGAATAAGTGTGAAGATGGTCCATACGTTGCTGATGGCGTAGTTGATAATAGTGTTTTATATCAAGGTGGATATAAAAAGTTCGAGGCTTGGAGCAAAAAGGGTGATTTGATTTGGCGTAACACGGATTTTGATAACTATTGTCAAGCGGCGGCAGTCGTTGATGGTGATGATGTTATCTTTGGTGCTTGGGATACCTATTTACGTTGTTTAGATCGTAAAACTGGTGAAACCAAATGGAAATGGAATAATGGCAAGAGTGCTAATATGCTAGGTCCTGGTAATGTTGTTCCTGTGGTTACTAAGGATAGAGTAATTGTTGTTGCTCCTGATAGATTTATGACTTGTTTGGATCGTGAAACAGGTAAGGAAATTTGGCGTAGTAATCAATATAAAGTGCGTGAAAGTATGGGGCAATCAGCTGATGGCAAGGTTGTTTATGCTAAATTGATGGATGGTGAGTTGCTTGCTGTGGATGGAACTAGCGATATATATAATCCGCTATGGGTAGTTGATGCTGGTTTAGGATATGAGCATGCTCCATGTGTTGTGGTTGAGAGTGAGGGTGTTGTTTATATGGGTTCTCGTTCAGGTCGTATGGTTGCTATTGACGCTAAGAAACATGAGATTCTATGGAGTATGTCACTTGGTACATCAGCCTTTAATGGTTGGGATGTTGACGAAGATGGAAACCTTTACGCCTCACTTATAGAAGGTAAAATCTATAAAGTATCGCGTAAATAGAGCATTTACAGCATTTAGATTTTTAGGGGTGGTTGGTGTTGGCTGACTACCCTTTTTTTGTTGGTTTGCTAACTTTTGTTATATTTTATTTGTTTATTGTATTTTATATGATAATTGTTTACTGTATCTTTGGTGTTTAATTATTCGTCACAATTAATAATATGATAAAATTTAAAACCTTAATCAGTTTAACCTTAATAGTTTGGTGTAGTATTAATACTATGCTTGGTCTAACTCTACAAGATGCTGTCTTAAAACAGAATAAACCTAAAGGTGTTGGAGAGATAGTTGTTTCTAAGTTGAACAATAGCTATTATATGTTTAACAAGGATAAGAGTAAGGTTGAGGAATATGATTTCTCAACTGGTAAGGTGATACGTACCATTTTTGATAGCGCAACTGCTAGAGATTGTACGATTGAGTTATGGGAGGGTTTTAGCGTTTCAGCTGATGAGAAAAAATTGATGCTTTACACAGCCTCTGATCCTATTTATCGCAACTCGTTCAGTGCTGAGTATTATACATTTGATATTGCTAGGAATTGGCTTAAACCACTCAGTACTAATGGTAAACAGCAGGTGGCTACTATGTCGCCCGATGGTCGTATGGTGGCTTTTGTTCGTGATAACAATGTATATGTTAGTAAGTTGGACTATGGAACTGAGATTGCAGCTACTAAAGATGGAGCGGAAAATTTAATAATTAATGGTATTGGTGATTGGGTTAATCAGGAGGAGTTGAACTCTATCTCAACCCTTAATTGGTCTGATGATAATATGATATTGTCATTTATTAGTTATGACGAGAGCGAGGTCAATGATTATACAATATCATTATTTGCAGATAAATCTAGTAGTAGTTATAAATATCCACAGCCAGGCACCAAGGTTTCTAAAACATCAGTCGTTAGCTATGATGTTGATAATAGGGTGCTGAAAACTATGGATATCCCAATGGCCGATGATGATTATATCCCTATGATTAAATACGCTAATGGTTCATTAATGGTTCTTAAACTTAATCGTATTCAAAATAGATTAGAGCTATATATGGTTAATCCTAAATCAAAGGTTGCGAAACTAATTTATAGTGAAGATAGTAAAACATGGATATCAATTTGGGATATTACCGATATGATACGTTTTAATAGCGATTCATTTATAATACCTAGTAAACGCGATGGATTTACTCACCTATATCAATATGGTTATAGCGGAGCTTTGATTAAACAGGTAACTTCGGGTAACTTTGAGGTAACTGATTATTATGGTTACGATGCTAAGAATAAAGCTCACTACTTTCAATCCACTGCTGATGGTGCAATTAATCGTTCAGTTTATAAACTTAACGACAAAGGTGAGTATATCAAGGTAACAGATAACTTAGGGACTAATAGTGCTACCTTTAATAATAGTTTTGACAGATACGTTTTAGATTATTCAGATATTACTACCCCTAATATTTACACTTTAGTGGATGGTAAGAGTGGGAAAGTTATTAAAACCATCGAGGATAATGTCGAATATGCTACTAAATACACAGCTACGGATATCCCTACTAAGGAGTTATTTAAGCTAGAGGCAGGTGGTGTCAAGTTTAATGCCTATATAATTAAACCATTGGATTTTAATCCTAATAACGAGTATCCAGTTATTATGTCGCAATACTCAGGTGTTGAGATTCAAAAGGTGCTGAATGAATGGTCATTTGATTGGGAACAATATGCTGCTACGCAAGGTTATATAATTATCTCAGTTGATGGTCGTGGCACAGGTGGTCGCGGTTCGGAGTGGGAGGATTTAGCTTATATGCAATTGGGTAAATATGAATCTATGGATCAAGTCTTAGCGGCTAAGGAGATAGCTAAACTACCATATGTTGATGCTAAACGCATAGGTATATATGGTTGGAGCTATGGTGGATATAATGCAATTATGTCAATGTCAACAGGTGAAGAGGTTTTTGCCGCTGGTGTTGCCATTGCTCCTTTAACAGATTGGCGTTTATATGATGCTATTTATGCTGAACGATATATGCGTACACCTCAGCAGAACGAGAATGGATATATCCTTTCATCAGCTATCGAGAATGTAACTAAACTAAATGGAAATTTATTAATAATAGCAGGTACAGCAGATGATAATGTACATATAGATAATAGCTACAATTATGCTACTGCCGCAACCGCTAATAATAAAATTATAGATATGATGATATATCCTGATATGAATCACTCAATAAATGAGGGAAATATCCGTTATCCTTTATATCTAAAGGTGTTAGATTACTTTAGGGGAGTTCTAAAAACCGACCCTAAGAAATAATAATAAATTAATTATGGGAGAAATTAGAGCTCCCCTTTAATAAAAATATAAAATAAAATGGATAATAAAGTCAAAAGATATATATGTGGATTGTTTGTAAATGATGCTATCGGGTATTTTTTCTTACTTGCAATAATATTAATTTCCAGTGCATATTTTGAATTAGTTGTGCCGATAATTTTTATGGCAATCACTTCAGTTACATTCCTCTTTATGAGATTGAGGCGTGAAAGTAAATTATATAAGAGTGATAGTTACCGAATAACTTATACTATAACGCGTGGGTTGCTATTCTCTAGTATCTTTAGTGTTCTGGCTACTATATTATATTTGGTGTTAGTAGTCAAATTTGATATTGAGATATTGAAATTGCGAGCGATATTGATGTTCGCTACATTATATCTATTTATTTTCTTGCTAATCACATCTAATAGTCAGTATAAGCGACCTAATAAGAGTGTGTTTATGATGTACTCAACCCTTAAATATGGTCATATCTTCGAGCGATTATATCTTGGTCAATATATATATATTAATGATATACGTGTTGTACAGAATATTTATCGTATTGTATGTATGCTGTTGTTTCTTATTTGGGGGTATTTCTTCCTGATATTTAAGGATTGGGGGGTGAGTATTCAAGACCAAATTATATTTACTACTGTTCCATTTGTTGTTGCTATTGCTGCTGTTGTTGATGGTGTGGTCGCAGCAAACTTTAAAAAAAGAAATCTAGAAAATATTTTTGATGGGGATAATAGTGATAATAAATCGTTACATAAATTGAATAATTTATGTGTAAGAGCTATGCTTATATGTGGAAATAAGGTGTATCTGAATTTAAAAAATGAGCATTATGATCAGGGATTGCATGAGGATTTTAAACCTGAGGATGCAGAGTATAATGAAAGAGAGCTAAATTTAAAAAAAATATTTAAATTAAAGAAAATAGCATACTCGAGTAAATTATATGATAATGAGGATATAATTATTAGTTCAAGAGTAAAAAGATTTGTTATCTTTGTCGATGATATAAATGATGTTGAGCCTCGTGAGGGGTGTTCATGGGTAGATGTTGAAGATATCCCATACTTTGGGATAATATCTGAACATTTTAAATTTGAGTGGTTACGTGTGCTTACTTTTATTAATACCCATAAATTGTTTAATGCAGATGGAACATTAAAGGATAAGAATGTTAAGTGTGTCGAGGATATTAGATTATTAGATATAGTTGACCATAAAATAGATTTTAATGATACTGATGTAATGAAATTATCTATATTTAACTGTAATACCAAGTTTTATCGTTTTAAACGCACTTGGTTTAAATATGTCGAGGGGATAATCGATTAAAAAATAATTTATCCTTTTTGTACTCATCATTTCTATGATGTGGGGGTAGCTGGGTTCTATTTCTATAAAGTTAATGGCTACCCCCTTTTTTATCTTCTTTATTATTGGTTACTTGGGCGTTGGTGGTCGTTTTATAATTACTGTTATCGTCATACTCAGGAAAGATTCCATCAGTGTTATCCTAAATCACTATATCCACATTTGTCATCCTAAAAGTTCCACTAGGCGTGTCATCCTGAACTTTGTAGTTTGAGTTATAAGCTGTTGTGTAATAGGGGGTTGAAAAGGAGCTGATGTTTAACTGGAAAGGTGCTGAATTAAACGGCTAAGGTTCTGATGATGAACTGGAAAGGTGCTGAATTAAATTCAGCATGACAAATGAGAGATTATTGACATGACAAATGCGTATAAATTAGT
>JAWXTT010000061.1:0-12028 GCA_044433325.1 Bacteroidales bacterium
AATGGTATGTATGACCCTAACAGATACGCCACCCTACTATTCAATAACATCTTAGGTGGACCAGGGATGAACTCCCTACTAAATATGGCAATGCGTGAACGCAAAGGGTATGTTTATAGTGTGGATTCATCCGTTATGATGTATTCTGATTGCGGCTTATTCTCGATATATTTCGGTTGCGATCCTGAAAACCTAAAAGCGTGCCTACGCATCGTTGACAGAGAAATAGAAACCCTAGCCAATGGCTACCTAACAGATAAACGCCTAGCCATAGCTAAACGCCAATATCTAGGACAACTACTATTAAGCTCAGAGAACCGCGAAGTGAACACAACCAATATGGGAAAGAGCATCCTCTACTTCAACAAGATTAATTCCATAGCCGAGATAACCGAGCATATCAACGCCTTAACCCCAACAGATATACGCGCAATAGCCTCCACCATCATAGATAACAAATCTATCCTTACAATGCTTTAATGACACGGCAGGGATTGCCTACCGCTATGCAGTTGGCAGGGATAGATTTTACTACTACGCTGCCTGCTCCTATTACGGCGTTATCGCCTATGGTTACGCCTGGGAGTACTGTAACGCCTCCACCTATCCATACGTTGCTGCCTATGGTTATGGGGAGGGCGTACTCTAACCCTTGGTTGCGACGTTCTGCATCAAGTGGATGTGTTGCGGTGTAGAAACTGCAATTAGGTGCGATAAATACGTTATCACCAAATACGACTTTGGCACCATCCAAAATTACTAGATTATGATTAGAGTAGAAATTTTCACCTATCTCTATATTGTAACCGTAATCAAACCAGATGGATGGTTCGATAGTGAACGTTTCGCCACATCTTCCTAACAGTCCACGCAGAAGTCGTTCACGCTCACGTGTGCATGATGGGCGCATGCGGTTATAGTCATAGCATAGCTCCTTGCAGTGTTCGCGCTCTGCTAGTAACTCTTTATCATAATTGGCGTTGTAGATCTCGCCGCGGAGCATCTTCTGTTTTTCAGTCACGACTAATCCCCTTTTTATTGATATAGTAATATGTAAGACCTACAAATATTGCTCCACCTACTATATTTCCTAACGTTACTGGGATAAGGTTTTTGATTGCGAAATCACCCCAAGTTACTGCTGCGCCCTCGAAAATTCCTAATGGGATAAAGAACATATTAGCAATGGAGTGCTCAAACCCAAATGTCACAAAGGTAAAGACTGGTAGCCAACACCCAAACATCTTAGCTCCTGCACTATTGCATGACAATGCTAACCAAACAGCTAAACAGACAAACCAGTTAGCGGCAACGCCACGAATAAATGCAACCATCCAAGGTAGCGAGGTTTTAGCTACGGCAATATCCATAGCCGCTTGATGATATGGCTCTTTAGCTGAAATCTCTGCTAAGTATATAAAAACATAAGCAAAAAATATTGCACCAATAAAATTACCTACATATACGATTCCCCAATTCTTTAGTACTTTACCAAATGAGTATCTCTTTTCACCTAATGATGGTATCAATAGCGCATTATTCCCAGTAAATAGTTCAGCACCCAGCATAACAACCAATATCAATCCTATTGGAAAGACCATCCCACCTAACAGTGATTTGACAATTGGGTTGCCAGCAACTACTTCAGTAAAACCATTACCAACCATCAAAGCTAAGGCACTACCCATAGCAATATATATCCCTGCCAATATTGACAAAAGAATTGATCGTGGGATATCATTACTGTTTAGAGCTACTTTATTTTCACCAATTGTTAATACTCTCTTGATTACTTCTACTGGATTATTTACACTCATACTGATAGGGGAGCTCTGAAAACTGATTTATCAATATTTAAGATTAGATTTTTGAGCTACTTTTTCACCTTTTTATCTTCACATAGCGAGCTATGTGAAGATAAAAAGGTGAAAAAGTAGCCAAAATATCGCTTAAAGATTGATGAAACAGTTGCTTTTCTCCCATTATTAAATTGTTATTATTTTACAGGTCAGTTTTAAGAACTCCCCTATTTTACTTTTAAGTGACTGAAATTTACTGAATAAGCTACTGTAAGACCTACGTTATATCCGCTCAACGATGTATCTTTATAACTTGCGTAACTCACATAAGGGGTAAACCTTACTGATGATGTCATCTGAGTTTTCTGCATTGAATCCTCATCTCCTATCAAGTAGTGATTAAAGTGATAATCAAAGTCGATACCTGCAATCCAATTAAAATCACTCATATCAGTACCTAATACCTCAACAACATCTAAGAGATCATCCTCGTAATTATATTCATAATTGGCAATATTCCAACTGTATTTACTCCAACTACCACCTACGAATGGAGTTATTGAAAAACGCGAACCTTTATACACCTTATAACCAACCACAACATTCACACCTAACAGGCTAGCGTAAGTTGAATATGTTCCCTGCATCGCTACGTCATATATATTACTATTTTCAATTTTAGGTTGACCATATGATACATCTACCTTTAATTTGAATCTGTTGTACTCAGATTCTAAGCCAATATTAAATGGGAAATAAGATGAAAAGCTATCACCCAAATCATTAGTCAAAGTAGCCCAACCGACACCAACAAAACCTCCATAAGAGAATTTACTAGGGGCAATTACTGGTGCTTCCATATCTTCAGATTGTGATAACTCCATAGCAACAAAATATTCCCACTGCTTTAAGCTCTTTTCATCCGCACCATTCTTAGTCTCCTCAGCTATCAATGCGCTCTTCTCATTATATTCACCTTGAACAAAAGCTAGTTTAGCATCAAACTCACTATTGCGGATTGTACCATTTAAAAAACGTTGTAAACGACGACGATATAGCTCTAACAAGTCATATTGCAACTGTTGATAGCGCAAATTCTGATCACTCTTAACATTAGCTCCAACAGATGAATTGTTTCTATTCATAGCAGCAACTGCATGTATCTGAAACTCCATATTCCCCTTATTATCACTCTGGTCAAACTCGATAATTAGCTCCCTATCCATAGATGTTGCATCGCTTCCACCCATAGTATCACCCATAAAATCATCCCAAGTTAGCGCGCCATCGCTCCACCTTTTAATATCATTTACACCTCCATTAGCTAATATAGTTAATGGTAATATTATCAGAATCAATGCAATTAATCTTTTCATATTATCTATTATTTTAATCCTTCAAGAATACGTTTCATCACTACCTGAGCCGATATTTCACGATTAGCAGCCTCAGGGATAACTATTGATTGCGCACTTTCGATTACATCGTCCGAAACAATCATATTACGACGCACAGGCAAACAGTGCATAAAGAATGCATTGTTAGTTAATGCCATCTTCTCAGTAGTAACAGTCCAAGCGCGGTCACTGTTTAGTACCTTGCCATAGTTAGGGTCAGTGTAAGCAGCCCAATTCTTAGCATAAACAAAGTCAGCACCCTCTAATGCCTTATCTTGATTATACTCCACCGTAGCATTACCCACAAATTTAGGGTCTAGCTCATACCCCTCAGGGTGAGTAATCACAAAATCATAATCAGCCACATTCATCCACTCAGCAAATGAGTTAGGCACAGCTTGTGGCAACGCTTTAGGGTGTGGTGCCCATGTTAGTACCACCTTAGGGCGTTCAGTTTTTTTATACTCCTCGATAGTAATCAAGTCAGCAAAGCTCTGCAAAGGGTGGCGAGTAGCCGCCTCCATACTAAACACTGGACGACCTGAATATTTGATAAACTGATTAATCACCATCTCCTCGTAATCCTCCTGCTTATTCTCAAACTTAGCGAAAGCACGAACCCCGATAATATCACAGTAACAACCCATCACAGGGATAGCCTCCAATAGATGTTCAGGCTTGTCTCCATCCATAATCACGCCACGTTCAGTTTCCAACTTCCACGCACCTTGATTAACATCTAAGACCATTACATTCATACCCAAATTCATGGCAGCCTTCTGAGTACTAAGACGTGTACGCAATGACGAGTTAAAGAAAATCATCAACAAAGTCTTATTCTCTCCCAACGCCTTGTAAGCGTATCTATCCTTTTTAACCTCTAAAGCCTCCTTAACAGCAGCTTTAAGGTCACCTATATCCTCAACGGTTGTAAAATTTCTCATATCTTTTTTTATTTTTAATCTTTGTATTTTAGCTAAATATATATCCTCACTACTATCCATTATCTGTATACCCAATGTCAGACGTGTCACACTGAATTAATAATCCACTTTTGTCATGTCAATAATCTCTCATTTGTCATGTCAATAATCTCTCATTTGTCATGTCAATAACCCCTATTTGTCATGCTGAACTTGATTCAGCACCTTTCCAGTTCAACATCAACACCTTAGCAATTGATTCAGCACCTTTCCAGTTCAGGTGTCAATTGCAAAGTTCCTGAATCAAGTTCAGGATGACACGGAGGGTGAAACTATTAATTAGTATCATCAACTCCTACGAACTAACTAGCTATTTCTAGTTTGTCCATCCCCTTGGATGATATATTTATATGTTGTAATCTCAGGCAGTGCCATAGGTCCACGAGCGTGTAGTTTCTGTGTTGAGATACCTATCTCAGCACCAAAACCAAATTGCGCTCCATCCGTGAAAGCAGTAGATACATTAGTGTAAACACAGGCAGCATCCACCTCTAAGGTAAACTTCTTGCAAGCCTCGACATCCTCAGCCACAACAGCCTCACTATGCATAGAGGAGTAAACCGAGATATGCTCAATAGCCTCAGTGATATTATCCACCGTTTTTATAGACATCTTATAATCTAAGTATTCACGACCCCAACCATTAACCTCATCAATAGCCTCAAGCATAGGATATTTACCCTCCAACGCCGCATAAGCACGCTTATCAGCATATATAATCACATCCTTAGTAGCCATCTTAGCCACCAACGCAGGCAAATCGCCCAATCTATCAGCATCAATCACTAACGAATCCAACGCATTACATACACTAACACGTCTAGTCTTAGCATTAAAGATAATATCCGCACCCTTAGCCAAATCCCCCGAACTATGGAAATAAGTGTGACATATACCAGCACCCGTTTCAATCACAGGCACACGTGAGTTATCACGGACAAAGTTAATCAACCCTTGGCTACCACGTGGAATAATCAAATCCACCTTACCCACAGCTCCAAGCATAATAGCCGTAGCCTTGTGGTCAGTAGGCAATAGCACCACACTATTCAGGTCAATAGACTCTTCGGCTAGTATCTCATGGATAATC
This sequence comes from Bacteroidales bacterium, assembly GCA_044433325.1. Classification (GTDB taxonomy): domain Bacteria; phylum Bacteroidota; class Bacteroidia; order Bacteroidales; family Muribaculaceae; genus HGM05232. Next base: position 5,270 of record JAWXTT010000061.1, read on the forward strand.
TCCACAATAGCCATATTAGAATTATTAGCATCACTACCCCCCTTTAGGATAGATGCACTACCTGCTTTCAGAGCCAACGAGAAAACATCAAAAGTCACATTAGGTCTAGCCTCATAGATAACCCCTATCACCCCGAAAGGGACAGAAACTTTACTAATACTCATACCATTCTCTAACTTATTCTCCAGTAGTACACGCCCTAGAGGTGATGGCAACTTAGCCACATTACGCATATCAGAGGCAATCCCCGCTATGCGCTCAACAGTCAATTTCAGTCTATCATATTTAGGGTCACTAACCTCCATCTTAGCAAGGTCTAGCTTATTAGCCGCAATAATACGTTCAGCATTAGCCTCAGCAGCATCCGCCAGCTTATTTAGTACAGCATTAATCTTGCTCTCCTCCAATAGATTAATCTTACGTGAGGCTAAACGCACCCTATCAAAACACTCATATAACTCCTTCTCCATAACTATCCAATTTTACAGTTATAATATAATCTCGTAAAGATAGTTATTATTTCTGAAAACTCAAAAAAATCTAATTAAGCCTAGGGACTACTCACACTTGGGTGTTTGATAGGAAATTACTATCTTTGCAGTTTTAATTAAGGGGGAAGGTACTGCATGGCAACTAATAGCGAAAAAGATTCTACTGAATTGGTTTATCAACTTGATGAACGACCTGCTCCACGCGAGGCTATTTTTGCCGCGTTACAACATCTTTTGGCTATCTTTGTGGCTATCGTCACACCTGCTCTAATAGTATCAAGGGCTATCTCATTAGACTTAGAAACAACCAGTTATATGGTGTCACTATCATTGATAGTATCAGCAATAGCCACATTTATTCAGTGTCGTCGTCCTATGGGACTAGGTAGTGGATTATTATGTGTGCAAGGGACTAGTTTTTCATTTATTGCTCCCATTATCAGTGCAGGGCTTACAGGCGGATTACCACTAATATTTGGATGCTGTTTAGCCGCCGCGCCAGTCGAAATAATAGTAAGTCTATTATTTAAGCATTTAAAACGTATATTCACACCTATTGTTTCAGGCGTAGTAGTTACACTGATAGGATTGAGTTTAATCAAGGTAGGGATAACCGCATGTGGCGGAGGATTTACAGCAATGGAGAGTGGCACATTCGGTTCATTCCAGAGCCTTGGAGTAGCCGCCTCAGTACTAGTAACCATCCTACTGCTGAACAAAAGCAAGAACAAATATATCCGCATGAGTTCAATCTTTATAGGTATAGTAATAGGCTATGCGCTAGCCCTAATATTAGGGATGATACCTATGGATATCTTACGCGAGACTAATTGGTGGAACTTTAATATCCCAGTACCATTTAAGTATGGGTTAGATTTTGACGTTTCACATATCATAGCGATAGCAATTATATATCTAATCACATCTATTGAAGCCGCAGGAGATATTACCGCCAACACACTAATCTCAGGTGGCAAAATTGAGGGTAAAGAGTTTGACAAACGTATCGAGCGCGGAGTTATGGCAGATGGAGCATCATCAATGCTATCAGCCATGCTAAACTCCTTTCCAAACTCAATCTTCGCACAGAACAACGGGATAATACAACTAACAGGAGTAGCTAGCAGATATGTAGGTTACTACATAGCAGGGATGTTATTATTGCTAGGGTTATTCCCAGGTGTAAGCATAGCATTCTCAGTAATGCCCGAGGCTGTTCTAGGTGGTGCAGCACTCCTAATGTTCGGTAGTGTAGCCGCATCAGGTATAAAGATTATAGCATCACAACCAATAGATAGACGTGCAGCATTAGTAATATCAGCAGGATTATCAGTAGGACTAGGGGTAGAATTAGTACCCGAGATACTAGATCAGATGCCAGCGATGGTTAAAAGCACCTTTGCATCAGGGATAACAACAGGTAGTATAACAGCAATTATCACCAATATAATTGTAAATTTCAGAAAATAAACAAGTATGGAACAACTAAAGCAACGCATATTAACAGATGGAAAATCACTAGAGGGTGGAGTATTGAAAGTAGATAGTTTTATCAATCACCAATTAGATGCACATCTAATGATGGATATAGCTAACGAATTTGTAGCACGCTTCAACAACGGTGAGGGGATAACAAAGATTATCACCATAGAGGCAAGCGGAATAGCCCCTGCCATATTCGTTGGATATCTATTGAATGTTCCAGTAGTATTTATCAAGAAAAGCAAGCCAAAAACCATAACCACAGCGGCACTAACCACATCAGTATATTCATTCACTAAAGATAAATATTACGATATGAATATGAACGCCGAATTCCTAAACGCCAACGACAGAGTACTATTCATTGACGATTTCCTAGCTAATGGAAACGCTGCCCTAGGCGTATTAGATTTAATAGAACAACAAAAAGCCCAACTAGCAGGAATGGGCTTCGTCATAGAGAAAAGTTTCCAAAAAGGCTACAAACGACTAAAAGAGAAAGGTATCAAAATAGTATCCCTAGCTCGCATCAGCTCACTAGAGAACTGCCAAATCCAATTCGCAGAATAGCCACTACCCATAAAAAGTAAACAAGAGGGTAACCTATTTAGCTAAACTACACAAATAACTTTTACTATGAATATAATAGATGAATATAAAACACGGGTTGCAGGTCTTGCTGAGGAGGTGGAGCGTATTCGTGTGCGGTTTGCTTATCTTTATCTGGCTCGGTTTGTGACTTTCTTGGTGGCTGTTGGGTGTGTGCTATTGGCTTTTAGTGGTGATTGTGAATGGTGGGAAGTAACTCTTGCTGTTGGTTCGTTTATCGCTTTCTTGGTTCTGGTTAAGGTGGATTCTATTCAGAGTGCTAAGCGTGAGTTTCTGCAACGTAAGTTGGAGGTTAACCGTGAGGAGTTACGTGTGATTGATTTTGATTTTGCTAATCGTGGTGATGGTGCTGAGTATGCTCATATCTCGCCTTACTTGATGGCTGATTTTGATATTGTGGGTAGAGGCTCGTTGTTCCAATATTTGAATCGTTCGGTAACTCGCAAGGGTGAGCGTTTATTTATTGATAATCTGTGTCGTGAGGAGCTTGATGCTGATATGATTAGACTTAAACAGCAGGCTATTAAGGAGCTTGCTGAAAAGGTTGAGTTTGTGCAGGATTTTCATACTCGTGGTAGTTTCTTTGAGGAGAGTGACGAGGAGTTTAAATATCTACAACGTTGGACTAGCGAGCGTGAAGATGCTAACTGTTACCGTGTGGTTAAAGCGTTATCTATCCTTGTACCCGCAATCTCTATTGTGTGGCTGGGGTTGTATCTGACTGGTGTATTGGCTTTTTCAACTATTTGGGGTGCGTTGATTGTGAATATTATCCTATCTAGTTGGAATATGCGTGCTATCAACCGTAACCATGCTAGGTTAGGGCGTGCTACTAAGGTTATTAAGAAGTATTCTCAGCTGATTGCTATGCTTGAGGGGGAGGAGTTTAAATCGGAGTATTTGAACCGAGTTAAGGGTGAATTATCTGTTGAGGGTTCATCTGCTTCTGTTCAGATATGTAAGTTGCGTAAACTACTTAACCTGTTTGATAATAGGAATAATCTATTCTCTATCTTGGTGCTGAATGGTGTTTATGGTTTTAACGTACAGATTTTTCGAAATCTATTATCTTGGAAGGAGAGATATGGAGCGGAGGTTGAACGTTGGATAAATGCTATATCTGAATTTGATGCTCTGCTTGGCTATGGCGTTTATGCCTATAATAATAGGGGCGTAACTACTTCCCCTATTATTAATGATGGGGATAAGTTCTCAATTGAGGCTAAGGGGATGGCGCATCCTCTTATCTCTGACAAGGTGTGCGTAGCTAATGATATCAGCATTACTAAATCTCCTGCAATAATTATTATTACTGGGGCTAATATGGCTGGTAAGAGTACTTTCCTACGTACAGTGGCTGTGAATATGATTTTGGGGATGAATGGCTCAGTAGTTGCGGCTAGTGGGTTTAGCTTTACCCCTGCTAAAATATTATCTAGTATAAAGATTCAAGATTCGTTAGCCAAAAATGAATCATATTTCTATGCTGAAATATCTAGGTTGCGTGATATTGTTGATATGGTTAATGCTGATGGATTAAAATTAGTGGTGCTGGATGAGATTCTTCGTGGTACTAATAATAAGGATAAACAGATTGGCTCGCTAGGGTTATTGCAGAAACTTATCAATAATAATGCTATTGTTTTTATAGCTACCCATGACTTGGTAATTGGAGAGTTGGAACAACAATACCCTGATGTGGCACGTAACTACTGTTTCGAGGTGGAGTTGGAGGATAATAAACTCCTGTTTGATTACAAACTAAAGGATGGTGTTAGCCAGAAACTTAACGCATCGTTTCTATTGCGTGATATGGGACTTATTGATTAAGGGGAGTATTACTCCTCTGGAAATATGGTTACTTGGTTAGTTAGGTCGTAGTATGCTTTCTGTTGATTCTCAATAGCGAATTGCTCTGCTTGCTCCTGCTGACTATCATCGAATATCTTGATGCTATCAAAATAATATACATTATCATCTGTATCTAACCATCCACCTACAATGTTGTTATTTTCTAGGGCGTGATTAACAATATCTGTTAGAGATTCTTTACCAACATTATTAAAGTCGATATAGTATGCTACTGCGAAACCGTTAGTAACTGTCACCATATCAGGTATCTCAACAGTAAACCCATCAGGATTCTCTAGGCTATATTCCCAAAGGTTATCAACAATGGTAGCTACATCTGTCTGCTCTTTACTACATGCTACACTTGTTAATAGGATAGTCGTAAGTAGCAGATATCTTGTTATATAAATTAATCTAGTTTTCATATTGTTATTTATTATTTCTGCAAAGCTACTAAAAATGAGTGGAGTATATTCTGGGATTAAGTATATTTAACCGTTAGAGATTGGTATTGCGTCTTATCTAAAACTATCTTTGTATTATTGTTAGTCGATGTTGTTTTAAGGTATGGATAAATTTAAGGTTTTGGCGATTGTTAACCCTATTGCAGGGGGTGGTTCAAAGGTTGAGCTACCTGGAATGTTACGCTCAAAGATTGATGATAAGCTGTTTGACTTAGAGATTGTTTATACCGAGTATGCTGGACATGCTACTGAAATTACTAATAGAGCTACCGCTGAGGGGTATTATGCGGTAATTGCTGTTGGTGGAGATGGTACTATTAATGAGGTGGCAGCGGCTCTGCGTGATACGCAAACGGCATTGGGTATTATCCCTTGTGGTTCAGGTAATGGTTTAGCTAGGCATCTGGATATACCCATAGATTATTTGGGAGCTATTGATATTGTTAATCGTAATATTGTTAAGGAGCTAGATTACTGCACTGTTAATAATCGTCCATTTTTCTGTACTTGTGGTGTGGGTTTTGATGCTCATGTTAGTGAGAAATTTGCAAAGTCTAAAAAGCGTGGAGCTTTTACTTACCTGCAAAAGGCGTTGGTTGAGTATCTACGTTATCGCAATATGGAATACACCTTGATAGTCGATAATCGTGTGATTACTGAGAAGGCTTTTCTGATAGCGTGTGGCAACGCATCTCAATATGGTAATAATGCATTTATTACCCCTAATGCTAATATGCATGATGGTGAGATAGATGTTACGGTACTATTGCCATTTACCCCGTTGGATACGGCTCTGTTAGGTTTACTACTCTTTACTAAGCATATTGATCAGAATACTAATATTAATAGTTTCCGCGCTAAGGAGCTTACCATTAAACGTCCAAAGGCTGGTGTAATGCATATTGATGGTGAACCTGTAATAATGGATGCTGATCTAGATATTAAATGTCATCATCGTGGTATAAAGATAATGGTAGCGGAACATGAGAGAACAGAGAAATCGTTGCTGAAACCTATCGAGAATAACTTTTGGGAGGTAATTAAGTTAGTGCGCAAAGAGCTGAACTTATAGAGCGTATTAATGCTCAATGCTATTTATCAGTTGATTGTAGCTTTGCTTGTAGTTGCTATTTATACCTTGTCGCTCATGTTTAATATCAAATTTGTGAACGTTGGTTGGATCGTACAGTTGGTGGGCAACGCGTGTAGTATCTAACATCTCTGACATATCATCAAGTGATTCCCCCTCAAGTGATGCTAGTCGTAATTTAAATTTATCCCCCTCATTAAACAGGTTGAATGCTATCTGAAACCATAATGGATTATCCTTGACCCTTAGATGGTAGCGATATGCACTAGTTGATGCTACTCCATTAGCCTGAATCAGATATTTATCATTCAGATTCAAATCAGTTGGGTATAACAGTAATAGTTCATCATCAATGGTTAAATCTAAATCTAGGGTATCGAGGCGTATATATTTATCCTTACCAAATAGTAGCCATCCTACCCAATTGGGCATAACTGCTGAACGAGATAACGAAAGCTCATTGCCTGTAAGTTTAGCTTGAGATTTAACACTAGGTTGAACTATATTCATATGATTATCAATTATCCATGTTGCATCTAGTATAGTTTCAAAATTACCATGGAAAGATGATAATAGAGGTAATACTTGTGATATCTTAGGCATCTCACCAATTAATTTGGTTGCATTAAACTCTTCGATATCAAAATGTAATGTAGCATCAGCACTATCTCTATCAGTGGTTATATAACTAAAGAAGAGACCCATACGCAGAAAGTTTGTCGATAATCTAAGGCTATCCATATAGAATCCCTGATTCTTAATATCTACATTG